>CAIYOB010000376.1 GCA_903927685.1 uncultured Planctomycetaceae bacterium
AGGACGCACTCGAGCCGGGCATCAACGGGGTGACGGTGACGGTTTCGGGGACGACCGGCGCGGGCGTGGCGTTCAGTGAGACGACAACGACGGCGGGCAATGGCGGGTACCTGTTCACGGACCTGCCGCCGGGGACGTACCAGGTGACGTTCACGAACCTGCCGGCCGGGATGGTGTTCACCACGGCGAATCTGGGCAACGACGCTACGGACAGCGATGCGGTGGGCGGGGCGACGGCGTCGGTGACGCTGGCCTCGGGCGGCGAGAACCTGACGCTGGATGGGGGCTTGTACACACCGGTCCGGCTTGGCGATTTCGTCTGGAACGACCTGAATGGAAACGGGATTCAGGACGACGGCGTGAACAGCGGGATTCCGGGCGTATCGCTGACGTTGACCGGGACGACGGGGGCCGGGGCGAGCGTCAGCTTGACGACGATCAGCGGCGTCGGGGGACAGTACGAGTTCGCGAACTTGCCACCGGGCACGTACCGCGTGTCAGCGACACCGCCCATCGGCTTCGTGGCCACGGCCACAGGCCGGGGGACGGCGGCGACGGACAGCAATTCGAGCCCCAGCGAGACCACGCCGTCGGCGTTGCCCAGCGGCGGCAGTGATGCGACGATTGACTTCGGCTTCTACGAGCCGGCGACGCTCGGCGACTTGGTGTGGAACGATACCAACGCCAACGGCCAGTTGGACTTTGAAGAGTCCGGCTTGGCGGGTGTGGTGGTGAACTTGTATCGTCCGGGCTACGGCGCGGATGGGATTCCGGGCAACGCGGACGATGCGGGCGTGATGGCGACGCGGACGACGCCGGCCAGCGGGGTGTACAGCTTTACGAACCTGCCGCCGGGTACGTACCTGGTGGACTTTGTGCCGCCCGCTGGCTACATTTTCAGCCCGCAGAATCGGGGCGATGACAACACGGACAGCGATGCCGACTTCGGCACGGGCCAAACGCCGCTGGTGACGTTGGCGGCTGGCGAGGAGAACAACACCTTGGATGCGGGGCTCGTCCCGGTGTTGGGGGCGATCGGCAACCGGGTGTGGCTGGACGAAGACGGGGACGGGTTGCAGGACGCGGGCGAAGCGGGGATCGGGGGCTTGACGGTCAGGCTGACTCCGCCGGCCGGGGTCAACTTGGGCGCGGGAGCGGGTCAGCCGATTACGACGGTGACGGGGACGGACGGCGGGTACCTGTTCCCGGACTTGCCGGCCGGGCAGTACACGGTGACCGTGCTGCCGACGGCGGGGCTGAACCAGACGGGCGATCCGGATGCGACGCTGAATAACACGACCACGGTCACACTGGCGGCGGGCCAGGAGATCGTGACCGCGGACTTCGGCTACAACTGGGTGCCGCGGACGGACAGCACCAATCCGGCGGCCGCGGCGACCGGGGCCATCGGGGACCGGATCTGGAACGACGCCAACGGGGACGGCGTCCAGGATCCAGGCGAAACGGGCTTCCCAGGCATCACCGTGCGGCTGTTGCGGGACACCAACGGCGACGGAATCTACGGCGGAGCGGGCGACACGGGAACGCTGACGACCACCACCGATGTGCGCGGCCAGTACATCTTCGACGGGATCGCGCCGGGAGCGTACGTGATCGACGTGAACACGGCGGGACTGCCGGCTGGGTGGAGTCCAATACCGACGGGCGATCCGGACGGGGATGGCGACACGACGACGGAACCGATCATCATCGCGCCGGGCGACGTGTACCTGCGGGGCGACTTCGGCTTCGCGCCGTCGCCAGCCGCCGTCAGCTACACGATCGGCGATCAGGTCTTTGTCGACATTGACGGGGACGGCGTGTTGGATGCCGGCGAGCCGGTGATTCCCGGGGTGACGGTCAATTTGTTGAACGGCAGCGGCCAGGTGCTCGCGACGACCGTCACGGACGAGAATGGGCAGTACCAGTTCCCGGACTTGGCGACGACGCCGGGAACCGTCTTCACGGTCCAGGTCACCGACACGAATCACGTGCTGGGCGAGCTGGCGCCGATCAGCGACCCGGACGGGACGCTGGACAACCGCACGACGGTGACGATTGTGGCGGGCACGACGGACTACCCGACGGCCGATTTCGGCTATGCCCCGCCGGGCCACGCGGCAGGGGACGGGCTGATCGGGAGCACGGTGTTCCTGGATCGGGATGGCAACGGGGCGTACACGCCGGGGGAAGGGATCGAAGGCGTGACCGTGTGGCTGTACGACTCGACGGCCACGACGCTGTTGGGAACGACGGCGACCGACGAGAACGGGAACTACTATTTCGGCGGCTTGGACCCGGACGGAGCGTATCGCGTGATCGTGGATGCGGCCGGCATCCCCGGGGGCGCTCAGAGCATGGTCAATCCGCCGGGCAGCCCGGGACCGAGCCAGGGGCAAGTCAACCTTGCGGTGGATCCGGACAACATCAACCTGGAGCAGGACTTCGGCTACGGCTACATCGCTCCGGATTCGTCGGCCGGCGACATCACCGGCGTGGTTTGGGGGGATCCGAGCGCCGACGGGACGCGGGACGGGACCGAACTGGGCCGCTATGGCAACGTCGAGGTTGTACTCCGCGACTCGGACGGCAACGTGGTCGGGACCACGACCACGGACAGCAACGGCTTCTACAGCTTCCTGAACGTCCCGCCGGGCAGCTATACGGTAGACGTGGTCGAGAACGGCCCGGTCCTGGACGGCTTGTGGCACTCGACGGGCGTGAACAGCCAAGTGGATCCGGCGCCGGTGGCGGTGGAGGCCGGCGGCGTCTACACGCTGGACTTCGGCTACTATGCCGAACCGGCGGCGATCGGTGACCGGGTCTGGGTGGACACGAACGGGAACGGAATTCAGGACACGGACTCGCTGGGCGACTTTTTGGAGCCCGGGATCCCAGACGTTCCGGTGACGTTGCGGATCACGTATCCCAACGGGGCGGTGACGACCGTCGTGACGCGGACGGACCTGGATGGCAATTACCTGTTCCCGAATCTGCTGTTGGACGAGACCTTTGACGGGTTGGGGGTCAACGAGCCGACGTATACCGTCTCCATGGCGACGCCCACGGGGATGACGCCGACGGGGATCGGCGCGGCGGGCAGCACGGCCACCAACGACAGCAATAATCCGGCGGGAACGGCGGCGACCGTCACCGAGGGGCAGACCAACGCCACGCTCGACTTTGGGTTCCGCTACATCGGGTCACTCAGCGGGGTGGTGTACAGCAACACCGACAGTGATCTGGTGCGTGATCCGGGCGAGGCGGGGATGTCCGGGGTGACGGTGTACTTGGACAGCAACAACAACGGGGCGTTGGACCCCGGCGAGCCGACGACGACGACCAACAGCAGCGGCCAGTACACGTTCAGCTACTTGCCGCCGGGGACGTATTATGTGCGGCAGTTGGTGCCCAACGGGAACAGCCAGACGGCGCCGCTGAGCGACGCAGCGCTGGTCGAGGATCTGGCGTTGGGCGAGGTGGCCACGGGGCTGAACTTCGGCAACACGCCGCCGCCGGGGACGATCTTGGACGACGGTGATCCCGGCGTCACGTACCCGGGGTGGGCAGTTTCGTTCTGTCCCCTGTTCTTCAACGCTGACGGGCGGTATCTGTGCAACGCCGCGGGCACGATGACGTGGAACTTCAGCGGCTTGGCCGCGGGCGTCTACCGGGTCTCGACAACCTGGCTGGCGGGCAGTGCCTTTACGAACGCGGCCACGTACCAGGTCAGTACGGGCAGCGGCACGACGACGGCGGGGCCGTATAGCCAGCAGTTGCCGCCCTCCTCGTATCCCGGCTACTCGGCCAGCGGTTACTATTGGGCGGACCTGACGACCGCCATCACGGTGTCGGCCAGCGGGACGCTGACGGTCAGCTTGGCCGCGCCGGCGACGGGTTGCGTGAACGGCGATGCGGTGCGGATCATGCCGGTGACCACGCCGGAGATCACGGTGTTGAACGGGACCGCGGCCCTGACCGATGGCAGCAGCACGGTGAACATGGGTTCGACCGGCGGCTCGCCGATCACGTACACGTTCACCGTCCGCAACGACGGGGGCGGGACGTTGAACCTGGGGTCGCTGAGCGTGCCCGCAGACTTCACTTCGACGGGGCCGGCCCTGTCGTCGTTGGCCAGCGGCGCGTCGACGACTTTCACGGTCACGTTGCCGGCGAGTCTGGCTGCCGGGACGTACAGCGGTCAGGTGGTCTTGGGTAACAACGACAACAGCGAAGCCCCGTTCAATTTCACGCTCCAAGGCACGGTGGGCGGCGGTTCGCCCACGCCCCAGCCGTCGGCGCCAGCGGGAGCCCCCCCGCCGTCGGCTCCGGCGCCGGCCGCGACGATCGACGTCAGCCAGGGTGGGACGGCGTTGGCCAACGGGATCAGCACGGTGGACTTCGGCTCGGTAACGGTCGGGGCGGCGGCGAGCCGGACGTTCACGGTGACCAACACCAGCACGCTGGACGTGGAATTGGCGACGCCCAGCCTGCCGGCGGCGGGCTTCTCGGTGACGCAGGGTTACGGCGACGCGAGCCTGGCACCCGGCCAGTCGACGACGTTCGTGGTCAGCCTGGTCACAGCTGCGGAAGGGACGTTCTCGGACCCCACGGATCCCATGGTGCTGTCCACGACGGGCGGCGCAGGGCTGTTCTCGGTCCTCTTGACGGGCACGGTGACGCCGGCCGCGGTCCCCACAGCGACCAAGGCGATCATCGACGATGGCGATGCCGGGTTCACCGCCGGCGGGTTCACGACGTACAGCGCGAGTTCCGGCTACCTGGGCGACGTGCGGTACGCGACGCAGAACACGGTGGAGACCAAGGTCGCGCAGTGGCAGTTCAGTCTGCCCGGCCTGGGGCTGGCCGACGGTCTGTACCGCGTCTCGACGCTGTGGTATGTCGAGAGCAGCCGGGCCAGTCAGGCGACCTTCAAGATGTACAACGGAGCGGCATCCGGCACGCCGCAGACGACGGCAGTGGTCAACCAGCAGGTGGCTCCGCGAGCCGACGTCGTGGACGAAGGCCGCAACTGGCAGGACCTGGGCGTGGTCCTGGTCAGCGGCGGCGTGTTGACGGTGACCA
>CAIYOB010000377.1 GCA_903927685.1 uncultured Planctomycetaceae bacterium
TCCGCGGAACAGGACGGCGTGACGGAAGATGGGCGTGCCCAACAAGAACACCTCGGCGCCAGGCGGCGGCAACGCCTCGGCCAGCGGTAGAAACGGATAGCCGCCGTCGCGCGGCTCGGCCCGCAGCAAGGCCAAATCGTGTCCCAGATCCACGGCGACCACCTCCGCGTTGCGCCGGCCCGCGACCGGCGACAGGATCTCGACGCGGACTCCCGGCCGCCCGATCACGTGCGCCGCGGTGATCGCCAAGCCTTCGGAACTGACCAGTCCCCCGCTGCCGTTCAGGTGATCATCGACCAGCACTTCGATCGAAGCCTGCTTGACGCGCGCGTACAGTTCCCCGCCGGCCTCGTCGCCGTCCGGTTCCGCCGCGTCGAGGCCGCCGAGCCACACGACCCACAGGAGGCAGACGCCGAAAGCGAACGCCACCGCTCGAAGCCTAGCCGACCGACGGTTCTTCGGAGCCGCGGAATCCTGGATTAGAGACACACACAGCAAGTTCATCATGAAGCCGTTCCTCTCCAGAGTTGTTGAGTTCCGGGAGTATGCCTCACGTGGTGCTGCGTGTCCAGCCTTCCAGGCTACTCCTGTTGCAGGGCCGTCCTGATTTCCTGCAATTCCTGGCGGCGTTGGTCGCTGACGGTCGGGAAGGCCAAGTCCAGCCGCTCCAACTGGCTGCAGATCGCTTCGGATACGGCCAGCCGGGCAAACCATTTGTGGTCGGCCGGGATCACGAACCACGGCGCGTGGTCGGTGCTGGTGTGGTTCAGCAGATCTTCGTAGGCGCGCTGGTAGTCGTCCCAATACGCCCGTTCCTGGTAGTCGGCGATGGAGAACTTCCAGTTCTTCTCCGGTTCGTCGATGCGGGCCAGAAAGCGTTTCTTCTGCTCGCCCTTGGAGACGTTCAAGAAGAACTTCAGGACCACGATCCCGTTGCGGACGAGATAGTGCTCAAAGCTGTTGATCTCCTCGTAGCGGCGGTGCCAGATGCCGTCGTCGACGATGTCCCCGGGCAGTCGCTGCCTGGCGAGAAACTCGGGGTGCACGCGGACGACCAGGACCTCTTCGTAGTACGAGCGATTGAAGATCCCGATCATCCCGCGGCCCGGCAGTGCCTTGGCAGCCCGCCACAGGTAGTCATGGTCCAGTTCCTCGGCCGACGGCGTCTTGAAGCTGGTCACGTGACACCCCTGCGGATTGACGCCGGACATGACGTGCCGAATGGCTCCGTCCTTGCCCGCCGCATCCATGGCCTGAAAGAGGATCAACACACCGTACGTGTCCTGGGCGTACAGTTTCTCCTGCAAGTCGGCCAGGCGTTGGACGTTCGCCTCGACGTGCTCCAGGGCGGCCGCCTTGTTGTCAAAACCGCCGGTAAAGTCGGGATCATAGTCCTTCTTCAGCGAAATCTTTTCGCCGGGCGGCACCACAATCTGCCTCAGGCGGAATTCGACCTTGCCCTCGTCGGCGACTTTAAAACGGATCTTGCGATCGGGATCCAGTTGCTGGTTCATCGGTATTTGCTCCTTTAGGATCGAAGGATCGGAGGCGTTTGACTGGCTGGACAACAGCGGGGTGCCTGGGGTCGAGTGCAGCGAGCCCCCAGCGCGCCAGACCTGGGGGCTCGCCACTCGTGCCTCGTGGCTCGACCCCAGCCACCCAGCCCTAGTGACTCAGTGACTCAGTGACTCA
>CAIYOB010000378.1 GCA_903927685.1 uncultured Planctomycetaceae bacterium
GGTACCAATGCGGGCCGCGGTAGCTGGCGGGATCGACGCACTCCGGGCCCGTGTCCTCGCAGAAGTCGCCGAAATAGATGCGCCCGGCGGCATCCTCGCCCATCCGGACGTGGATCTTGCCGCTAGTGCGGATGCCCTGGCCTCGTTCGCCCTTGAACTGCGTCAGATCGGCCACGTGCCGCATCGTCTGGGTGGCCGGGTCGAACTCGTAGAAATGAGCCGCTTCCGCGTGCGTGCACAGCCCGATGTACAGCCGGCCGCTGGCCGCGGCGTACAGCGCGCTCCACATGCTGTCCTCGCGCCCGCTGCCGCCGGTGAAAGGATGCGCCTGCACCGTGAACGTCTGCGGCGGCGCGGGCAGGCCGGTCTGCGGCAACGCCCACAGCGCCGTCAGCGTCCAGGCCGCCGCCGCCAAACGCAGGCGGGCCATGCGCGGTTTGGCTTGCCGTTGAAGACGCGTTCGCTCCAGGGTCTGTTTCATCGTGTCCTGCTCGCTTCCTGCCCGTTCTCACGCACCAGCCACGCGAAATTGTAGCGGGCCAACCGCAGCCCCTCACGGCTTTCGTACAGAGTCAGGATCGTCTTCTCCGGCAACACCGCGACGTCCGAGTAGCCGCCCGCCGACTCGGAGATCACATTGCCGGCCGTCCAGTTGCGGCCGCCGTCACGGCTGAGGTAACACGTCAACTGCGTCCGTTGGCGGTTGGCAGGAGCCGTGAAGAGCAGCACGCCGCGGCCGCCGTCCTCGGCCCACGAATACGCCGTCTGGCCGGCGTTGCAGGGACCGTCGAACAGCTCCGCGTGGTAACCTTGCTCGTAGAAGGTTTCGCCACCGTCGCGGCTGCGCGCGAACAACCGCCGCTGCGGGGGCAGGTCCCGGGGGCGTTCCGTTTCCTGGCCCTCGTGTTTTGCCCGCCCGAGCAGCTTGCTGACGGAATTGCGGCAATTGACATACACCTCGCCGTCCGCCGTCTCGCCCACCGTCATCTCGCCGTTGACATCGCCGCCGTCCGGGAACGGCACCCCGCCCACGTGCCAGGTTTCCCCGTGATCGTCGCTGTAGATCAATCCGCCCTTGGCACGGTTCTCGTACACGCCGTCCTTGAACACTCGAGCGCCGATGATCAACCGCCCGGCATGCGGGCCCGTGCGAAGTTGCAGACCGTGATTGTTGTTGAACGCCCCGCCGCCGCGCCATCCCGCGGCATTCGGCCCGGGCACGACCTCGATCGGCTCGGACCAGGTGCGGCCGTCGTCGGTGCTTTTGACGAGCGAGAATCCGCCGCCCCGGGGAATCCAGGTCTTGGTGAACCAGCTCGTGCGCTCCGCATGCGGAAAGGCGATGAAACAGGCAAACAGGGTCCGGGTCTGCCGATCCTCGACCAGGTTGCCGTTGAACGTGCAGTAGCCATCGCGCTCGAACAGCGTCTGTTCCGGCTCGAACGTTCGGCCGCCGTCGCGACTGCGCCGCAAGACCCAACTTGACGGCGCGAAATCGTCGCTCCCGCCGAACCGTTTCTGGCTGGCCGCCAAGACGGTGCCTTGGCTCGTCACCAACAGGCTCGGCAGCCGGTAGTACTGCTGGCCGTTGCTTCCAAACACAGGCGCGTCGGCATCGAGAAAAGGCTCCGCGGCCGGCAACTCCCCAGCCCACATCAGCCCTGCACCACTTGCGAGAACGATGGCAAGCGATCGAATCGATGAACGCTGGCTGAGCATCTTCGTATCTCCCCGAATCTGCATGGTGCCGGACGGCCTCTTAACGAGCTTTACCCACCAGTTCCGGCTCCTTGGTTGGCCCGAAACCGACGTTCGCTTCGGAACGGCAACGCACCTCGTCCCCGGCGAATGTCAGGCCAAGCGTGACGACAAACGGCGTTTCGTAGAAGCAGAGCTTGGCCGTGAACGTGTCGGCGGCCGTCCAGGCACCGCTGGCCGCGACGGGCTGGTCGGGCAACTCGCCCCAGGCCACGCGTCCCGCCTGCCAGGTGCCGCGGCCGCAGACGATCCGGCGTTCGACGCCGTCAACCCGTGCGACGAGCGTAACCGGAGCGTCTGGCCCGGGGGCCTCGAGTGCGAGCGTCTCCAGGTGCCGCGGATTGTCCGGAAAGACATAGGTCCGGCCCGGTCCTTGCGCGGGCGAAGCGGTGCCTAGCGGCGGACGCAGAGCGAGTCGCTGGAGCGTGTCGGCGAGTCTCTGCCGGGCCGCATCATCGGGCTCCAGCGGCGAAGCATGCATGGCCGGCAAGAGCTTATCCCAGACCAAGTCCAGGACCGCTTGCATGTCCTTCAAGCCGCTCGTGATGGCGAGCACCGCGTCCTGCTCGGGCAGCACGATGCAGTACTGGCCAAAGGCCCCGTCGCCGCGGTACGCGCCGTGGCGGCAACGCCAGAACTGGTACCCGTAGCCCTGGTCCCAATCGCTGGCCGGATTGCTGCCGTTGGACGTCTGACGGGCCGTCGCCGCCTCGACCCAGGCCTCGGGTACCAGTTGCCTCCCCTGCCACTGGCCCTTCTGCAGGTACAACTGGCCGAAGCGGGCGATATCCTCGGTGCGAATGCTCAGGCCGTACCCGCCGGTCGAGATGCCTTGCGGGCTGGTCTCCCACGTCGGGTGCTCGATGCCCAGCGGCTCGAACAGACGCGGCCGGAGGTACTCGAGGACCGTTTCCCCGGTCGCCCGCTGGACGATGGCCGACGCCATGTAGGTCGCCGAGGTATTGTACTGGAAATGCGTCCCGGGTTTGAACGGAACGGGGTGGGCCAGGAAGGCCTTGGTCCACGGCTGATCCGGCGGGCGCGGCGGCTCGGTCTGCTGGCCTGTGGACATGCGGAGCAGGTCGCTGACCCGCATCGCCTGGAGGTTGTTGCTGGGCTCGGCCGGGGCATCCTCAGGAAAGAACTTCAGCACTTCGTCGTCCAGGCTCAGCTTGCCCTCGGCGATGGCCAAGCCGACGGCGGTCGAGGTGAAGCTCTTGCTGAGTGAGAACAGGGAGTGCGGAGCCTGGGCATGATACGGCGCCCACCAGCCTTCGGCCAGCACGTGGCCATGCCGCAGGAGCATCAGGCTGTGCAGCGATTCGAGTTCCTGGTCGGCAGCCTCGACGAACGCCAGGATGGCTGCGGACGAGACGCCTTGCGCCTCCGGGGTGCTGCGCGGCAACTCGGTTCCGCTCGCGACGGAGGTGCTCCAGGCGATCAAGGCGACGGTCAATGAGATTCCCATATTCTTCCCCTACGAAAGGCAGGACAGCGGAACGAAGACGCTTACTTCACCGGCAGCAACTCGACCCGCCGTTCTTTCCGGTCTGGCACCGGTTTTCCAATGGTGACCACCAGCGTGCCGTCCTGCGTCAAGGCCTCGGCATAGTCGGGGACGCCTTGCGGGTACACGGCGGTGGCACGCGGTTTCTCCACGGGCGTTCCGTTCACGCACAGCTTGCCAAACGTCACGCTCACCTGCGGGATTTCTGCCACGGGGATCGGCCTGCCGTAGATCTCCACAAAGCTGGCGAGCCTGCGGCCCAGGACGAGGTTCTCCCCGGGGAACCGGAGTGCGCCAACAAAGATGTTCTCGTCGTTTTCGTGCGCGTAGACGAAGGCGCCGACCCAGGTGCAGGGTTTGCCGGCGACCAGTTCCCGATCCATGCGGACGACCCGGTAGGTATACTTGCCCTTCTTCCACTCGTAGGGTCGACGCACGCTGACGAAGTCGCCTTCGTGGCCGGAACTTTGCCACAGGCCGCCGGCGGCCGGCCGAATCGCCGCGGGGCTCCGTTCGCCCCACATGGACATCAGCAAGCCGGGGCCGATCTTGCGCAGGTGCGGATCCCGTTTGGTGTAGCCATCGGCTTGCGTCTGGATCCCGCCGTAGAAATTGGTCCCATTCATTTGGGCGATGCCAACGGGGGCGATGTACAGGTTCACGGTCGGCGGCAGATCTTCGCTGATCGTGGCGTCGATGCTGTAGCTCTCGAAGGCCGTGTCCTGACCAATGTCCCACCAGATGTCAATCAGATGCCACGGCGGCGGCTTCAAGCCGCTGTCGTCAGCGGCCAGGGCCGCGGCTGGGAACAGGAACGTCAGGCAAAACAAGCGGTGCAACATGCGTAGTCCCTCCAGGTTTGCGACAGCACTGGCGCGATTCCGCTCGTGGAGCGAGCGGCCTGCGGCCTACTACGGTGCGGCGCCCAGTGGGGCGCGGGCGAGGGCTTCGTAGGTCGGTCCTGACGAGGACAGGTGACTGGCGAAGACGACCACCTCGCGGACGGTCGAACTGCCGGCGGCAAAGTCGCCGTGGGCTTCGACCTGCTTCCCCAACTCGGCCCTGGCGGGGCCGCTCTCGCGGATCCGGCCGATGGTCAAGTGCGGTTGAAAGTCCCGCTGCTCCTTGGGGAATCCGCGTTTCGCCAGCGCTCGTTCGATGGCCGTCTGCAGGCGAATCAAGTCCTGCCGACCTTGAGTCACGCCGATCCACAGCGTGCGCGGCCGCCGCAAGTCCGGAAAGGCGCCCGCACCGCCGACGGCGACCTCGAACGGCGTGAATTCCGCCGCCGCCTTGGCCACGACTCGGCAAACGTCCGGGATGGCCTCCTCCCGGACGTCTCCCAGGAACTTCAGGGTCAAGTGCATGTTCTGCGGCTCGACCCAGCGCGCATCTCCGCCGGCGGGCCGGAGCCGTTCCACCAAGCGAATCGCCTCGGCCCGAACCGCGGCGGAAAGCTCGACGGCGATGAAGGTACGGATCTTGTTGGTCATTCGTCAGTTGTTAATCGTCAGTTGTCAGTTGTCGGAGCCTCGGCAGCCTCCGGTCAAATGCGGGTCGCAGTCAGGCGTTTAGGTCGGCCTGCGGCGCTACGGGAGCTTCTTGACTCGGATGTTCTTGTAGTGCACAACGCTGGCTGGGTCATGCGCTTGCAGCGCGAAGGTGCCCTCGCTGATCACGCGGATGAATCCATCTTTCGCCGGTTTCTGGTCCGCCGGTTCCGTATAATCGACCACGGTCTTACCGTCCACCTTGATCACCACGTGCTTGCCCTCGACCGCGATGTGCATCTCGAACCACTTGCCGTCCTTGGCCGGCGCCTCGAAGACGTCCGAAACGGCATACAGGCCGCCGGTCTTCTTCGGGTCGGTGTGCGTGTTGTTGACTTGCACCTCGTATCCGTATTGCGGCCAGCCGAGGGGCTGGAAGCGCGTGTGGAAGTAGATCCCCGAGTTGCTGCCGCGCGTCGTCATCACGTCGGCTTTGAACTCGAAGTTCTTGAAGGGCTTCAGATCGCCGTCGTAGAACAAGTGGCTGCGCGGGCCGTGGCAGACCAACTCGCCAGCGACGATCTTCCACGAATCCTTGTTCTCGCTGGCCTTCCAGCCCGCGAACGATTTGCCGTCAAACAGGCTAGTCCAGCCCTCCTCGGCTCGAACCGCTTGGCCCACAACCAACCACAATCCCAAGGCGACAACAGGCAAGGTGACTCTCTTCACAGCTCAGTAACTCCCAAGTAATGGATCGTAATCTCCGAAGCGCAGCGTACAATCTGCCTACGCTACCCTCCGCCCGCACCATATTCAATATCCTCTAACTGCTAGCTCGAAAGAGATTTGCGTCTGTGCCAACCCTTGACCCAGCCGCCGTGGGGCCATAAACTTCTATTTGACTTGCTTATTGAGGCACTAGAAAATATTTGATTAGCTAATATACATGCCGGCTGATTCGCTTCTATCCCGGCCACTGTGGCCCAATGGGGGGAGACCACTCGAATCCGAGCAGAATTTGAAGTAGATTACTGATCCGGTATGCGCGAATGGCCATCGGATGAGACCTGAGATGCCGGCCGGAGCTACCTGGCCGGACATTGTGAGAGCACGGGGAGTCCCTGCGTACCGGCGCGTTGGCGAACAGGCAACACGGCTGCCACCGACCACCTTAAAGTCAATCTGGAAATGAGTTTGCGATCGATGCACGGTTATCCCGAGAAGAACGGCTTGTACGATCCCGCCTACGAGAAAGACGCTTGCGGCGTGGGGATTGTCGCCCATATCAAAGGCCAGCGCAGCCATCAGCTGGTGCTGGACGCCGACCACATTCTGCGGCGGATGAGCCACCGGGGCGCTTGCGGCTGCGAAGCGACGACGGGCGATGGGGCTGGGATCCTGACCGCGCTGCCGCACGAATTCCTGACCAAGGTCGCTCAGGCGGACCTGCGCACCGAGCTGCCGGAGCCCGGCAAGTACGGGGCGGGGCTGGTCTTCCTGCCGACCGTCGACGACGAACGCGAGAAGTGCAAGCGCGTGGTGGAACGGATTGTCGCCGAGCAGGGACAGCGGCTGGTCGGCTGGCGTCGGGTGCCGGTGCGTGGCGTTGAAGCCGATCTCGGTCCGACTGCGTCGGCTGCGCAGCCGGCGATTGAGCAGTTGTTCGTGGCCGCGGCGGACGGGCTGGCAGGCGAGGCCTTCGAGCGGCAGTTGTACGTGATCCGCAAGCGGGCCAGCCACGAGCTGCGGGGCGACCGGCGGCTGAAGCAGGCCACGATGTTCTACGTCTGCAGCCTGTCGACCAAGGTCATCGTCTACAAAGGCATGCTGATGGCCGATCAGCTGCTGCTGTTTTATCCCGACCTGGCGGACGACAGCTTCCGCACGCATCTGGCGATGGTCCACTCGCGGTTCAGCACGAATACGTTTCCCAGTTGGGACCGCGCCCAGCCGCTGCGGTTCATGAGTCACAACGGCGAAATCAATACGCTGCAGGGCAATCTCAACTGGATGCGGGCCCGGGAAGGCATGGCGGCCAGCGAGCTGTTCGGCAACGACATGGCCAGACTGTTTCCGATCGCCGAGCCAGGCTGTTCGGACTCGGGCAGCTTTGACAACGTCCTGGAATTCCTGCTGATGTCCGGCCGCTCGCTGCAGGAAGCGGTGATGATGATGATTCCGGAAGCGTGGCAGAAGCACGACACGATGCCGGAGAACAAGCGGGCGTTCTACGAATACCATTCGGCCGTCATGGAGCCCTGGGACGGCCCGGCTTCGATCACGTTCACCGACGGCCGCTTCATCGGCGCCGTGCTGGACCGCAACGGGCTCCGGCCCAGCCGCTACTACCTGACCCATGATGACCGCGTCATCATGGCCAGCGAAGTGGGCGTGCTGCCGGTCGATCCGAAGAACATCAAGGCCAAGGGCCGCTTGCAGCCCGGCCGCATGTTCCTGGTGGACTTTGAGCAGGGCCGGCTGATTCCGGACGAAGAGCTGAAGAACGACTTCGCCGACCGCCGGCCGTATGGGCAATGGCTGCGCGACAACCGCATCGAACTCAAGAACCTGCCGCCTCAGCCGCCCGCCGCTCGCTTGGTTCCCGACGTGCTGTTGTCCCGTCTGCAGGCGTTCGGCTATACGACCGAGACGTTGCAGTTCATGCTGCTGCCGCTGATCCAGCAGAAGCGCGATCCCATCGGCTCGATGGGCAACGACTCGGCCCTGGCTTGCCTGAGCGATCAACCGCGGCTGGTGTACGATTACTTCAAGCAGTTGTTCGCCCAGGTGACCAACCCGCCGATCGACTCGATCCGCGAAGAGGTCATCATGTCGCTCGAGTGCTATATCGGTCCCGAGCGGAACCTGTTGGAAACCACGGCCGGGCATTGCCAGCGGCTGTTGATGCCGCATCCGATTCTGAAGAACGAGGAGCTGGCGGCCCTCCAGCAGCTGGACCAGGGCGGCTGGAAGACGCGGACGATCGACATCACGTTCCCTCGCGAAGCCGGCCCCGACGGGATGCGGGCGGCCCTGCAGCGGATCTGCCAGGAAGCCGAAGCAGCGATCGACCAGGGCTTCAGCCTGGTGGTCCTGACGGACCGTGCGACCTCGCCCGAACGCGTGCCGGTCAGTTCGCTGCTGGCCTGCGGGGCCGTGCATCACCACCTGGTGCGGCAGGCCAAGCGGACGCGGATCGGGCTGGTGCTGGAGACGGGCGAGGCCCGCGAGGTGCACCATCACTGCCTGCTGGTCGGCTACGGCGCCGACGCGATCAATCCGTACCTGGCGTTCGAGGCGCTCTGGCAGGCCCGCCACGACGGACTATTGGAGGACGCCGAATTCCCGGACGACGACAAGGTCGTCACCGCGTACCGGGTCGGGGTCGCCAAGGGGATCCTGAAGGTGATGGCCAAGATGGGCATCTCGACACTGCAATCCTACAAGGGCGCGCAGATTTTCGAGGCGGTGGGGTTGAGCCGGGAAGTGATCGAGCTGTGTTTTGCCGGTTCGGCCAGCCGCATCCAGGGCGTAAGCCTGGCGACGCTCGCCGAGGAAACCCTGCGGCGGCATGCCTTGGGCTATCCCGCGCTGCCCGAGGACCGGCAGCCGCTGTTACCCAACCCCGGCGAGTACCATTGGCGGGCCGAGGGCGAGCGGCACAGCTGGAGCCCGGAAGCGATCGCCAACCTGCAGGTCGCCGCTCGAACCGGCGATCGCGATGCGTACTGGCGGTTCGCCAACTTGCTGAACCAGGACGCCCGCGCGCGGTGCACGCTGCGGGGCTTGTTGCGGTTCAAGCCTGGTCCGAACGGGCCGCCGATTCCGCTGGAGGAAGTCGAGCCGGCCGGCGAGATCGTCAAGCGGTTCTGCACGGGAGCGATGAGCTTCGGTTCGATCTCGGCCGAGACGCACGAGAGCCTGGCGATCGCCATGAATCGCATCGGCGGGCGGAGCAATACGGGCGAGGGCGGGGAAGACCCCGAACGCTTCAAGCCGTTGCCCAGCGGCGACTCGAAACGCTCGGCCATCAAGCAGGTGGCCTCAGGTCGCTTCGGCGTCACGGCCTGGTACCTGACCAACGCCGACGAACTGCAGATCAAGATCGCCCAGGGCGCCAAGCCCGGCGAAGGCGGCGAGTTGCCGGGCCGCAAGGTCGACGAGAAGATCGCCCGGATCCGCTACAGCACGCCCGGCGTGGGCTTGATCAGCCCGCCGCCGCATCACGACATCTACTCGATCGAGGATCTGGCCCAGCTGATCTACGACTTGAAGAACTCCAACCCGTCAGCGCGGGTCAGCGTCAAGCTGGTCTCCGAGGTCGGTGTCGGCACGGTCGCCGCGGGCGTGGCCAAGGCGCACGCCGAGCACATCACCATTTCCGGTGATTCCGGCGGCACGGGCGCCTCGCCGCTGACCAGCATCAAGCACGCCGGCCTGCCCTGGGAACTGGGCATTGCCGAGACGCACCAGACGCTGGTCCTGAACGACCTCCGCAGCCGCGTCGTGCTGCAGACCGACGGCGGCATTCGCACGGGCCGCGACGTGGTGATCGCTGCGTTGCTGGGCGCCGAGGAGATGGGGTTTGCGACGGCGCCGCTGATTACCCTGGGCTGCGTCATGATGCGCAAGTGCCACTTGAACACCTGCCCCGTGGGCGTGGCGACGCAGGACCCGGTGCTGCGGAGAAAGTTCTCGGGCAAGCCCGAGTACGTGATCAACTATCTGTTCATGGTCGCCGAGGAGGCCCGGCAGATCATGGCCCAGCTGGGCTTCCGCAAGCTGGAGGACATGATCGGCCGCGTCGATTGCCTGGCCCCGGAGGACGCGCTCCACCACTGGAAGGCGGACGGTTTGGACTTGCGGCCGATCCTGGCCCCGGCCCGCCGGCCGCACGAGTTGGTCGCCGTCCGCTGTACGATCCCGCAGAATCATCGGCTGGATCGGGCCCTGGACAACACGCACCTGTTGAAACTGGCGGCTCGGGCGCTGACGCGTGGGGAAGCCATCAAGGCGACGCTGCCGATCATCAACACGCACCGCACCGTGGGCACGATCCTGAGCCACGAGGTGGTGAAGAAATGGGGCGAGAAGGGGCTGCCGGACGACACAATCCACATCAAGTTCCTCGGCTCGGCCGGGCAGAGTTTCGGCGCCTTCGTGGCCGGCGGCATCACGCTGGAACTGGAAGGCGACGCCAACGATTACACCGGCAAGGGCTTGTCCGGCGGCAAACTGATCGTGTACCCGCCCAAGGAAAGCACGTTTGCCGCCGAGGACAACATCCTGGTGGGCAACGTGGTCCTGTACGGCGCGACCGACGGCCGGGCGTTCTTCCGCGGCCGAGCGGCCGAGCGGTTCTGCGTTCGCAACAGCGGCGCCTGGGCGGTGGTCGAGGGCGTCGGCGATCACGGCTGCGAATATATGACCGGCGGCCGGGCGATCATCCTGGGCACCACCGGCCGAAACTTCGCGGCCGGGATGTCGGGCGGCGTGGCCTACGTCTGGGATGCGGCCGGCGATTTTGCCACCAAGTGCAATCTGGGAACCGTCGAGTTGGAACGGGTGGAAGCCGAAGAGGACATCGGCGAGTTGTTGGAGATGATCGAAATGCACCAGACCTACACCGGCTCGACCGTCGCCGAACGGGTGCTGGACGAGTGGATGACGATCATTCGCGAGCAGTTCGTCAAGGTCATGCCGATCGACTACAAGCGGGTGCTGATGGAGCGTCGGGCCCACGAAGAGGAAGAGGAAGCGCCGGTTCGCGAGGAGTTTGCGGCCCGGTAGATTGGGCAAGCGAACCCTTGCCCGTCATCGCCAAGCAAAGATCACCAAGGATTTCTGCCCCCATGGGAAAACCAACCGGTTTCAAGGAGTTTCCGCGCAAGGCCGTACCCTATCGCGCCCCGGCGGAACGGATTGCGGATTTTGACGAGATCTACACGGAGCCCGCCGAGAGTCACCTGCGCACGCAGGGCGCTCGCTGTATGGACTGTGGCGTGCCCTTCTGTATGTCCAGCAGCGGCTGTCCGATCGACAATTTGATCCCGGAGTGGAACGACCTGGTGTATCGCGGACGGTGGCGCGACGCGCTGGATCGGCTGCACAAGACGAACAACTTTCCCGAATTCACCGGCCGAGTTTGTCCCGCACCGTGCGAGGGGTCCTGCGTCCTGGGCATCAACGATCCGCCCGTGACGATCAAGAACATCGAGAATGCGATCGTCGACCGCGGCTTCGCGGAGGGCTGGATCCAGCCGCACCCGCCGGCAATCCGCACCGGCAAGAAGGTCGCCGTCGTCGGCTCCGGTCCGGCGGGCCTGGCGGCCGCCGCCCAGCTGAACAAGGTCGGCCACCGGGTGACCGTCTTCGAGCGCGCCGACCGCATCGGCGGCTTGTTGCTGTACGGGATCCCGAACATGAAGCTGGACAAAGGCGTCGTCGCGCGGCGGATCAACCTGCTCCGCGAGGAAGGCGTGGAATTCGTCACGCGCACGCACGTCGGTTGCCGCGAGGCGTTCCCCGAGGGTCACATGACGCGGATCATGCAGCAGCGTGGAGCCGAGATCCGCTTTGTCGATCCGCGCGACTTGCGGCAACAGTACGACGCGGGGCTGCTGGCGACAGGCGCCACCGTGCCGCGGGATCTGCCGCTGCCAGGCCGGGAACTGCTGGGGATCCACTTTGCGATGGACTTCCTGACGCAGAACACCAAGAGCCTGCTCGATTCGCGACTGGCCGACCGCGCCCACCTCGATGCGGCGGGACTGGACGTGATCGTGATCGGCGGTGGCGACACGGGCGCGGATTGTGTCGGCACGTCGCTGCGGCATGGGGCCAAGAGCGTGGTGAACTTCGAGCTGCTGGCGATGCCGCCCAAGCAGCGGGCCGCCGATAATCCCTGGCCGCAATGGCCCAAGATCTTCCGCCTGGATTACTCGCACGACGAGTACGCCGCCAAGTTCGGCAATGACCCTCGGACCTATAGCGTCTTGACCAAGGAATTCGTCGACGACGGCAATGGTCACGTCGCCGGAGTCCGGACCGTGGCGATCGACTGGTCCAAGCCCAGGGACAACGCGCCGTTCAGCGAAGTCCTGGGAACAACCCGCATCTGGCGCGCGGACCTGGTGCTGCTGTCGATGGGCTTCCTGGGCCCCGAACACGCGGCGTCCGACCTGCTGGGGCTCGAGTACGACGCGCGCAGCAACTACAAAGCCGCGCACGGCCGCTTCGCCACCAACGTCCCCGGCGTGTACGCCGCCGGCGATTGCCGCCGCGGCCAGTCCCTGGTCGTGTGGGCGATCAACGAAGGCCGCGGCGCGGCCCGGGCGATCGACGAGTACCTGATGGGCGCCACCGCCCTGCCCGCCCCCGGCATCACGCTCGGCTCGTCGCTGGCCGTCTGGCGGTAACGAGTCAGGTGAAGACGTGAACCTGATTCGGCTCAGCGATCTTGCATGATGCCAGAGACCTGGCATTTGTGGAATGGCGGATTGCCAGACCGGATTGCAGGACCGTCGATTCGGCAGGGCGGAAGTCCCCACCTCAGTCCAACGCTCAATCGTCCGTGCCGAAGCAACTCAGGCGACTTTCGCACGCTTGGCGGATTATCGATCCATCCTCCAGAAATTGACTCGCTTCGGCACGCGCAATGCTTGACTACCCGGAGGTGGACCAATGGTCCGCGCGGCAAGGCCGCGACGGCAGGTGGCTACGTAACGTGCGTGGGCACGCCGGAAAAGGCCACCGTCACGACCTGGGCGACCCGACTGGACACGCCGCTAGAAGGTGCGAAGGTGGCTCGCTCGGTATCCGCTGTTGGAAAGGGGATGGATCATGCCGGGAGGAGATGGAGCAGGCCCGCTGGGGCACAGTTCGAATACAGGCCGGGGGATGGGGTTCTGTGGAGGTGCGAATGCGCCGGGATTCTCGACGCCTGGTCTTGACCCCGCTGTACGTGGTTGGGCCGGCGGCGGCCAAGGTGGCGGCTGGGGTCACGGCGGTGGCCGCGGACGCGGGCGGAGGTGCCGGAACGTCTTCCGTGCAACCGGGCTGACCGGTTGGCAGCGGACCTTGATGGCGACCGCGCCGCGCGGTGCCAAGGGCGCGTCGTCCGCGCCGCCTGCCGCCCCGGACAGCCCACAGCAGTTGGCGATGCTCAAACAGCAAGCCGCCGGCTTGGCGACCATGCTCAACGAGCTTCAGAGGCGAATCGAGGAACTACAGGGCGGGCGGACAACGCCCGAGCCCGGCGCTGATCAAGCGGCTGGTTAGCGCTCGGGTTTCCCGACTCTTCCCAATCGCCAAGATCGCTGCCCAGCCACCCAGATCGCTGGGCGGACCCATCAGCCGGGTGACGAGAGCGTGTCACCCGATTCGGCACTTCGAGGGACACCATGCGAATTGCAGTGGCAAGCGGCAAAGGGGGCACGGGCAAGACCACCGTGGCGACCAACTTGGCTTACGTCGCGGCGCAGACCGGCCGGATGGTCGTCTACGCGGATTGCGACGTAGAAGACCCGAACGGACACTTGTTCCTTCGGCCGACCATCGCCGAACAACGGCCGATCGACCGGCTGGTCCCTGTGGTGGCTGCCGACCGCTGCACGCGATGCGGCCGCTGCAGTGACGCCTGCCGGTTCGGCGCGATTGCCTGCGTCGGCAATTCGGTGCTGGTCTTTCCCGAGTTGTGCCATGCCTGCGGCGGATGCCAATTGGCGTGTCCCGAACAGGCGATCAGCGAGGTGCCGCGCTCCATCGGCCAACTGCGGTTGGGGGCGAGCGGACGGCTGCGGTTCGTGGACGGGATGTTGAACGTCGGCGAGGCCATGAGTCCGCCGGCGATTCGAGCCGTCAAGGCGGCCTTGCCGAATGGGGACGCGTTGGTCATCCTCGATTGTCCGCCAGGCACGTCGTGCCCGGTCGTCGAGAGCGTCCGCGACGTCGACCTGGTGCTGCTGGTGACCGAGCCGACCCCGTTCGGACTGTGCGATTTGGGCTTGGCAGTGGAAATGGTGCGGGCACTGCGGTTGCCGTTCGCCGTGGTGGTCAATCGGGCCGGCGTGGGCGACCGGGAAGTCTGGGACTATTGCCAGCGACAGAGCATCCCCATCCTGGCAGAAATCCCGGATGACCGGGCGGTGGCCGAGGCGTATTCGCGCGGCGAACTGCCTTTGACAGCCGCTGCGCCGCTGGCGGAATGCCTGGGCGGATTGCTGGCAGCCCTGGATGCAGGCTGGTCCCGCGGAGAACAGGACGTGCCATGAAGGAACTGGTCGTGATCAGCGGCAAGGGAGGGACCGGCAAGACATCGCTCGTCGCTTCGTTTGCGGCTCTGGCGCGGCGTGCCGTCGTCGCCGATTGCGACGTCGACGCGGCCGATTTGCACTTGATCCTGGAGCCGCAGATCCAGGGCTGTGAAGACTTTGTCGGAGGCCGGAAGGCACGCGTCACTCTGGAACGTTGTCTGGCTCAGCGGCAATGCCTGGACCTGTGCCGCTTTGGGGCGATTTCGTTCGACGGACCGGGCAACGGGCGGGTGGCGAAGACCTGTCGGATCGATCCGCTGGCCTGCGAGGGCTGCGGGGTCTGCTTTGATTTCTGCCCTCGGGACGCGATCCGCTTTGAGCCCGTGGTGTGCGGCCAGTGGTTTGTCTCGCAGACGCGCTGTGGCCCGCTGGTTCATGCCCGGCTGGGCGTGGCTGCCGAGAATTCGGGCAAGCTAGTCACGCATCTCCGCCGCACGGCAGCCCGGTTGGCGGCCGAGCGGCAGTTGGACCTGATCCTGTGCGACGGTTCGCCCGGCATCGGCTGTCCCGTGATCGCCTCACTGACCGGCGCGAGCTTGGCGCTGTTTGTCGCCGAGCCGACCGTGTCCGGCCTGCACGGCTTCCGCCGCGTGGCCGAGTTGGCGATGCGGCTGGGCGTACCGGGGATGCTGGCCGTGAACAAGGCCGATTTGAATGCGCGGGTCACGGAGCAGCTGGAAGACTGGGCCCGGCAGCACGGGATCGCCGTGGCCGGCCGCGTCCCGTACGACTCGGCGGTGACCCGCGCCCAGCTGGCACGGCGCCCGGTGGTCGAAGTGTCGGACGGGCCGACCGCGCAGGCCATTCGGGACCTGTGGGACAAGGTGGAACGGCGTCTGCAGGCCAGCCCTGCCGAAGCCGCCAGCCACCTGGTGCCGCTGGCCAGCTCGCCAACGACCTGACAAGTGCATTCCAGACTGACCACTGACCACTGACCACTGACAAGGAGACGCCATGAGACACGATTCCTGGACAGACCGGCGCGGGGCATTTTTCCTGACCAGCGCTGAGGGTTGACGCTGCCTCCAGAAGACTGAGGAGCCAGTCATGGTTACGCATCCGCAGACTTCCGATTCGGGCTTGCCCACAGCGGACGAAGCGGACCGGGCAACCGGGCACGCCCCGCCCCTGGCCTTCCTGATCCTCGGCCAGCTCCGCGCCCACGCTCCGTTCACGCTGTTCGGCACGCTGACCGGGATCACCATCCTGGTGACCTTGGTCTCCGCCCAGGCGCCGGCGTGGCTCTCCCAGCGGTTGTTCTGGGGGACGCACCCGCTGCACGTGCTGCTCAGCGCGCTGGTGACCACGGCCATGTTCACCGTGAACAGCCGGCGCTCACTGGGGCTCACGATCGTCATCGGGTATCTGGGCTCCGTGGGCATCGCGACGCTCAGCGACTGTGTGATTCCGTACGTGGCTGAAATCCTGATGGACTTACCCAACCGCGGCATCCACCTGGGGTTCATCGAGAAGTGGTGGCTGGTCAATCCGCTGGCCGCGGCGGGGATCTTGGTGGGCTATCTTTGGCCGCACACCAAGATCACCCACGCCGGGCACGTGCTGTTGAGCACCTGGGCTTCGCTATTTCACATGACAATGGCCATGGGTGGCCAATTCGGCGTTCTGCATTACGCGGCCACAGCGCTGTTCTTGTTCCTCGCGGTCTGGATCCCCTGCTGCACGAGCGACATCGTGTTCCCCCTGTTGTTCGCGACTTCGCTTACAGCCCGCGGAAGCCGCGTCGCTTGAATCGGAGATTGCCTCGTGAGCGAAAAAGCCTTCCCGGACGACTATCCGGACGCCCTGAGCCACTGCTACGGTTGCGGCCGGTTGAATGAACATGGCCTGCAGCTGAAAAGCCACTGGGATGGCGAGGAAACGGTAGCCGTCTTCCATCCGCGCCCTTACCACATGGCCATTCCGGGCTACGTCTACGGCGGCCTGCTGGCTTCGATCATCGATTGCCACGGCACGGGTACGGCGGCGGCCGCGGCGTACCGGGCCGAGCAGCGGGCGATGGACACGCTGCCGCCGATTCGTTTTCTGACGGCCTCGCTGCGAGTGGACTTCCTGCGCCCCACGCCGCTGGGCGTACCGGTCGCATTTTGCGAGTATCGCAGCCCCTGATTCCTTGCAGATTGCCTGACATAGGGCATTTGATCCACGGTCCGTTTTCTCGCTCGTGTCCTTGAAAGAACTTGCCGGGCATATCCCTTTGTGCGAAAACGAGCTTTGGTACGGGGCATGCTCGCGACGTGTCTCAGAACCACTACCGCGAAACGGAATTCACACCGTTCCCGCGGGCGAAAGCGAGCGAAGAACCAAGGAGCATGGGCGATGTCTGACGGAACTGGCAGCCGGCGGGAATTTATCAAGGCCACCACCGCGGCTGCGGCCGGGGCGGTGTGGACCGCGTCGAAGGCAGCCGCGGCTGGCAATGCGTTGGAACGAGGCGACTTGCAGGGGCGATTTGTCTATGGTGGCGACCCGCCCGAGCGGAAGCCGATCGTGGTCACCGCCGACAAGGAATTCTGCGGCAAACACAACCTCCTCGAAGAGCACCTCGTGGTGAACCCCGGCAACCGAGGGCTGGCCAACGTGTTCATCTGGCTGTACGTGACGCGGGACGAGGCGCTGCCGGCCGTCCCTGCCTCGTACGGCGCCATGACCAAGGCGGATGTGGCCCTGGACTGCCGCGGCTGCCGCTTTGGGCCTCATGCGCGCGTGCTGTGGACCACGCAAACCCTGCTGATCCGCAATCTGAACCCGATCGGTGACAGCGCCAAGATCGACACCTTGAGCAACCCGCCGATCAATCTGGTCATCCCGATCAAGGGCGAGTGGCGGCAGACGTACGCCGCCGCCGAACGGTTGCCGGCCCGCGTCAGTTGCAGCCTGCATCCGTGGGAGTCAGGCTGGCTGCTGGTCAAGGACCATCCGTACATGGCCGTCTCCGACGCGGACGGTCGGTTTGTGATCAAGGGGCTGCCGCCCGGCAAATGGACGTTCCAGTTCTGGCACGAACAAGCGGGGTATCTGACGGAAGTGCAACATCAGGGCGCGCCCACCGTTTGGAAACGCGGACGCGCGGAATTCGAAGTCCAGCCCGGCCTGACCGACCTGGGTGAACTCCTGGTGGCGCCCGAGCGGTTTGCGAGTTGACGGACAAGGAGTAAAGCGATGGCGATACTTGCGCGCCCCCAAGCGGTGCCTCGCCGAGTCTTTGGTCCCGTACCCTCCCGCCGCCTGGGGCGGTCCCTAGGGGTCGATCTGACGCCCTTCAAGACCTGCAGCTACGATTGCATCTACTGCCAGCTCGGACGGACCACGCACAAGACCGTTGAACGCCGCGAGTGGTTCCCGCTGGAGCAAATTGTGGCCCAATTGCCTGAGCGTCTGACCAGCCGGCCCGACTATATCACGCTCAGCGGCTCCGGCGAACCGACCTTGTACGCGCGGATCGGGGAACTGATCGCGAGGATCAAGGCCCTGACCGATGTCCCGGTGGCGGTGCTCACCAATGGGTCCCTGTTGTGGCAAGCCGACTTGCGCAGCCAACTGTGGGAGGCGGACCTGGTCATCCCCTCGCTGGATGCCGGGGACGAGGCCCTGTTCCAGGCCGTCAACCGGCCGCACGAGGCGCTCGCTTTCGCTCGGATGCTGGACGGGCTGATCGCGTTCCGGCAGGAATTCCAGGGAGCGTATTGGCTGGAAGTGATGGTCGTCGCCGGATACACGGGGACGGTGGAACAGATCGGCCGCTTGGCCGACTGCGTCCAGCGGATTCAGCCAGACCGCATCCAGCTGAACACGGTCACGCGGCCGCCCGCGGACCAGGAAGCCGAGGCCGTGTCGCCTGAGCAGCTGAAGTTCTTCTGCACGCTCTTTCAGCCGGAGGCCGAGGTCATCGCCGATTTCCGGGCCGTGCACCAGCAAGCGGAATTCGCGGCTTCGCGGAATGAGGTCCTGACCCTGCTGCAGCGCCGGCCCTGCTCGCTGGCCGACATCACCGCAGGACTGGGCAGGCACGAAAACGAAGTCGTGAAGTACCTGGAAGAGCTGCGGGTCAGCGGGGCGATCGAGCTTGTCACGACCGCCGGCAAGCCGTTCTATCGGGCGATTCAGCAAGCGTGACGGTCAGTTCTCGCCTCGCCCTCTTCTCCCGCGTCCCCTGCCGCGGCCGCCGCCCTGGCCCCGCCCTGGGCCGCCACCCACCCGGCGGCCGCCACCCCAGCCGCGGCCCATACCGCCACCCATACCGCGGCCGGCCGGCGTCCCCTGGTCCTCGCTGGATGGCTCGGCAGCCGCTGTCGTGACGGGCGCTGCAGGGGAGAGGGGGACATCCTGCGGCGGCACCGACGGCGGTGGGGCGGGCGACTGCGGCGCAGGAGGCTGCGACGGCACGGCGCCGGAGGTACCGGAATGAGCCTGCACGTCGGGTTCGCTCGCGGGCCGCAGCTGCCCCGCCCGGTAACGCTCGATGACCTCCCGGACGAGGCCCGCACAGCCCAGCACGACCGGGATGCCTGCGGCCGACAGCGTCCGAAACGCGTTCGGCCCGCAATTGCCCGTCAGGACCACGCCGGCGTTCTTGGAGGCCAGCCGCTGAGCCGCCTTGATTCCGGCTCCGCTCTCCGCCTCGCCGGTGTTCTGCAGCGACTCGAACTCGCCGCTCTCGGCGTCCACAAACAGGTAATAAGCACAGCGTGCAAAACGCGGATCCACGTCCGCGTCCAAGGTCGGCCCACTGGCCGTAACAACGATCTCCATGATTGGCTCCTGAACAGTCAATGATTCAGCCGCAGGCGGCGCCTGCGACGGTTTCAACTTCGTACTTGAGAGGGAACTCGAGGCCCGCAAGACCATGCGGCCCAGGGGGCAATTCAAGTCGATCACGTTGCCCGCGATGGCCAGCCGCACGGCCAGTTCCAGGCCGTTGGCGGCGCTGGCGACCTGCGGGGAAAACCGCTCGACCAATTCCAGCGCCGTCCGGTTCTGATGTTCTTTGGCCGCCCGGTACGGGTCCGCCTGGCCGGTCAGTTCGCGAATCCGCCGCTGGATTCGCTGGGCCATGCCCAGCGGTCTCGGTTTCGACGCTCCTCTTTTTGTTGCGGGAGAAACGCCATGCCGCTGATGTTCAACACGCTCTTGATCGAAGCTGGCTTGCCGCCGGCTGCCGTGCGGTTGGTGCGTCACAAGGATCCAAAGGCGGACAAAGAACGCACGCCATACGACTTGTGGTGCAATCATCGCAAGCAATTCGAGCAGTATCAAAAGTGCCAGAGTCTCGACAATCACGAAGTATTGAACGCGCCGTACTGGGCCGTGTTCGTAGGCACACACAGCGGCGAGACACGGTTTGTCGGACTCTACAGCGTGAAGTGTCTAGGGCCGTCGAAGAAGGCCCAGAAGGTCCCGACGCGTGAGGGGGATGAAGACCCGGCGGGCAGTGTCGATGAGTACCGCCTCACGTTGCTTCCCAAGCTAAGCGAGTTCATCGGAAAGCTCGTCATAGACTGGGGGAAGGGACGTACTTTTGTGCAGCATGCGGACAGGCAGAACAAACCCGTTATCGAGTTGCGCCCGGACGCCAAAGAGGCAGAACAATCGGAACCCGACAATTCGCGTCTGGACGGATTGACTACCAAAGGCAAGACAAGGAATCCAAAGCGGGTACGCAAGCCCGGCGAGCCTCGGGACGATGGCCATCCCCTAATGACCGTAACCCTATTCAAAGACGGCCATCGCGTTTATCCGCCCATCGACCGGACGCCTCACTTCTCGGAGCCCGCTGAGGAAACCGATGACGAAGCAAATGGCGAACAGCAAAGAGTATCGGCTGCTGCCGACGGTGACGCGGCGAAAGAAAATCC
Organism: uncultured Planctomycetaceae bacterium; assembly: GCA_903927685.1. The sequence goes on from CAIYOB010000378.1 coordinate 19,943, forward strand.
AAGAGGGCGTAAGAGGGGGAAACGGAAGCCCGAACGCTCGTAGGTAGTGGTGGTTGAGCAGATCGTTCATTGACGCAACCGAGGTGATAGGAGGCTTCTAGTGACCCACTTCCAGTCTCGAATCTGCGGGAAGGGTATCAAGGTCGGCGACAGTAACGCGGGGAAGCATGGCAAGTGCCCCGCCTGCGGCGCGGCCGTTCATGTTCCGGAAGGGCCGGGTACGGCTCCCCAAGGCCCCCCGCCCCTCAAACCCGATCAGCGAACGGCAGTCCTGCCAGACGACCCGATCACCCCTGAAACACGCACGGAGGCCCCGTTCGAGTTCGACGGAAATTCCGATTTGTCAGCGCGAGTTCGTCTGCTTCCACGAGCGTTGCGGTCCCCAGTCGTGCTATCCGTTGCTGCGCTCGCGATCTCGATGTGTACCGCAGCTTGGAGCATTCTCCACGATCCGCTGGGCGCAGGAATCTCCAGCTATGATTTCACAACGCCAGCAAATGCCCCCAATTCCAAACTCGCGACCGATCGGAATGGCGATGTTCGCGCGATGATGGACCTTGACCGCCTTAGGGGCCGCCGCTCCCAAGAGAAAATGGCCACGATCATGGTCCGCAGAGACGCTGAGTACGGAGGCAAGAAGATTCTTTTCATTTCATTCAAGGAGAACGGCCTTACCAAGCACGACACGGAGGCGTTCGAAAAAGATGCCGAGACGGGCTTGTGGTTTCCCGCATTCGTAGGTGAGTACAGCATGACCGATGCGGCACTGAAGCGGGCAATCGAGACCTGGAAGGAAGCTGCGGAGTAGGCAACTGCGCGGAACATCCACGTGCCAGCGCCGAATTCCATTTACCGGACGGCTGCGAACGCGTGATAGTCAGTAGTCGCGACTCCGCGACGGCGCAGGACAGGGCTGCAGCCTGGTCATGGGCAGCACCAGGGCGCCCAACAGCGGGTGCGCGGTATAGAAGTGAAACCCACGGACATCAGGATGTGGACGCCGTACTGCTGCCACGGGCGGACGCCTTCATCCAGCGCGGACCAATCGTAGGCGTGCCGGCCGGGGCGTGCGGCTCGATCTGGCCCCCGTTGGCGCGGGCGAGATTCAACCAGCGCACGCCGACGAAACCGCTCAAGTCGCGGGCCAGTTCCGGCTGACGAAAGTCGTGATCAAGCACAAAGACGACTCAGCCGCCGTGCTGTGCCTTGAGCAGCTTTTCAATGCCCGCCAGATGCTCCAGCGCCTTGGCCAGCTGGTCGGTCGTCTTCTGGGCGTCGTAGTCCTGGATTTCGTAGGTCGGCTGGACTTTGGCTTCGCCGCAGATGATGGCCAGCAGATTGCCGACGACGCGGGACTGGTGCGACGGCTCGATGGGCATCCCGCGTTCCTCCAGGTGCGTCATCGCTCCCTTGACGATTTCCACGGCCCCCTCGACGATGATCTTGCGGGCGCCGACCAGGGCCTGGGCCTGCTGCCGGACGAGCATCGCCTGGGCGATCTCGGGCGCGTACGACAAGTCCGACAACTCGTAAGCGATCACTTCGACCCCGGCGGCGGCGACTTTCCGGGCCAGCGCGCCGACCATTTCCGTACTGATCTTCGCCGCTTCGTCCTTCAGTCCATGCCCGTCGGGCGATTCGTACGGGTACTTCGATGCAACCTGCTTCAACACGGCCACCGCTTGTGAGCGGACGAAGCCGAGGTAGTCCTCCACGTGCAGCGCCGCTTTCATGGAATCGGTGACCCGGAACGTGCAAATCCCGGCAATGATGATCGGGTTGGCATTCGCGTCCGCCACCGTGGTCCGGTGGATCTCCAGGGCCTGCTGCTTGGTCGTGATCGTAATCACTTTCCGGCCGAACAGGTTGACGAACGTCAAGCCGGGGCGGGACAGGACCTTCCACAACCGGCCCCAGACCAGGACGACCTTCTCTTCCTGCGGGTGGACAATGACCCAACTGCCCAGCAGCGTGATGGGAAAGAACAGAATCCCCAGAGCCCAAGACAGGAAGACGGACATGGAACTTCTCCTTGCAGGAAGCCGACCGAAGGTCGATTTTCCCTGAAACCCCGCAGGTCGTCAATTGGCGCACGGATCATATCCCCTCGCACCAAACGAGATTTTGGCCGATTGGTGTTCCATCTATTTCGTCACGTTTTTCGACTTCCCCGGCACCATGGGGAACCTGGGAGGTTGCGATGTCCAAGGATGGATTATCGTTCGCGGGCTGGCTGACCCGTGTGCCCTGCTGGTCGTGGGTTTGAAACGCGTCATTCATCTGGAGGAGATGGCGGACCGCGGCTTCACCCTCTTGTCAGGCGGGAATCGTGCTCCCTCGGGTTACACGGTGGGAGCCTGGCGACTTGCATCCCGCTCGGCTGTCGCGTGCGGCGGTCGAGAAGCTAACAAGCTCTTGACGGCTGTCGTGCTGCTGGCGCTTACCGGGCGGACTGCGGCTCATGGTACGGTTGGTGCGCTCCCACAATCTCCAACTAGCCGTCGACTTGGGCGGCTGCCTGGATTTCTCGCCGCTGGACGACACGGCAGGCGAGTGGTCAGCTCGCCACGAATTGGCGGCACTGGCCAATTTCTATGCGGCACGAGGTCAAGTGGATTACCTTGACCTCGACGGCCCTATCCGGCGTCTGTTGCATCGTGAGAGCCGACGTGACGGCCGGCGGTTCGACTCGATCGCCAAGGCGGCCGACGAATTGGTCGACGTGCTGAAGCTGCATCGGGCTGCTCATCCGGCGACCGAGTATTGGCTGCTGACTTCGGTCCACCTGACCGACGCAGCCTAGCGCGGCATGCCCCTGGCCGGCGCGCTGCGACCAGCCGGAGTCGCGCCGGCGAGCCGTGGCGGCGCGGATGTGGGCAAGGGATCTGGAGCCGATCCCGCCGGCGTGGCGTTTCTGCGACAATCTTCTCGATCACGATCCCTTGATGCGGCGGGCCGCAGGTTGCAGAATGCGCAACAGCGTTGTCAATTCCGGCTGTCGCCGGCTCCACACGGTCACTTGGTGGGCGCGGTATCATGTACGCTGCGGTCGGAAGACAGGTGCTGACTTCCTTGCGGAGTGTGAGCCTCGCGGTCGTGCTGCTGGCCAACGGCGCCGCTGCGAGCGCCGAGCCCTCGCCGGCCCTCGACATTCACGGCGACTCGCTCCGGATTCAAGCCGGCAACCGGACGCTGCACGTCTCGCTCGCCGCGCCCGAGTTCACCATCGACGGCCGGACGGTTGCGGGAGGCAGACTCCCCACGGACGTTCGGGGGGCCGTCGGCGCGGGTCAGGCATGCGAGGTTTCCTACGCGCCCGTTCCCGTCGGAGAATCCTCGGTTCTCGAGGTGCAGCTGTTGCTGCGTTGGTCCCCGGCCGAGTCGGTCCTTCGCAAGTGGTCTCGGTTCCGCCTGGCAAACGGCACGCCGGGACAGGTTCTCAACGAGGTCGTCCTGGAACGTCTCGGCGCGGCAGAGGGGCCCGTCGGGACGCACGGCGCCGCCGGTCCGGGCTCGGGCGGCCTCGTGATTCCCGACGGGTGTCAGAGCCAGCCGGTGTTTCTGCCTGGAGCCTTTGTGGGCGTCGAGTACCCGGTCTCGTCCACCCGCTGGGAGAACGGGCAGATCGTCTTGGCGCACCGGCCTGGGCGGAAGTTGCAGCCGGGCACGTGGTACGAAACGCGAACCGCCGTGTACGGCTGGACCCCGCTCGGCCGGGAGCGGTCAACGTTCGAGCGTTACCTCGCCGGACATCGGCCCGCCCCGCGGGGATTTCATGTCAACTACAACAGTTGGTGGACCTCGCCCCTGCCGTACACCGAAGGCGACGTCCTGGCCCTGTTTGAGGTATTCGACGAGAACCTGGTCCGGCCGCACGCCGTTTCTCCGGACACCTTCTGCATCGACCTGGGGTGGTCGAATCCGAAGAGCATTTGGGAGATCGACGCCGGGCGGTTCCCGCGCGGGTTCGCGGCGCTCCACAGCGCCGCAGCCAAGATGGGGGCGCATTTGGGCCTGTGGATTTCGCCCAGCAGTTGCTATCCGCCTGCCCTGGATTCCGCTTGGGCCGGGACGCAGGGGTTCGAGGCGTTGGCCGTCCCCAGCGGCGGCGACCCGAGTTCGCGGGTGACCCAGTTGTGCCTGGGTGGCCCGCGCTACGCCGAGCGGTTCCGGGCGCGGCTGGCCGACGTTGTAGGCCGGTGGGGTATCCGGCACCTCAAGCTGGATGGCTGCAACCTCGTGTGCACGGAGGCCGGCCACGGTCACGCGCCCGGCGCGGGCTCGACCGAAGCGATTGCCGAGGGCCTGATCGCGGCGGTGCAGGCCGCCCACCAGGCGAACCCGGACGTGTGGATCGAAACGACCTGCTTCGGTTACAGCCCAAGTCCGTGGTGGCTGTTCTTCGTCAACTCCGTGATCGGCACGTTCGGCGACGACGCGCCCGCCGGCCGCGTGCCGGCGCCGGTCTACCGCGAGAGCTACACGACCGCACGGGACTACTTCAACCTGCAAGGGGCCGCCCTGCTGCCAGTCCCGATCGCGGCCCAGGAAGTCCTCGGCGTCGTCCATCAATCGCCGGACCCGTTTCTGAACGACGCCGTCGTGACGGTCATGCGCGGCCACCTGTTCCTGCCGCTGTACGTCAACCCCAAGTTCATGAACGAAGCCCGCTGGAAGGCGCTGGCGGACGTGCTGCGCTGGGCGCGGGCCAACGCCGAGCTGCTCGAGCGGACGGTGCCGCTGTTGCCGGCCGCGTGGCAGACGGGTGGCCTGCCCCGCCTCTCCGATGCGGGCGTCATGCCTCGCGAACCGTACGGGTATGCTCACATCCAGGGGAACGCCGGCCTGGTCGCCTTGCGGAACCCTTGGATTGCCCCCGCGGCTTACACGCTGAAGCTGACGGAAGATCTGGGCCTCTCGCCCGCCGCCCAGGACCTGACGGTGGCAGGTGTGTATCCCGAGCCGCGGCTTTATGGCGAGCGTCTGCAATACGGTGCCGCGCTGGAAGTGCCCTTGGCCCCGTATGAGACGGTGGTGCTGTCGCTGAGCGCCGGGCCCGCCCCGCCGGGCTTGCCGCGGGTTGCGACGGCCGAGGCCGGCCCGAAGGTCGCCAGGTGCGACCACCGGCTGGAACGCGTCTCGTTTTCCACCAGCGGTCCATGGCTGGGTCCCGATTGGACCTGCCGGCTCGGAGACGCGGCTTCCGCCTTGCGCCTGACCTTGGAAACCCACGTCCGCGTCGCGTCCCCGAACGCCGAGCTGCTCGTCCTTTGCGAAGGCCCTCAGACGCCCGCCGGGCCCGTCGGCCGGTGCACGGTCAACGGCCGGGACGCCACGCCGGTCACGGCGTCCTCCGAGGCGGGCTGGTCGGCCACCGTGCTGCCGCGGCGGGAGCACTGGACCTTTCTCCGCCTGCCGCTGGCCGCTGGCGAGCATCAGGTCTCCCTGGAGCAGTTTCTCGGCGGCGACTGCACCTCCGTGTCCGCCTGGCTGTGCGCCGCAAAGCCGGGGTCAGCAGAGACACCCGCCGGGGCCCTGCCGCAGCCCGCGTCGATTTCCCTGGGCGGCGCCGCTTTGATCTCCCCAGTAGACATCCGGCAACTGCCGGCCGCCACAGTTGCCATCGAGCGTCCGGTGGAGCGGATCGACGGGGTCTTCCTCGACGCCCTCGAGCCCGTCTCGGTCCAGCAGGGCTATGGCACGCTGCAGAAGAATCGGAGCGTTTGGGAAAGGCCTTTGGTCATCGACGGCCAGCGGTTCTTCCGGGGCGTGGGTACCCACGCCCCGGCGAAAATCGTGTATGCTCTGGACGGCAAGTACCGCCGCTTCCAGAGCTGGGCCGGCGCGGACGGCAATACCGCACCCACGATCACGTTCGAAGTCCGGGTAGACGGCGTGAAACGCTGGGAGTCCGGCTTGATGACACGGGACATGCCCGCCGCTGCGGTCGATGTCGACATCACCGGCGCCAGGGTCTTGGAACTTGTCGTCGGCGACGCCGGGGAATTCTCCGCCGACCATGCCGACTGGGCCGACGCCCGGCTAATCGGGCCTTAACGGTTCCGGCACCCGTTGAACCGGCCCAGCGCCTTGGACGGGCGCGGCAGTGGGCTGAGGAGATCGGGACGAATCAATTTTGTGGAGGGGGAATGCGATGCGGGAGACATGGCTGGTCGCGGCGCGCGTGTGCGTTGGTCTTGTCCTGTCCGTGGAGGCGGTTGGAGCCGGCGAGCCAGACGCGGAACAAGGGTTCGAGAGGCTCTTCACCGCAGACGGTGTTCCTTCGGGATGGGTGGTGCGAAAGTGGGACGACGTGAGCAAACCGGCCGAACCCCACGTGGTCTGGACCGTTCGTGAAGGTGTGCTGCACGGGAGCGAGCCGCGGGGCACCTGGCTCATGAGCGAGAAGGAGTACGGGGACTTCGTGCTCCGCTTCGAGTTCAAACTCGGAACGCGCGGCAACAGCGGCTGCGCCCTGCGCTCGCCGATGTCGGGCGACCCAGCGTTCGACGGCCTCGAATTGCAGATGCTGGACCCGCGCTACACGACGAACGAACTGCGGGATTCCGAGTTGACCGGGGCGATCTATCGCGCCATCGCGCCCCGGCGCCAGGTCTTCAAGCCGACCGAATGGAACGTATATGACATCACGATGCGGGGCTCCAAGCTGCGGGTCGTGCTGAACGGCGAAGTGCTCCACGACCTCGATTTGAGCCAACAGACCCAGAGCGCCGCGCGTCACGACGGCCGTCTCGCATCCGCGATCCAGGATCGCCCGCGGCGCGGCCACATCGGCTTTCAGGAACTCAGCCGCGGTGGGGATCATGTCCTGATCCGCAATGTACGGATCAAAGAGACGGACAATAGCGAATGAGTGACCAGCAGGAAACACATTCGACGTTGTTCGACGGATGCAGAACCGACTTCAAGAATAGGGAGAATCCATGTTGCGGGAATCGACCATCGGAATGCTGGTGTTGGCCGTCGCGGTTGGGGCCCTTGCTTATGGGCAGTCCGCGCCTGTCGAAGCGATCAATTTGACCGTGGACGTCGCCGAGGCCAAGGCCGAGATCTCGCCGCTGGTGTATGGGCAGTTCATCGAGCACTTGGGGCGCTGCATTCGCGACGGCATCTGGGCCGAAAAGCTCCGCGACCGCAAGTTCCTGCTCGAAATGGACAAGAGCCCCTGGCAACCACTGAAGCCGGCGAGTGCCGAGGCCGATGTGTTCCTCGACCCGGCCGGAGCGTATGGCGGCGCGCACGCGCTGGCGGTGTGGGTGCGCGACTCCGCGGGCGGGCCGTGCGGCGTGAGCCAGGGCGGCATCGGGCTGCTCCGGGACAAGGAGTATGTCGGCTACGCTGTGCTGGCGGCTCCCGCCGAACCGACGGGCGCGGAGGTGCGCATTGCCTGGGGGGACGGCGATGCCGACGGCGTCCGCTTTCCGCTCGCCGGACTGGCCGCCACGCACACGAAGTTCCCGTTCCGGTTCAAGGCGGGCGCGACCACGGACGAGGCCAGGATATCGCTGACCGTCGGCCGGGGACTGGTCTGGGCGGCGTGTCTGTCGCTGATGCCGGCCGACAACGTCCGCGGCATGCGGGCCGACACCTTGGAACTGCTCCGCCAGCTGAACGCCCCCATCTATCGCTGGCCCGGCGGGAACTTCGTGTCGGGTTACAACTGGAAAGATGGCATCGGAGACCGCGACCGGCGACCGGCCCGCTGGGAACGGGCCTGGAACGACGTGGAAGACAACGATTTCGGGATCGACGAGTTCCTGGACTTCTGCCGCGAACTCAAGACCGAACCGCTGATCGTCGTCAATACGGGCCTGGGCGGGTTCGACGACGCGACCCAGGAAGTTGAGTACGTCAACGGCCCGGCGGAGAGCCGTTGGGGCGGGGCGCGGGCACGCCACGGCCATCCGGCGCCCTACGGCGTCGCCTGGTGGGGCATCGGCAACGAGATGTAC
>CAIYOB010000379.1 GCA_903927685.1 uncultured Planctomycetaceae bacterium
ATCGAGATCACCGACTGTGATTTGTACGGCAGCGGCAGGGCGCTGTTTCTCAGCCGCGTCCGCGGCGGCCGCGTGGCGAAGAACCACTTTTATAACGGCCGCTGGGGCTGGTACTGCATCTCGGGCAGCGACGGCTTGATCTTCGAGGACAACGTGCTGCAAGGCGGCGACCTGATGTCGACTGGCGGCGGCCTGAACTGCCTGGACGGCTCCGCCTCGTCGCAAAACGTGTTCTTCGCTCGCAACCAACTCCGCCTGCTGCACGGCTGGGACCGCGAGGCGATGACCAGTGACGCGGGGGGCGAAGTGTATTTCGGCAAGATCGCAGCCGCCGACGGCGCGCAGCTGACGCTGGCCGGCGAAATGAACGAGGTGAAGCGGAATTGGGTCGGCGCGGGCGTGTTCGTGCTGGCGGGCAAAGGAGCCGGCCAATCTCGTCGCGTCGCCGGGCATGAGGGGAACGTGGTCGCGCTCGACCGGCCGTGGACCGTGCCGCCGGACGCCGAGTCCGAGGTCTGCATCACCATGTTCCAGGGGCACTATCTGCTGGTCGGCAACGAATTCACCGATACCGGCGCGATGCAGTTCTACGGCACGTCGATCGAGTGCCTGGTGGCCGGCAATCGCGGCACGCGGATGGCGGGCTTTCGCGGCCTGGGGCTGTGGTACCACGGCTACCAGCCGAGTTGGTTCTGCCAGTTCCTGGACAATGAAATCAGCGAGGGCAACTACTATCACTGGGACGCGGGCAGCGGGGCGGTCGTCGAGGTGCTCGGGGCCAGCCATCCGCCGTACGCCGGGTCATTGAACCGCGGGGCGATCGTGCGGCGGAACCGGCTGTTGAACAACGCTCAAGTCCGCGTCGTCGGGACGTGCTGTGATGCGATCGTCGAAGGCAATCGCGTGGAAAACACCGAGCAGGGCGTGTTCGTCAGCCGCGACGCGTGCGGCGTCTTGGTCCGCAACAACGAATTCGCGAACGTGCAAGAGCAGATCGTGGATGAAGAGGCGATCCGGCGCGCGGCGGAGGAACGCTTGAAACGGTTCGCCGGCCGGCCCGACCCCGTGGCGATCTGGAGTTTCGATTCGCGGCTCGGGACGAAGTTCGCTGACGACTCGCAGAACGGATTCGTCGCCGGTGTGCAGGGCGGCGTGACCGCAGTGGACGGCGGCGTGCGCGGACAGGCGGCGAGTTTCGACGGGACCGGTTACCTGGTCGTCCAGGAGCCGGCGGTGTTCAATGTCCCGGACATCACGGTGTCGTTCTGGGTCAAGCCGGCGGTGCTCACGGGCCGCCGCGGGCTGATCGCCAAGCGGTTCGCGGGCACCGGCGCCCCATGGGTGATATCGCAGAACGGCAGCGGGATCGGTTGCGAGGCGTGCGAGGAGAACGGCGTCTGGACGTTTAACTTCATCTCGCCGCCGGCCCTGAAGCTGAACGAGTGGACCCATGTGGCCGTCGTCGCTCAGAACGGCGTAGGACTGCGCCTCTTCGCCAACGGTCAACAGGTTGCCGAGAAGGCCAACCCAGCGCGCCGGGCCGCCAACACGGAACCGCTGGTGCTCGGCCGCGAAGCCTGGGGCGGCGATCCGCCCACGGGCGAAACGCCGGGATTCTTCCAGGGCCTGTTGGACGAAGTGAAGATCTGGACCCGCCCGCTCACGGCGGCTCAGATCGCAGCGGAGTACGAGGCGGGGAAGAAGTAGTCAGTTCACAGTGGAGTTCGCGGTTTTCGTACTGGGACCGGACGCGTGACGTGTCGGGGCGGCCGCGCTTCGGTTCGACAGCACGGCGTGGGGAGGAGAGCCATGAACGTAGGCGAGCGGCTCAGCGAATGCGGCATGAGGCTCTTTCGCGGGGCGACATGGGCCATGTGGCTGGCGTTGTCGCTTGTCGTGTCTGGGGGCCTCGTGACAGCAGGTGACGAACCTCCGGAACCGAGCATCGCGCGGCTTGAGTTCCGCGTGCTGGACGCCGAACCGGGCGGCGGTCCCGTCTCGGCGTTTCGGTACAGTTACGATTTCTTCAACGCAGCCCAGGAAGAACCAAGCCTGCAGCGCGATCGTACGTACCAATGCACAGACGGAATCTTGAGGATCTCCGAGTCCCTGCCGCCGTTCGGCCGGATCCGCGTCTGGATCGAAGCCGACGATCCTCGGAAGGGATACCGCCACGGGTACGGCTCGTTTTCCTACCGGCCTGACACGGACAAACCGTCCGAGCCGGCACCGATCCGCCTGGAGCAGGGAATTGTGGTGACGGGCAAGGTTCTGGACGCCGACACGGGCAAGCCGGTTGCCGGCGCCGAGCTCGCGCCGATGAAATCGGGCCACCATTCCGATTGGGCCGATTGGGAGGAAGCGGTCAAGACCGACGGCGAAGGCAAGTACCGTCTCGCCACGCAGGAAGCGCGGGGCATCGCCGTCCGGCATCCGCAGTATCGTGACGAAGAGCCGATGAGAAGCGTTTGGGAATTCGGTCCCGGACAAAATCAAATCGGGCCTCCCTGGATTCCCGAACCTGATAGTTGCGCGAAAGACAAACCCGCGATCGGACCGGACGGCGTGGTGGTCCGTTTACAGCCGCTAATGGCCTTGCGCGGCCGCGCAGTGGATCCTCAAGGCAAGCCGATCGCCGGAGTCTCCTGCGGGGGGTGCGATGGGGACGAATCCGACGCCGAAGGCCGATTCTCCGTCAAGGCGACCAAGCAGGAATGGGCGGACCGGGAAAGAGAGGACGCCAGGATTAGTTTCTATGCCGAGAAGTACCGTTCCACGGAAGTGCCGCTGACGAGCTTCTCACTGGACCGGGAAACCGTGGTGACCCTCCAGCCAGAGCAAGTGATTCGGGGGCAGGTCTTCGACGCAAACGGCAAACCGCTGGAGGATTGCCTGATCGAGCTGAAATGCGATGCGAAGCCCTTCGTTTCCGATTTCTACACCGTGCCCGGCCCGTACCAAGAAGGAAAGTGGGAACAGGAGATCAATGAGCACGACACGGATTTCACGCTCAGGATTTCCGTCGGCGGATCGATCCGCAGCCTGCAACAGTACACCCGCGAACAAGTCACCGGGGGCCCGATCATTACGAAACTGGCGGAAGGCCGCCGGTTGATCGGCCGGCTCGTGGCCTGCGTGCCCCTGGACTCCGTCAACACGCCGGCGGTCATGCTCCGCAGCAAGGAACACGAGAACGTCTGTCTGCAGGCCAAGGTCGATGCCGGCGGCGCGTTCACGTTTCCGGGCCTGACCGAGGGAACGTACACCCTGACGCTCGAGCCGGCGGTGAGAACGCAGCGCGGCGGACACATGAATCCCGGAGCCGGCGCCTTCACCAACTTCGGGACTGAGTCACCCAACAAGCCTTGGGAGCGCTCGATCGTGATTGGCAGGAGCGACATCGCGCTCGAGCCGATCGACCTGCACGAAGCGGCCGTCTTGCCGGGCCGGGTGACGGGTGTGGCCTTCTGGCCGACGGGCGAGCAGCAGCCCTTCGCCAACGCCTTTGGCTACATCTGTGCGAGTGAACGCGATTTCGATACGGTCGGAGGTTCATACTATTTTCTCAACTTCATGACCGACGCCGAGGGTCGGTTCCGCGTGGACCATTGTCCGCCGGGCAAGTACGTGTTGCGGCTGACGGAGAACGCCGGCGGATACGGATACGGTAGTCCGGCAGTCTGGATCCGTGTTCCCCCGGAAAAGGCCATCGACTTGCGGCTCTTTGCGCCGGAAGCCGACCACCGTTTGGCCATCGACTTCGTCGTGGGCGACGGTTCGCCAGGAGACGTGCATGCCGGAGCAGGGCTGGACGCGGCCGCGATCGCCAGGCACGTTGACCCGAAAACCGGGGAATGGCCCTACATCGAGGACGAGCAGGAACGTCTGCGCGTCCAGCCGTCCGAGATCGGCTACCGGCTGGACCCGCTCGACGACACCGCGACCTACTGGCCCGTTCCCAGCCGTGAGGTGGAATTCCAATTCAGCCCGGCGAACTTGTTGAAGGACAATCTTCGAGACATCGTGATCCCCAACGTCCTGCCTGGCCGTTGGCGGCTGACGATTGCCGCGTCGTACAACGCGGTCAATTCGGCCCGTGAAATCATGCTGGTCCGCGATTTTGCGTTCACCGCAGGGATGGCCCCGCTGCGGGTCGAGTTGCCGGCGTCTTCGCTGGCGGGAACGTTTGAGAATCCGGCCTCTGGGGTTTGGAGCTACACCACGATCGAAGCGATTCCTCAGCAGACCGGCCTCCCCACCCGCACGTGTCAGGCGCAGAAGAACTTCCGTTTCCTCGGTCTTGTGCCCGGCGCGTACTCGCTCCGGTTTCGGGACGACGATTGTGAAACGAAAGTCGTAGGGCCCGTGCGCGTCGAGAAGGGAAAGACCACGTGGGTCGAGAAGGTGGTGTTACAGCGTCAACCGGGAAAGTGACGGATGAAAACAACGTTTGGTGCTGTGGGCTCGCTCCTTCGCATCGCAGCGGGTGTGCGTCTGCGCCGCGAGCACTTCGGCGGCATGGCGTTTGCGACAGGGACGGGGACAACCGTGGACGTCGATCGCCCGGTGTTTGCGGCCCTCGACCGTCTCCGGCAGCGTGGCGTTCAGGGCGCGGAGGCCCTGGTGCGGCAGCTCGGTGGCGGTCGCAATGACGCGCAGCAATTGACCGAGGCCCAACGACTGCTCAGCCAACTTGTCGATTTGGCGATCCTCGCTCCGGCTTCTCAGGCAGACATGAAGCAGGCCGCCAAGCCTGAGTCGCTTGGATCCGAGACCGCGAACCATGCGGACATGTGCTGGCCGTCGGGTCCGCACTTGACCGCGCCGGTC
>CAIYOB010000380.1 GCA_903927685.1 uncultured Planctomycetaceae bacterium
CATACTCCTGCCAATACGTCGGCGCGTAGTAGCCGGGCCTTCGGCGTGTCCTCGGTCGCGTGCTGTACAACCAGCCGGCTAACCCGGCTGCCGCCCGTGGACGATTCTGGTAGACTGACGGGGGTGATTCCGGCGAGATCGCAAGAACTTCCGCGGCCGGGAGTTCGTCTAATCTGCGCTGCACACGGTGCGAGGTTCAAAATCGGACGTTACCAGGGGTAGGTCGCCATGAGTCGTAGGTTTACCATTCTGTTATCGATGGTGTTGATGTCCGCCAGCCTGCTGTTCGCTTGGGCGGGGACGCGGGACGAGCAGTGGAAACAGGTCGAGGAAGCGATGAACCAGGGACTTCCCAAGACGGCGATCGAAAAACTGGAACCGATCATCCAGGCGGCGATCCGGGAAAAAGCCTACGCCGAGGCTATCAAGGCGATCGGCCGCAAGATCGCCTTGGAAGGCAATATCCAGGGCAACAAGCCGGAAGAGCGGATCACGCGGCTGCAAGCGGAAATCGCCGCCGCGCCGGCCGAGATGAAGCCGGTCATGCAAGCCATCCTGGCCAACTGGTACTGGCACTATTTCCAACAGAACCAGTGGCGGTTCATGCAGCGGACCGCGACCGCCGCCCCGCCCGGCGACGATTTCACGACCTGGGACCTGCCGCGGCTGTTCGCCGAGATCGATAAGCACTTCACGACTGCGCTGGCCGAAACGGCCACGCTGCAGCAGACGCCGATCGCCCAGTACAACGACTTGCTCCAGCGAGGGACGGCGCCCGACAGCTACCGCCCGACGTTGTACGATTTCCTGGCGCACAACGCGCTCGAGTTCTATACCTCGGGCGAACAGGCCGCCGCCAAGCCGTCGGATGCCTTCGAGTTGCAGGCCGACGGCCCGATCTTCGGCACGGCAGACGAATTCGCCGGCTGGAAAGTCGAAACCACCGACGACGAGTCGCCGGTCTACAAGGCCGTGCGGCTGTACCAGGACCTGCTCCGTTTTCACGCGAAAGATGCGGAGCCGACCGCCTTGGCGGATGCAGACCTGCTGCGTTTGCAGTTCGGATACAACACGGCCTTTGGCGAAGAAAAGATCGCCAGGTACAAAGCCGCCTTGAAACGCTACGTGGACCAGTGGGGCGACCACGAGATCTCGACTCGGGCAATCGCCGCCTGGGCCGCGGTGCTGCAGGAACAAGGCCAGTTGGTCGAAGCGCACGAACTGGCCGCCCGGGGCGCCCGCGTCTTTCCCGACAGCCTCGGCGGCAAGATGTGCTTCAATCTGCTGAACCAGATCGAAGCCAAGTCGGTGGCGATCTCGACCGAACGCGTCTGGAACGAGCCTTGGCCGGCCATCCAGGTCCGCTACCGCAACTTGACCAAAGCCTACTTCCGCGTCGTCGCCTGGGATTACGACCAGCGGATCGCGAGCCGCAACTGGCAGGCGGACTACCTGGACGAGCCGGAACAGCAGGAGTTGCTGGCCCGCAAGCCGGCGGCCGCCTGGTCGGTCGACCTGCCGGCCACCGAGGACTATCAGGAGCGATTGCAGGAAGTCGCTCCGCCCACGAATCTGAAACCCGGTTTCTATTACCTGGTCGCCAGCCATGATCCCAAGTTCGGCGATCAGAACAACCAGATCAGCTACACGCCCTTCTGGGTCAGTCGCCTGGCGCTGGTCATCCGCAGCCGAGCCGGCGAGAACTTGCTGGAAGGCTTTGTCCTGGACGGCAAGTCCGGCCAGCCGATCGCCGGCGCCGACGTGCGCGTGTGGCAGCTGGACGACAACAACCAGCGGAAACCGCTGCGGCCCGTCAAGTCGGATGCCAACGGCCTGTTCCGCGTGCCGACCGTCGAGCATCGAAATCACCTGATCTTGGTCCGGCACGAGGACCAGCAGTTGGCCGCGGCGAACTACTACGCGACGTACGGCCAGGACCAGCGCCAGCAGCCGTATCAGCGCACGTTTTTCTTCACCGACCGCGCGCTGTATCGGCCCGGCCAGACGATCCAGTACAAGGGGATCTCGGTCCGCGTGGAAACGGAGTCGGACAAGTACGAGGTCTTGGCCAAGCACGACGTGACGGTCGTGTTCCAGGACGTCAATGGCCAGGAGATCGCTCGCCAGCAGCAACGCACCAACGAGTTCGGCTCGTTCAGCGGCAGCGTGACGGCGCCTCGCGACCGGCTGCTGGGCCGCATGTCGCTGCGCGTGGACGGCGACGCGCCGGGCGAGACGGGATTCAATGTCGAGGAGTACAAGCGGCCCAAGTTCCAGGTCACGCTGGACGCTCCGAAGACGGCGGCCAAGTTGAACGCGGCCGTCGGGCTGCAAGGCAAGGCGACGGCCTATACCGGCGCGGCGATCGACGGGGCGAACGTCCGCTGGCGAGTCGTTCGCGAGGTCCGCTATCCGATCTGGTGGTACTGGCGGATGTGGTGGCTGCCGCCGCAGCCGCAGGCCAGCCAGGAGATCGCGCGGGGCACGGCCGTGACCGCAGCGGACGGCGGGTTTGCCATCGATTTCACCGCCAAGCCCGATCTGTCCGTCTCGGAAAAGGACGAACCGACATTCCAGTACACGATCTATGCCGACGTGACCGACACGGCCGGAGAAACCCGCTCGGCCGAACGCCAAGTCAATGTCGGGTACACTGCGTTGCAGGCCACGCTGACCGTGGCTGGCTGGCTGACGATCGACAGGCCCGTGGAGGTGAAGGTCCGG
>CAIYOB010000381.1 GCA_903927685.1 uncultured Planctomycetaceae bacterium
ACCGCGCTGCAGATCCACGGCGCTGCGGCCGGCGCCCAGCTTCGGGGTGGCCAAAGCCTCGTTCGTCAGATTCGCGAACAGCAGCATGTCGTAGCCGGCATAGTCTTGGTCGAAGCCGGCCGGTCCCACGTCGACGCGGACCAGCAGGGCCCTGGCATCCGCGGGGCCCTGCTGCCATACGTTCGGCGTGAACAGGGCGTCCGCGTGGACGCCGGCGAGCAGCCCGAACGCCTCGGCGCCGCCGGCCAGACCGACGATCGTGGGCGTCCGTTGCGGGCTGCCGCCGAGTTCCGGCAGGAAGGGGTTGTCGCCGCTCGGGCCGGCGAACGGTTCGGAGCGTGCCTGCTCGAGGGTCCCTTGGAAGCTCTGCGTGTTGTCGCCCAACAGGAACCGCCCGTCGCCGCCGGGATTCGCGCCCTGGCCGCTTCCGCCCGCCGCAGTCACGAGGGTCTGGTTCGTGGACTGAATGAACGAAGCGGCCAGCTTAACCGTGCCCCCGGCTCCTCCTCCGCCGCCGGCTCCGCCGCCTCCCGCGCCTCCCAGGCCCCCCGGACCGCCGTTGCCGCCCGGGCCGACGCCGCCGCCATTGCCACCGTGATAGTTGGCGGGAATCGGGTCACCGTTGGGAAGCCAGTTGATGTTGCCGGGCGTACCCGACCCGCCTTGTCCCGGCGCGTTTCCGGAGCTTCCCCCCGCACCGGAACTTGTTCCCGAGGCCACCCCGCCACGAGCCGAGAAGGTGGCCGATGTCGCGATGATCTGGCCCATGGCCGTCAAGCTGAAAGCCCCGCCGCCGCCGCCGCCCACGACGCCCGAGCCGCCCGCCCCTCCCGCGCCGCCTGCGCCGCCGGAACCGCCACTGCCGGTCGTCTGGCCAAAGTTCCTGCCTTGACCGTACAAGCCCAGATCGTAATCCAGGTTGCCCGCCGGCCAGGCGGCGTGTGCACCCTGACCGCCACCGCCACCACCACCGCCGCCCCCGCCTTGACCTCCGGCCCCGCCGCCGGCCCCTCCTCCTCCTCCGCCGCCACCGCCGCCGCCGGACAGCGTATCACCGGACGCCACGTTGCTGCCGCCCAGGCCCGAATCGCCCGCGGAGCCACTCGCGCCAGACAGGCCCGAATTACCCGCGGCCCCTGCTCCTCCGCGGCTTCCCATGGCGCCCAAGCTGGAGAACTCAAACGGCCGGCCAGAACCTCCTGCGCCGCCGCTGTCGCCCGCGCCTCCCGCCCCGCCGCCACCTACCACGACGGCTCCGAGTCCGCCCGCGCCTCCGCCCGCCGTTCCGTTTCCGAAACCGGGGGTGCCCGCCAAGCCGGCTTGGCCGACACTACCGGCCAGTCCGCTCCGTCCGCTGGTCCCCGCCGAGCCGCCGGTCCCGTTGCCGCTGGGCGCGTAAGGCGGGGCGACGTCGTACCAGAGGTCTCCCGGATTGTTGTACCCGCCGTTGCCGTTGACGCCGCCATTGAAAATCGATCGGCCGGCGCCGCCGCTGCCGCCGGCCCCGCCGTTGCCCCCTGCGCCCCCGCCGGGACCGGGTGTGGCACCCACGGCCGACGCGTCAATCGTCGTTCCCGCGCCAATCAAGATGTCGTTGCCGACCACCACCGACAGCGGACGAGTCCCCTCGATCCTAATCGTGGTGTTGCCCGGGATCACCAAGTCCCCCAGCACGTAGATCGTCTTGATCCCGCCGACGACGGCGGTCCGAAAATCCGTCCCGAAGAACTGCGAGCCAAACGCATCGTCGCCGACGATCGTCAGCGCATCGGTGGCGGCGTCGGTGTTGATGGTGACGCTGTGCGCACCGGTAGGGATCGTCGGCGGATTCAACGTCGATGTCTGGAACAGGGAGAAGCCTGTGCCCGCCGTCGAGTCGACCACGGCGGCCCCGGCCTCGATGCGGTAGACGGCTTGGTTCGTCCGGCTGGCGTCTTCCGGCCAGGTCGCG
>CAIYOB010000382.1 GCA_903927685.1 uncultured Planctomycetaceae bacterium
AAAGCGTTGGAAGCCCAGAAGGTCGCCGCCGTCAAGGAACTGGCTCGCTACCAAGATCTGGTCAAGTCCGGGGCGGTGAGCAAGTCGGAACTGGAAAAAGTGCAGGCGGACGCGGAATCGTATGATGCGCAGATCGCGGCCAAAGCAGAAGAGGTCAAGCAGTATCAATTGGATCTGGAGTTCTCCAAGATCACCGCTGCGATCGCGGGCACGATCGGTCGCGCGGAACTGACCGAAGGCAACCTGGTCAACGCCGGCGGCAGTGATCCCCTGCTGACAACCATCGTCGCCTACGATCCCATCCAGGTCTATTTCTCGGTGGACGAAAGGTCCTTGCAGCGGTACATGAAGGCGAACCGGACGGAGAGCCAGGATTCTCAGGCCCCGCTCCGCGATCGCAAGCTGCCCTTCCGATTTGGCCTGGATTCCGACGCCGGCTATCCGCATGCGGGGTTCATCGATTTTGCCGACAACCGGGTCGATCCGGACACCGGCACCATCCAGATGCGCGGCGTGGTCGAGAACAAGCAGCACGTGTTTGTGCCCGGGTCGAGAGCCCGGATCCGTGTGCCCGTGAGCGATCCGTACGCGGCGATCCTCGTGCCGGATACCGCAATTCTGAGCGACCAGGACAAACGCTATGTGCTGGTTGTCGACGACAAGAACGAGGTCTCCCGGCGCGATATCACGCCGGGCAAGCTGCTGGACGATGGGATGCGAGTGGTCCTCCCGGAGACGGGCGGCAAGCCGGCGATCAGCCCGGACGAGTGGCTGATTGTCCAGGGCCTGCAGCGGGCGCGAGTGAACTACCCGGTGGAACCCGTCAAGCCATCCGCCAGCCCCCAGTCATGAGCGTGCAGGTACTCGTTAGGCCGCCAAGCCGGTGCGGGGACTCCATGGCCCTCTTGAGAAACCAGTAATATGATCTCCCACTTCTTCATCGACCGACCTATTTTCGCGACCGTGCTGTCGGTCGTCATCGTCATTCTCGGCGCGGTGGCGTTCTCCCTGTTGCCGATCGCCCAGTACCCGGAGGTGGCTCCGCCGTCGGTCTCCGTCATCGCGACGTACCCGGGGGCGAATGCCGTGACGGTGGCCGAGACCGTGGCAACGCCGATCGAGGCGGAGGTGAACGGCGTCGAACGGATGCTGTACATGTCCTCGAAGTGCACGAACGACGGCCAAATGATCATGGACGTCACCTTTGAGTTGGGCACGAACGTCGACATGGCCCAGGTGATGGTCCAGAACCGGGTGTCGGTCGCCTCGGCCAAACTGCCCGAAGAAGTCAAACGCATCGGCGTGACGACGAAGAAAAAGTCGCCCAGCATCCTGATGTGCGTGAACCTGATCTCCCCGGACGGCAGCCGCGACCAGTTGTACTTGAGCAATTATGCCTTGCTGAGCGTCAAGGACGAGCTGGCTCGCGTCACGGGCGTCGGCGACGTGGCCTTCCTGGGACCGCGCGACTACAGCATGCGGATCTGGCTCGATCCGAACAAGCTGGCCGCGCTGCAGATGACCGCCAGCGACGTGATTCGCGCGATCCAGGAACAGAACATCCAAGTTGCGGCCGGCCGCATCGGCCAGCCGCCTGTGCCGGCGGACGCCAACGTGCCGTTCCAATTGCCGATCAGTGTTCAGGGCCGGCTGGTCAGCGAAGAGCAGTTTGAGAATATCATCGTCAAACGCGGAGAGAAGGGCCAGGTCGTGTACCTCCGCGACGTCGCCCGCGAGAAGAAGTACGACGCCGAAGGTCGGCCGATCGAGAAGGGCGTCGAGTTGGGGGCCAAGAACTACGACGTGAACACCTACCTAAACGGCCAGCCGTCGGTCACGCTGGCCGTGTTTCAGTTGCCGGGCTCGAACGCGATTGCGACCGCGGCCGCGATCCGCAAGAAGATGGAGGAATTGAAAGCCAAGTTTCAGGCCGGGATCGAGTACCGGATCGAGTACGACACGACGGTCTTCGTCCAGGAGTCGATCACCAGCGTCGAGCACACCCTGATCGAGGCGTTCGTTCTGGTGTTCATCGTCGTGCTGGTGTTCCTGCAGAACTGGCGGGCGACGATCATCCCGATGGTGGCCGTGCCGGTCTCGCTGGTCGGCACGTTTGCCTTTATGGCGCTGTTCGGATTCTCGCTGAACAACCTGTCGCTGTTCGGGCTGGTGCTGGCGATCGGCATCGTGGTCGACGACGCGATCGTGGTGGTGGAGAACGTCGAGCGGCTGATGGCCACGGGCTTGGCGCCGCGCGAGGCCAGTCGCAAAGCAATGGACGAAGTGACGGGCCCGGTGATCGCCATCGCGCTGGTGCTGTGCGCGGTGTTTGTGCCGACGGCGTTCATGGCCGGCATCAGCGGACAGTTTTACAAGCAGTTCGCCTTGACGATCGCCGCTTCGACGGTGATTTCCGCCTTCAACTCGCTGACGCTCAGTCCGGCCCTGTGCACGCTGCTGCTCAAGCCGCACAGCCAAGCCGGCGCAGGGCACGGCCACGGCGGCTCGGCGGTCCGCGAGGTGCTGCCGCCGCTGGGGATCGCGATCATCGGCGGGCTGATCGCGTTCGTCTACCTGACCGGCTTCGCGGCCGGCCTGGCGGGCCTCGAGAGTCACGCGGCCGAAGGGCACGGCCCGGCCGCTCCACTGTGGTTGAACGCGGTGGTCTTCGCCGTCGGTGCTGCCGCGGGCTGGTTGGCGAGCCGGCCGGTCAATCGGGCGCTGGGCAAGTTTTTCGACGGCTTCAACTGGGCCTTCGACGTGGCGATTAAGGGCTACGGCACGGCGGTCGCGATGTTGCTGCGGACGTGCGTCATCGGACTGGCCGTCTACGGCGGGCTGATGTTCCTCACTTTTCTCGGGTTCCGGGCCGCTCCCATCGGGTTCATTCCGGAACAGGACAAGGGCTACCTGG
>CAIYOB010000383.1 GCA_903927685.1 uncultured Planctomycetaceae bacterium
CGACCCCGGCCACCCTTCCTTGGCTTCTTCTCTTAACCTCGTACCATTCGCAATACAGAGACTTTGATTGTCCGTCTTCCCAACTCTCCGTGCAACGAGCAGCCGCACTTTTCTCGCTGCCCCGTCTTGCCGCCCCGTCTTGCCGCGGGATGGTCGCGGCGGTAGCGTGAAAGTCGGATCGGCGAGTGATTCAGCGGCGTGCGGGAGCCCGAAGTGACGGACATTACGAGTGCCAAGTTGCTGTGGTGCAAAGGCATCCTGTTCGTCGCCATCGGCGTGGTCGCGAGCGTCCTGCTGCTGATTGAATCGCCGTCGTGGAAAGTCGGCGTGCTGCTGGCGCTGGCGATCTGGGCGTTCTGCCGCGCCTATTACTTCGCCTTCTACGTTGTCGAACACTACGCCGATCCCGGCTTTCGGTTCTCCGGCTTAGGGGCGTTTCTGGGCTACGCCCTGCGGCGGCGGGCGCGTGAAAACGCGGGGACGGATACCACCCTCCGCGTTCCGCCGGCAACGAATTCCCCGGCCCGCCGCGATCAATGCGGCGGGTGACGTCCGGCAATCTTCCCGCCTGGTCGCAGGATACGCGCTGAAACATCCTGGAGCTTTTCCGCGGTCGAATGAGATGGTAGGCTTCAGCGAGAATTGGCCTTGCTCCGCAGCCTGTCGCTGGGGCTACTGGAGCAGGAACGATCCGCTGCCTAACCAACACCACCCGATTCGTTTTTTGGAGGAGAGGAGACCGCACGCATGAGTCAAGCATCAGATCGGACATCGACCCGTCGCGACTTTCTCAAGAGCACCGGCCAGGCGGCTGCCGCTTCGGCCTTGGCGGCCGCCGTGGTGCCGCACGTGCACGCGGCCGAGGACAACACGATTCGTGTGGCCCTGGTCGGCTGTGGGGGCCGCGGCACGGGCGCGGCCGCCAATGCCTTGTCGGTCGAGAACGGGCCGATCAAGCTGGTCGCGATGGCCGACGTGTTCGCCGATCGGCTGGCCGCCAGCTTTGCCAACCTGCAGAAAGCGTACGCCGACCGGATGGATGTGCCGGAGGACCGCCGGTTCGTCGGCTTCGACGCCTATCGCCAGGCGCTGGACTGCCTGCAGCCGGGCGACGTGGCCTTGTTCGCGACCCCGCCGGCCTTTCGCTGGGTGCACTTCGGCTATGCCCTGCAGAAGAACCTGAACGTGTTCATGGAAAAGCCGGTGACCGTCGACGGGCCGACCTCGCGGCGGATGCTGGCCCTGGCCGACCAATCGGAAGCCGCGGGCCAGAAAGTCGGCGTCGGGCTGATGTGGCGGCACTGCCACGCGCGGCAGGAACTGGTCCGCCGGATCAAGGACGGCCAGATCGGCGACGTCGTCTCGATGCGCTGCTACCGCCTGCACGGCCCGATCGGCTCGTTCGATGCGCCGCCGAAGCCTGAGGGGATCACGGACGTGATGTACCAGATCCAGCGGTTCCATAGCTTCCTGTGGGCCAGCGGCGGCTGCTACAGCGATTTCAACATCCACAACATCGACGAGCTGTGCTGGCTGAAAGGCGACTGGCCGGTCGAAGCCCACGCCTTGGGCGGACGCCACTACCGCGCCGGCAGCGTGGACCAGAACTTCGACAACTACTCCGTCGAATACGTCTTTCCGGACGGGGCGAACCTGTTCATGTTCGGCCGCTGCATCAACGGCTGCGAGAACCGTTTCTCCGGCTTCATCCGCGGCAGCAAGGGGCTGGGGACCATCGAGAGCATGCGGGGCGGGGCCGGGATCTGCGCCTTGTACTCCGGCCAGAAGGAAGCCGAAGCACAGCTACTGTGGCGTTCGCCGGAGGTTCCCAACCCCTACCAGCTGGAATGGGACGAGCTGATCGCCGCCATCCGCGAGAACCGGCCCTACAACGAAGCCCGCCGCGGGGTGATCGCCAGCCTGGTCACCTCGATGGGCCGGATGGCGGCGCACACCGGCCAGGCCATCACCTACGACCAGATGCTGGCCTGCGACCACGAGTTCGCCCCGGACGTCGACAAGCTGACTCCGGACGGACCGCCGCCGCTCCAGCCGAACGCCGACGGCACCTACCCTGTTCCCCTGCCGGGACTGGTCAAGAACCGCGAGTACTAAGCCGTGGGCCGTCGGCCCTGACGGCGTTGCTCTGGTCGAGCGCCGCGAGCCCACCGTTCGTTCCGGGGGCTCGCTGCACTCGACCCCGGCCACCCGACGCGGCACTCGCCCCCGGCCATCCCATCCCGCGCTCGGCGACCCGGGGGGAAGTGCGAAACGCAGCGACTCGCGGAACACGGCTCGTGTTCACCGGTCCCAGAGCGTGCTGTCCACCGCGCGGCGGATCTGTTGGCGGCCCTTGTCGTCGGTCGCCCAGAACAGGCCGACGAACGAGTACACGCGATCACGGCGACGGAAGCAGACGACCTCCTTGGTCATCGTCCGCCCGCCGAGTTCACCGCTGTAGATCAACCGCTGGCAGGCGACTCCGCCGATCGTCAGGTCCTGCGGCGGCTCGGCGACCGTCCAGCGCTGGACGCCGTACGAAGCGGCCGCATGATGCTCGGCCGGCACGAACCCGGACCCGTCGGGACCGCACTCGACCTGCAGCCTGGCTCCCGGCTCGGGCGTGTTGATACGATACCGGACGAGGAAGGACTCGCCCTCGAGCGGGCCTTCGGGCAGGACGGTGCTGGCCGTCTGCACCCAACCGTCGGGGACGAGAAACCGCAGCCCCTCCGCCTCGTTGCGGTAGATCGGCGAATCGCGCAGGACGGGTGCCTGCGGCCGGCGTTCGCAACCGCTCATGCCGACCGCAAACGCGAACGCCACGGTGATTGCCCGCGTGATCCGCCAGATTTTGTGTGACATGGGAAGCCCTTTCCGCCGGTGCCTTGCTGGTGCACCGTCCCGGCCCCAATCATAGGCCCAAACCGGGAGGGGCGTCAACGCGTCGGCAAGATGGTACAGTTACCAGAGGCGTTCGCAAGTGTCCCGGCCCATTCCCCTTGACGGAGTCATAACCTTGATCGGGGTCGTGCCAGTTCTGCCGACGTTGACAGCTTTGGCGCTGGCGTTGCCGGCGCTGCTGCTGTCGATCGTCACGGCCTTGGCGGCGTTGCGCCGCCCGGATGTCGCACGGCAAGTCCTGCGCCTGGCCTGGCAGCAGAAGTACGCCCTGTTGCTGCTGGCGGCATGCGGCTTGGCCGTCAGCTGGGCTGGAGCCCACTGGCCGGGGCGCGGCGGCGGGCGGAACGTCGCCACACCCGCGGGCGGAGCGGATTGGCCGCTGGATCGCGGGGGGGTGCAGCGGCGCGGCTGGGTGCCGGGCGTCTCCAATCCGGCCAGCGGTTCGCTCCGCTGGTCGACCGGCCGCACCGGCGAGGCGTTCTGGTCGTCGCCGGCGGTCGTCGGCGACCGCGTCTATGGCGTATCCTCGCGCGGCGATCGGGCCTTGATCGGCTGCTGGGACGCGGAGACCGGCGAGCCGTTGTGGAGTTCCGCGCCCGCCGGCTACCGGGCCACGTTCTCGTCGCCCGTGATCTCCGGACGATACTTGTTGTGCGGCGAAGGCTTGCATCACGCTCGTCTGGCGAGGGTCGTGTGCCTGGATCTGGAAGCACCGGACGCGGGTCGAGTCTGTTGGACGTTCACCACCAACGGCCACGTGGAATGCACGCCGGTGGTCGCCGCGGGACGCGTGTACGTCGGAGCGGGCGACGACGGCATCTACTGCCTGCGGTTGGATCCGGCGGCGGCGGACCGGGACCGCGTCGTCTGGCACGCACCGGGGGACCGTTATCCGGATGCCGAGACCAGCCTGGCGGTCTGGCAGGATCGTGTCTACGCCGGGCTCGGGCTGGGAGGAACCGCGCTGTGCGTCCTGGACGCCACGACCGGCGAGGAGCTGGCTCGGCGACCGCTGCCTTACCCGGTCTTCAGTCCGCCGGCGATCGCGGGTGATCGGTTGTTTGTCGGGATGGGACGCGGCGACTATGTGCGACCGATCGCAGATCCCGCGGGCAGCCTGCGGTGCTTTGAGCTGGCCGGCTGGAAAGAATGCTGGTCGGCAGAACTTCCGGCAACTGTGCTGGGCGCCGTCGCCGCAACTTCGGATCGCGTCGTGGCCGCGTGCAGCGACGGCTGCGTGTATCTGCTGGACCACGCGGGCCAACTGCTGCGCAGGTGGGACAGCCGTTCGCCGCTGGTCGCGGGGCCGGCGGTCAGCGACCGCTTGGTGTGCGTGGTGAATCAAGACGGTCTGTTGGTGGCCCTGGACGCGCGCTGGCTGCAGCCGGTGTGGGAAGCCCGCTTGGGCGCGCCGGGGCGATACTTCAGCGCCCCGGTCATTGCCCGGGGGCACGTCTACGTGGGGACGCCGGAGGACGGCTTGCAGTGCCTGGGCGCCCCCTCGTCCCAAACCGAGGATGACCGCTGGCCAGGGGCAGGCGGCGGCGCGGGCGCGGCCGGCTGCCGGGACGGTTCGCTGATCCCGCCGCAAGGCCGCGTGCGGTGGCAGTTCGACCGTCTGGCCCCGGACGCGGCTCGGCTGGAGGTGACGGCCGGCGTCGCCATCGCCGCCGGGACATTGGTCGTTCCCTTTCGCGCGGAAGCCGACGCGGGGTTGCTGGCGTTGGCGATGGATGAAGCGAAAGAACCACGGCCCCGCTGGGTGCATGCGTTCCCGGCCGGCGCGGCGACCGAATCGCCGGCGATCGCGGGCGGTCGCGTGTTTGCCGTCACGGGCGCGCCCGGCGCCTCGCCTGGCCGCCTGCTGGCCTTGGATCTGGCGACGGGCCGGGGACTGTGGACACGGGCGTTATCGGCGCCGAACGCGGCGCTGACGGTTTCCGCGGAGCGCGTGTTGGTGCAAGAGTCGCCGGGGCGGTTGGCCAGCATCGACCTGGATGGCCATCGGGAGTGGACTTCCGAAATCGGTCACCGGGCGCATGGTCTCGATGCCTCGACTTCCATCCTGGTCGCCGCCGTCCAGACGCCGCCGTCACTGGTGGCCATCGACGCGCCCAGCGGCCGAACGCTGTGGACCTGCCGCTTGCCGCAGCCGGCCATCACGCCGCCGGCCGTGCGCGGCGTGCGGATCTGCCTGGCGGATGCGTCCGGCGTACATGTTCGTTCGCTGCTCGACGGCCAAGCGTTGGCTCAAGCGGAAGTTGCCGTCAGCGGCCCGCTGTATGCCGCTCCCGATCGTTTCGCCTTGATCAGCGACCAGGGAACACTGGTGCTGGGCGATTCGGCCAGCGGCCTCGTTCTGGCTCGAGTGCCGGGAGCCGTCCCCGGCACGAGTCCACTGGTCGGATTCAACGGCGTCCTGTTCTGCGGCCGCGAGGCCATCCGCGCCGCCGACTTGCAGGGGCGGAACGTGCGAACCTGGGCGGAATTGGAGCTCACCCGGGTCACCGCCCAACCGGTTCTGCATGCCGGCCGGGTCTATGTCGGGCTCGCTGGCCGCGGTCTGGTTTGCCTGGCCGGAGACGATGTGCCGTGACCCCACCGCGCTGGCTGTACCAGTTCGACGAGCCCTTGCCCGCGTCGTGCGACCCGGCGGCGGTGTGCGGCGGCAAAGGCGCGGTCCTGCGCACGTTGGCCGCCGCCCGCCTGCCGACGCCTCCCGGGTTCACGATTACGACCGACGCCTGCCGCGCGTACTTCGCCCACGGCCGACAGTGGCCGCAGGGACTGGCGGAACAGATCCAGACGGCAGTCGGCGCACTGGAGCGAGCCGTTGCACAGTCCTTTGCTGCGCCGCCTCGTCCGCTGCTGTTGGCCGTCCGCAGCGGCGCGCCGGTCTCCCTGCCGGGGATGCTGCTCACGCTGTTGAATGTCGGCTTGACGCGTCAACTGGCCGAGGTGCTGGACCGTCCGGCGATCTGGTCGGCATACGCGGAACTCGTGCGGGACTTGTCCGCGGCGCGCGGGATCGAGCGGTCGGCGGAACGGCGTTTCGACGCGTCGGGCGACGCACGAGCCGAGTGCCTGCAGCTGCTGGACCGGTGCGAACGGACGTGCGGCGAGCCGTTTCCGCAGGATCCGTGGGACCTGCTGTCGCTGGGGGTCTCGGCGGTCTTCGACTCGTGGGCCAGCGACCGGGCCGTCGCCTACCGCCGCTGGAGGCAATTGGATGATTCCTCCGGCACGGCCGTCACCGTCCAGGCAATGATCGCGACCGAGGCGGCGGGGGTGCTGTTTTCACACGATCCGCGGCAGCCGCAGGGTGATGCGTTGGTGATCGAGGCGGTGCGAGGTTCAGGCGCGTCTTTGGTCGCGGGCCACGTGACGCCGCAGCGGTACGAGGCCGCTCGGCAGACGCCCGGGATTGCGCAGGCTTCGCCGCCGCGCGAGTCGATCCTGAATGCGGCGCAGTTGGCCGATCTGTCTTCCCTGGCACTGCAGGTCGAGTCGTTGCTGGGCGGGCCGGTGGACGTCGAGTGGGGCTGCGCGGCGGGACGGGTGTGGCTGTTCCAGGCTCGCCCGTTGGCTCCGCCGCCGGGCCGCGAGCCAACGGCGGAACTCTGGGCCGAGGAACGGCAGCGACTGCAGCACTCGGCTCGCCGGCACGGCACGCGGCGGTGGGTCCGGCATAACCTGGGCGAGACGCTGCCGGCCCCGACGCCGCTGACCTGGGACCTGGTCCGCCGCTGGATGAGCGGCCGCGGTGGTTACGGGCGCATGTACCGCAGCCTGGGTTATGCGCCCTCGCGGCGCGTGTGCGAAGACGGCTTTCTGGAATTGGTGGCCGGCCGCATCTGCGCCGATCCGGATCGGCTGGCCGAGGTGTTCTGTGCCGGGCTCCCCCTGGGATACGATCTGGCGGCCCTGGAGGCGGACCCACGGCGATTGGACAGCGGGCCCACCGTGCTGGTCCCGGAACGCGCCGCTCCGTGGCTGCTGTTCCGCCTGCCGGGCCTGCTCTGGCGGATGTGGCGAGCTGGACGGTGCGTAAGGCGCGAATCGCGGTGCGTCGAGGAGCGGTTCGAGCAGCACGTGCTCCCGCCTTACCGGTCCTGGGTGCAGCAGCAGCGACACCTGGATCTGTCGCGGCTGTCCGCTCGCGAACTGGCCGAATTGCTGGAAGCCCGCTGTGCCCGGGTCCTGGACGACTTCGCCGCCGAATCGCTGCGGCTGGCGTTCTTCGCCGGCCGAGCCATGCAGACGCTGGAAAGCCGCCTGGTCCGCTTGCTGGGACCGCACGAAGGCAGCCGTGCGGCGCGCGATCTGATCCTGGGACTGGTCGCTCCTGGGGAGGCCTCGGGCGAGGTCGAGCTGTATCGAGTCGGACAGGGGCAGGCCAGCGTGGCGGAGTTCCTGGACCAGTTCGGCCACCGCGGCCCGGACGAAATGGAACTGGCCGCGCCGCGTTGGCGCGAGATGCCGGACCAAGTCGAGCGACTGGCGGCCTGGTTGCGGGACAGCCAGGCACCGGATCCGGCGGCGTTGCGACAGCGGGCGGCGGAGCAGCGCCAGCACGCCTGGAACGAGTTGCCGGACCGCTTGGCGCGCCACGGCGCATCGGCCTTCACCGAGGTCGTCCAGCAGGAAGCCCGGCGGGCGCAGCAGCTGCTGCCGTACCGCGAGTTGGCCCGACACGCGTTCCTGCTGGGCTACGAACTGATCCGGCAGGTCGTGAAGGAAATCGGCGGGCGCCGGGGCCTTGGCGACGACATATTCTTCCTGACGTACGACGAGCTAGGCTCCACCGACGCCTGCGGCCTGCCGTTCAGCGGGACCGGCCTGCTTTCCGACCGCCTGCGCCAGCGGCGGGAACGCTGGCAGCGGCTCCAGCGTGTGAGCGTGCCCGAGGTGATCGATCCCGACGGCCTGGATACGCTGGGGTGCCTGCCGGCGCAAGCCGCCGCCGGCGCCGCCCTGGACGCCCTCGCCGTATCTGCGGGCACGGCTCGCGGTCCCGTTCGGATCTGGACGCCGGCCAAGTCCAGGCAGGATCTGCCGGCCGGTTCGGTACTGGTCTGCCCGGCGCTCGATACGGGCCTGACGCCGCTGTTACTGCGTGCGGCCGCCGTCGTCGTCGAACGGGGCGGCCTGCTGTCACACGGGGCCCTGGTCGCCCGGCAGCTTGGCATTCCCGCAATCGTGCTGCCCGACGCGATCCAACGACTGCACGACGGCCAGATGGTCGTCGTCGACGGCGATCGCGGTCGCCTGCTGGCCGAGGGAGGCTCCCCGCCATGAGCGACCTCTGGCGAAACGCCTGCTGCCGCCTGGGAGACGTCTTGCTGGGCTGGCTGCTGTGGCTGCCGCGCGACGCGGCCTTGGTGCTGCTTGCGCTCGTTTCGGTGCTGCTGGCCCTCGGCCTCCGCCGCCTGGTGACGGACGCTGTCCTGTTGCGACGAATCCGGCAGGACGAGCGGCGACTGAAGGAACGGATCCGCCAGGCGCGGGTCGACCGCGACGCCTCGGCACGAGCCCGTTATCGGCGGACCGCCGGAGCCGTGGCCCTGCTCCGGCTCCGCCAGGAGCTGCGCGCCCTCGCGGTCGGTTTGATTCCGCTGGCCCTGGTGGTGACGTGGGCCGCCGAGCGGATCCACCTGGTGCCGCCCGCGGCGAACGAGCCCGTCGAGTTCAGCGTCTGGCTGCCGTCTTCGGCCGTGGGCGAGGTCGCGCATCTGGTGCCCGTGCAGGGACTGCAGAGCCAGAGCGGCTGGGTTCGGAGCATCGAGTCAGCGCGGCGCGGGACGGGGCCGCGCGGAACGGCCAAGTGGCTCCTGCAAGCCCCCGCCAGCGACCGCCCCTATCGGTTGACGGTCCGCTTTCGGGGGCAATCCTGGGATCATTCGGTGCTGATTGGGCAACGCCGGTATGGTCCCACGCGGCTGCTTCACGGCGCCGACGTCGAGACCGAAATCCGGCTGCGCGAATACCGGCCGTTCGGCATCGGCGGTGGCGGCGGGCTGTCGTCGTGGCTGCTGGCCTATCTCGCCTTGGCGGCGATCGCCTATCCGCTGCTGAAGCGGCTGGTGGGAGGCGAGTCGTGAAGGGGCGGGGGTTCGCGGGGCTCCGTGAAGTTCCCAAACCTGCTTCCGGGGGCATGGGGCAGGTGGGCCAGTCCCCTTGGCAGGAATGCGCGACTTTCCAGGCACCAAGTCCAAGACTGCAGAATTCGAGCGGCCCAAGGGCTGATGTGCAACGGCCGTGTCACCGCGCGGCAGGCTATTACAGCCAGTCGCCGACCAGGTCCAGGTCGTAGCCCAGCGGCGGCGTCTCGCTGGCTTCGTCGGCACCCCCGGCTGCGGCGATCGCCCGGACGCGTTCGAAAGCCACGGCTCGAGCGAGCAGGTCCAGTTCCGCGTCAGTCGTCAGGGTGGCCGAGTCGCCGACGGCCGCCAGTTGGTCGTCATGCGGTGAATCCTGCAGGACGGCCCGCCCGGCATCGCCTCCGCTGGTGGCTTCGACACGCTCGGCGCCCGCCGCTTCCACGGCATAGTTCCAGACGACGGCCGTCCCGCCGGCCGGCAACGGGCTGGCAACTTCGTCACGCACCGCAGCATAGCTGGGCTGCGTGCGGAGAACTTCGCTGGCGGCCGAGCCCGCATAGGTCACGGTGTCCCGGCCGGCTCCCGCGTCGATCGTCACGATCTTTGTGTCGGCGGTCGCAAACGATCTGACGGGGCCGCCGTTGACCGTGACCTGCACGGCGCCGCCGACAGCTTGAACGTCGATCTGATCCGCGCCGGATGTTCCCCGCACCACGGCCGACGAAACGTCCAGCGGCTCGTAGACCGTCGCCTGCCGGGGCGTGGCCGAGCCGAATACCATCCGCTTGTTGACGCACGCCGCCCGCAAGCCCAACTCGCCAAAATTGTAGTCAATGCCGTGCTCGTCGGCGCCGATCGCGATCCCCGTAATCCGGTCCGCACCGGCGGTGCCCCGCGCTTCCCGGCCAGGCAGGACGATCCCCACGGACTCGCTGCCGTCCAGGAAGCAGGCCGGCTGGGTCGTCTGGATCAGGTCGTACGTCCCCGGCTCCAGGTCCTCGAAGTGATACCAGCCGTCGGGGCCGGTCAGATCGGCCTGGACCAGCTGTCCAGCCCGCCATAGGGCGATTTCCACCTGGGGAAGCCCGAGTTCGATTGGCGCTCCGGCGGCATCGACGTCGCGGCGGCCGTCCGCGTCGACGTCGGCGTACACGAAGCCGGACAGGCTGCCCCGGATCCGGCGATTGCCAAAATCGTTGCCGTCGTCGAACTGGCCGGACACGAGCGTGACGGTGTAGGTGCCCGCGGGAGGCGCGGTCTGGACCCAACCGGTCGGCAATTCCTCGTGCAGCGAGTAAACACCCGGCGGGACCGCGAACGAGTAGCGTCCTTGAGCATTCGTCTGAGCCACTCGGGTGACGGCATTTCCCAGGCCATCGATGCCGTTCAAACGAATCGTCCAATCGGGCAGCAGCGATTCGTCGGTGTCCTTGATGCCATTGCCGTTCTCGTCGTTGAATTTGACGCCGCCCACGGATCCGTCGCGGAAGTTACCGAAATCACGGTTCTCGGTGACGCCGCACGAGGCCAGCGTCAGTTGATAGCCCCGGGTCCCGTTGGGCGCCGTGACGATGCCCGCGCCGGGCAGCGGGGACGACTGCGTCCAGGTCGCATCCAGTAACGCCTCATAGACCGTGTACGTCCCGGGGGGCACGGAAAACGTATAGCTTCCGTCGGCGTCGGTTGTGGCCGTTCGCTGGACCGAGTTTCCCAAGCCATCGGAGCCGGTCAGCTGGATGGTCCATCCGCTCAACCCGGGTTCCCCAGTGTCCTTGACTCCGTTGCCGTTTCGATCGTCGAACTTGACGCCCTTCGCCGTCGAATCGCAGTAGTTGCCGAAATCGTTGCCCGCGTCCGTTTCGCCGGACGTCAGGGTTATCTGATAGCCCCGCGTGCCGTTGGGCGCCGTGACGATCCCGGTGCCCGGCTGCGGAGCCGACTGGTGCCAATGGTCGCCGATCAACGCTTCGTACACGATGTAGGTCCCCGGCGGAACCCGGAACGAATAGGCTCCGTCGCTGTCCGTCGTCGTCTGCCGATCGACCGCGTTGCCGAGCCCGTCTGTACCCGTCAGCCGGATGGCCCACCCCAATCGGCCCGGTTCGCCGGCGTCCCGGACGCCATTGCCGTTGGTGTCTTCGTACTTGACGCCGCTCTTGGTTGCCTCAGGGGAATTGCCGAAGTCCAGGTCATCCAGCCCGCTGTTGGGATCGCAGGGCTGAATCGTGACCGCGTAGCCGTAATCGCCCAAGCGGATCGAGCCCGTATCGAGTCCCGGGGCGAGGACGGCGTGCTGCGACTCGCGCGGGTAGCTTTGGGTCCAGTCGTCGTTCCGCACTTCAACCACAATGTACGCTTGCGGTGTGCCCGCGGGGCATGCGCCTCCCGGAGCCGGCGCGGCGGTGTCCAGGGCCAATTGGTACCGACCGTCGGCGCCGGTCGTCACGAAGCCGTCCGGCGAACCGTCCTGCGGGACCGCACCGGCGAGGAATTCAGACTGCTGCAGGACGCCATCGCCGTTCTGGTCCAGGTACGCGGCGATTCGCCACCCTTCGATACCCGCGTCGCCGGCGTCCGGTTGGCCGTTGTAGTCTCGATCCTCGAATTTCCGGCCCGCGACAACCGCTTGCACGCGCAGATAACGAGTCACCGTGAGCGGATCGTTCTGGTTGGCGTCCGCAATGCCGTCCAGACGCGCGCCGTCGGCAAAGGACATCGATCCGGCGAGCGTCATCTGGAACGGCACGGTCAGCCCGGCCCCCACGGCCTCGAAATGGATCAGGCTGAACTCGCTGGCGGCAGGAGCGAGCGGATCGGGCGGGAGCTTGCCGATCGCCTGACCCAGGCCGGCGGCCGGCAGGCTCGCGCCGCGCAGGCCGAGAATCTCCTGGCTATGCGGGTCGGCCGCGTCGTCGACGTTGAATTCGCTTACGGACCGCTGCAAGGGGAAACTGGCGGTGACCACCGCGTTGGGCACAGTCGGAGGCGGAACAGGGATCGTGGCGGGACTTGTCGGAGGCGTTGCGCTGCCGCTGGGATACCGCAGGATGTCATCCCGCCATTGCAGGTCCAAGGGCAATGCGATCACGCCGGCGGGCGTCCCCAAAGTCCGTTGATCCTCCGTGGTCACGCTCAGGAAGAGCGTCTCGCCAACTCGAGCCGAGCTGAGCGGGGCCCCGCGAGTACCGCTGTTGTCGGCATATAACTGGACGTCTAGATCCAAAGTTGCGAGCAGGCGCCGACTCTCTAACGGTTCAAACGCCGCTCGGCGCAGGACGCAGACGGGGCGCACTCGATCCGCGCGACGCCGCCAGCGGGACAACGAGCTACGAAGCCAACGCATGGATGCAGACCCTCCGGAAACACGAACCAGCGCCGCATTCCGTGGGCCCCTGGCAACGTCCTGTCCCCCTCCAGGGTAATCAGGGAGAGTCGCGCATGCCAACAAAAAACACTAGCCAGACCGGGACGCCGTGTACGCGATCACCGCCTGGATGACGGCCTCCAGGTCGTAGCGGTTGCGGTGGGTGATGGTCCGGTGCAGGCGAGTCAGGACCGGGACGCGACGGCGGACGTCTTCGAAATCCTCGTCGTATGCGTCAGCGTAGCTTTGGAACTGGAGCGGTGCCTGGGAATTGGCCAGCCGAACCACGTCCCGAGCCAAGTCCAGGATCGAGACGGGCTGGTCGCTGCCGATATTGAACACCCGGCCCAGGGCGGCCGGAGTGTCCATCAGTTCCAGCACGCTGGCCAACACGTCGCTCACGTGGGCAAAGCAGCGGACCTGGCGGCCGTCGTCGTGCACGACCAGCGGCCGGCCCGCCAGGGCCGCCTCGACGAACCGCGGCAGCACCATGCCGTACGCGCCGCTCTGGCGCGGCCCGACCACGTTGAAGAATCGGCCGATGACGACCGGCAGCTGGTACTCCCGCCAGCAGGCCAAGGCCAGGAACTCGTCGATCGCCTTGGACGCGCCGTACGACCAGCGGGCCTTGGTCGTGGCTCCGAAGACCAGGTCCTCGTCCTCCGTCCAAGCGGGCTTGGGATTCTTGCCGTACACCTCGCTGGTGCTGGCCAGGAAGCACTTGACGCGCTCGCCGCGTCCCCAGCGCTGCACCAAGGCGTCCAGCACCAACTCGGTGGGATGGATATTGCGCTCGATCGTCTCCATCGGCTGGCGGGCGATCAAGGCGACGCCCACGGCGGCCGCCAGGTGATAGACCTCGTCAACGTGGGCGGTCACGCGGGCCACCAGGTCTGAATCGCCGATGTCACCGCGGATGTACTCCAACTGCGGATGCTGGTGCACGGCGGCCAGGTTTTCGTATCGGCCCGTGGATTCATCGTCCACCACGGTCACCCGATCGCCTCGGGCCAACAGGGTCTCGGTCAGATGCGAGCCAATGAACCCCGCGCCGCCGGTTACCAGGATGGATTTCACGCACTAATCCCTTAATTGAAACAGCCTTTTCAACGCTTCGATCAAGCCGTGCGGCGGGCCGCTCTCGGCTTCGTCCCGCAACGACTCCAGCGGCGGGTGCAGCAGCTTGTTCACCAACCGGTCGAACGAGCGGGTGATCTCGTTGCGGCTGCGTTCGTCCACATCGCCCAGCTTGTTTAACAACCGCCGCAACTCGTCGTTCTTGACTTCGTCCGCCTGGGCTTTCAGCCGCTGGATGGTCGGCCCGGTCGCCCGATGGTGCAACTCGGTCATGAACCGAGCCGTTTCCTCGTCGACGATGCGTTCCGCCTTGGGCCACTCTTTCTCGCGTTCCCGCCGATTGGTCTCGCACGCCGCTTTCAGATCGTCGATGGAATACAGGTAGACGCCCAGAAAGTCCCCCACCGCCGACTCGATGTCCCGCGGCACGGCCAAGTCCAGCATGAACAGGGGCCGCTGGTGGCGGGCCTGGTGGATCGGGCGAAAGGCGGCCCCGGTCAGGATCGGCTCGGCGGCGCCGGTCGTCGAGATCACCAGATCCGCCTCGGTCAAGGCGGCGTGCAAGTCGTCCCACGGCCGGGCTTGGGCTTGGATTCGTTCCGCCAATCCCTGGGCCCGCTCCAGGTGCCGGTTCACCACGGTGATGTCCCGGACACCTTCGTCGATCAGGTAGCGAACCGTCTCCTCGCCCATCTCGCCGGCGCCGATCACCAGGACGCGTTTGTCTTCGAATCGCTCGAAGATCTGCTTGGCGAAATCCGCCACGGCGACGCTCGGAATGCTGACTCGCCGTTGGTTGATCGCCGTCTCGTGCGCGACGCGCTTGGCGACGCGCATCGCGGCCTGAAACGCGGCGTTGGTCAGCGGCCCGGCGTTGTTCGTCGTGCGGGCCAACTCGTACGCCTGCTTGACTTGCGCCAGAATCTGGGCCTCGCCCACCACCATGCTGTCCAGGGCCGAAGCCACCATGAACAAGTGCCGGACGGCGTCCTCGCCGGTCCGCTCGAACAGCACGTCAAAAATGTCCGCCGACTCCAGTTGGTGGAAACCCGCCAAGAACTCGACCAATTGGTGATGCGTCGGACACTGCGCCGGATCCTCGGCGGCCGCATACACCTCGACCCGATTGCACGTGGACACCAGCACCGACTCGGCGGCCGGAAACCGCTCACGCAGATGCGCCAACGCGGTCGGCGCCTGGTCGCCGGAAAACGCCAGTCGCTCCCGCACTTCGACCGAGGCCGTATGATGGCTGCAGCCGACCAATTGGAACTTCATGGAGTCTCCCCGCGCGGCAAGTGGTCGGCGAGGCCCGCAGCAGGCGGAGTTGGCACCGCGGCGGAAGGACTGGCGTGCCGCGAAGGACCGAGCAGCACCATCCCCAGCACCAGCACCAGGAACACGAAACTGGCGAAGGTCAGGTAAGCCACTTTGCGGCCCTGCACCGCGGGCTTGTACAACGATTCGAATACCAGCACCACACTCAGCCATACGAACAAGATGCCCGACGTCCAGACGACGGGATCGGTCCAAGGCAGGGCGGCCTGACGTTGCAGCAAGTTCAAGACCACGCCGGCCAGCAGACCGGCGGCCAGCAGCCCCGACGAGAACAGCAGCGATCGCTGCGTGGCCTGCTGCAGCCATTCCAGGCTGGGCAGTTTCAGCCCGCCCTGCGGCGGCAACTTCCGTTTCAATCGCGACGATTGCACCAGGTACATGCTGCCGCTGACAAACCCCAGCATCACAACGATCGAGCCCACCATCAACGCCATCCCGTGCACCATGCCCCAGACGTACAGGGCCTGATCCCGCGGGAACGGCTCCGCGTGCCGGAACAACGAGGCGATCGCGATCAGCACCAACACCAGCGGCAGCATGAACACCCCATACGCCGCTTGGGGCCGACGAAGCGAACTCGTCAAGTACACGACGGCCACGCCCCAGGCCACTAGCAGCAGCCAATCAAACCAACCGGACAAAGGCGGTGTTTGATCCGGATTGGGGCTGGTTCGCAGCACGATGTAGATCGTCTGGGCCAGAATCCCGGCACCCGTGAACCCCAGCGTCCCCAGGATGCGCGCTGGCGAGCGGAGCATCAGACGCAACAGCTCCAGCAGCAAGGCCACCGAATAACTGGCGACAAAACACGACAGATGTACGTGGGTCAGCGAGAAGCCGGTCATGGCGGACTATTATGCGTTGCCGGCGACAGCCTGACCACGGGGGATGGCCGGGAACGTTCCGTATTCCTCCGCCAGTTCTGCGAGCAACCGGAGCCGCTGCGGCGGGACCCGCGGCGCGACCGAGCAGGCGGACGAGAGGATGTAACCCGAGCCTGGCTGCCCAATCCGCAGCCGATCCAGCGCGGCCTGCCGAAAACGGGCGTCGTCGGCGTACAGCATCTCGTTGACGGCGTCCAGGTTTCCTTTGAAGAACAACCGCGAACCGAACTCGGCTTTCGCCCGGGCCAGATCAACCGTGCCCAGCGGCGGCGGGTCCAACGTATCGATTCCGTCCAGCCCCGTATCGGCCATCAGGTCCAAGCGATCGCCGATCGCGCCGCACGTATGCGTGTACGCCGGAATCCCAAACTGGTGAATCGCTTCGACGACGCGCCGCTCATAAGGCACGACGAACTCCCGGTACATGTCGCGGCTGATGAACCCCGCCCCGGCGAACGCCGAACTGATCAGGATCGCGTCGGCCTGATGCGGACCGTAGCAACACACCATCGCGACGACCATCCGGGTGAATTGTTCGAGCAGCCGATGACACAACGGCGGCACG
This sequence comes from uncultured Planctomycetaceae bacterium, assembly GCA_903927685.1. The sequence goes on from CAIYOB010000383.1 coordinate 16,234, forward strand.
TCCAGCATGGCCATCAAGGCCGGCTGGTAGCCAAACAACTCGAGCAGATGCGTCAGCGGCGAAAAGACCTCCATGTGCACGGACACGTCGGGACAGGCGACACGAGCCAAGCGGAGTCCCAGCGTCAGCCACTCGGGGTAGGCTGCCGGATCCGTGAGATCGGCATCGGCGGGCAGGTCGAACAGCGTCGGCGCGTGCCACGTGTTCCAGACGTAGCCGGGCAGCCGATAGGTCGCCGGATCCGCCGGATCGACGTGCGCCGGATCGGCGCGCGGCAAATCGCTGCCATCCGCCAGCGTCGTATGCCCATTGTCGTCGGGCGGAAAGGTGGTCACGAAGCCGTCGGCCCAGGTCAACACCTGCCGGCCGCTCTCCCGCCGCTGGCCGCGCAGCCAGTGCCGCCAATCCGCCGGCCGGCCGGGCACGTTGATCAGGAATCCGTCGAACCGGTACCGCTGCTGAAACTCGCTCAGCGTCCGGACAAATACTTCGCTGTCAAACCAGATTTCCGCCGGCTCGAACCGGCTGTGCAGGAAATAGTGCCCCAGGGCCAGTTGGCACATCACCGGCACCCGATCCGGAGTCTCGTGCCGCATCGCCGCCGCCACTCGCTCGCGTGAATTCATGGCCGTCTCCCGGTCTGGAAACCAGCAGTATCCTGGTAGCAAGCTCTCCCACTCGCTGGCGCTTCGGGCTACAGTAGGGAACCGCCCTGGCGGCCGAACGTCCAGCGGCAAACGACCCGCCAACATAACACGCAGCGTCAGCGAGGACTATGGTATCAAGGCTGATCGAAACGATCATCTGCCCCGCATGCGACGCCGAGTTGCCGCCCTCGGCCGGCGTCTGCCCGCGTTGCGCGAGTCCGACGTCGGTCGACTCGCCGCGGTCGGCCAGCGAATTCCCGTCTGCCACGGCACGCGAGCAGCGAACCTCGCTGCTGGACCAGCCGTGGTTTATCGTCGGCTTGCTGTTCCTGGTGACGGCGATCCTCGGCCTGCCGCTGCTGTGGGCCAGCCGCGGCTTCTCTCGGCTCGGGAAAGTCGCGCTCAGCGTGGCCGTGACGCTGTATACGGCCGCGCTGCTGTGGGGCTTCTGCCTGATTATGCACTGGTCCTGGTCGCGGATCCTGGACAGTCTGCGCTGAAGCCCCTCAGTACTTCACCGCAGGCTCGCCGCCCGCACGGGTCGCCAAGCCATGGTAGACGTCCAGGTCGATGTCGCTGCCGATCAGCCGCACCGAAGCGTCGCCGAGCACGAAGTTGGCGCCGGTGGCGTGGTAGCTGCCAAAGTCGTCAAAGTGGGCGTGAGGGTCGTTCGGCACGTGGTCGCACGAGCCTACGACGCGGGCCATGGCGTCCGTCGCTCCGTGGATCATCCCGACCCAGGTCGAATCGCCATACCGCGACGAACGCTCGCCGACCAGCAGGGTGTTGCTCAGGCCGTCTCGGATGTCGGCAAACCGGATCCAACTGTTGTGGAAGAAGGTCCCGTTCCCGTTGCTCGGGTCGTCCTCGACCTCCTCCGTGCCGAACATCCCCACATAGTTCGACCGTCCCACCTCGAACAACGACGTATGCAGCCCCGTCAGCCGCACCAAGTCGTCCGCCTTGGGGTCGCTGGGACAGGTGTAGATCGGAATCATGGCCTGTCGAGCCTCGGCATTCTCGTCTTCGTCAATGTGATCATCTAAGTGGATCTGATTGTCGAGCAGGGCGTTCTGTTCCAGGAAATGCAGCAGGTGCGCCCCCCAGCCCCAGCCGGGTTCGCCATCCGGTACATCGGCAATCCAGCCAGCCGGCAAATGCCCATGTACGTCGTGGAAATTGTGCAACGCCACACCCACGTTCCGCAGATGATTCGTGCACTGCGTGCGGCGAGCCGATTCCCGGGCGTACTGGATTGCCGGCAGCAACAACGCAACCAGAATCCCAATGATGGCGATCACAACCAATAATTCAACCAGCGTAAAAGCGCGTCTCGAGCGCATAGAGAACTCTCTCCCGTGTAATGAATGCCAAAAAAGCCGTGCAGCGGGATGCCGCGTCGGCCGCGATCGAGACGTCGGTCCAGATCGTGAGCGCCGGCGAGGCCCGCCACAAGAACGAGGCAGCGAGATGAGTTCAGACGGGAGGCGCTCGGCTGTGATAACTGGATGGCGAACCCGCGGCGGAAACGGACTGGACCGTCGCGGACGGCCGCTCGGGAGCGACGCACGGCGGGCCCAGGGTCAGGATCAGCGTCGGCAAGGACCGCTCAGCCAGGTAGCGGCACGCCAGACAGTTCTGCCAGTCGTGATGTGTCGAACCGGACTCGTGCGAGTCATCCGATCCGGCCCAGGATTCACCGGCTGTGGGGCAGCAAGCTGTGGTCCCATGACAGCCCGAATCGGCCGTGGCGGCGGCAGCGGGGCGAACGCAGCACGTGTGCTGACACCAGACGTGGTACAGCGTGCCCAGCGTCGAGCCTTGGATGACGCAGAACGCCATCATGGCAACGACCAGCCACTGCGATCGAACTGAGCACCGGCGCATACGAGAATCCCAAGGCCATATCCAACCACTTCAAGTTAGAGAGATGCCGGGCAATTGTCAACTTCGTTAATGCCGAATTCCACAGGCGGTTCGCAGTTTGGTAGGATGGGGCAATTCAAACCAACGACAGGAGCGGAATATGCAATTGCGTATGCGGAACGCCACGGTTATCTGGGCCAGCGTCTTCGGGCTGGTGGTCCCGCTCGTCCTCGGGTCCACGACGGCGGTTCGCGGGGCGGAGCCTACGGGCGCCCCGGCAGCCTCAACGTTGATCCAAGGCTTTCGCCAGCCGCCGGAGGAGACGAAACCTTGGGTTTACTGGTACTGGATCACGGACAACATCTCCCGCGAAGGCATCACCCGCGACCTGGAGGCGATGGCCCGCGCCGGGATCGGCGAGGCCCTGATCGGCAATATCTACCTGGAGGATGTCCAGCGGGGCAGCGTCAAGGCGCTGACGGACGAGTGGTGGGGCATGGTGGAGCATGCGATCCGCGAAGGCGGCCGGTTGGGGGTGAACATCGGCATGTTCAACTGCCCCGGTTGGAGCCAGTCGGGAGGGCCGTGGATCAAGCCGGACCAGGCGATGCGCTACCTGGTCTCCAGCGAGTGCCGCGTGACGGGTCCGGCCAAGTTCGACCAACGGCTGCCGGTGCCTAAGGAGCCGTTTCAGGATGTCGCCGTGCTAGCATTTCCCGCCCCGCGGAGCGACGCCGAGTCGGCCGCCAGCCGTGCACCCAAGATTACCTGCAGCCCGGCCGTCCAGTCCGCGTCCCAACTGTGCGACGGCGACTTGAGCACCGTGCCCCAGATTCCGGCGGCCGCGCTTTCCAACCGCGGCTCGTTGGTCATCGACCTCGAATTCGCCGAGCCGTTCACCGCGCGGAGCCTGACTGTGCATCCCGCGGCGGCGGCCCTCGCCGCCCAGTGCGAACTGCAGGCGGCCGATGCCGCCGGGGATTTTCAGACCATCCGCTCGTTCTCGTTGGATCGGTCGAATGTCGAGATCAATGTCGGCCCCATGCCCTACGGACCGGTCGCGGTTTCCTTTCCGCCGACCTGTTCCCAGCATTTCCGCCTGACATTGACCAACGTCCGCGGACGCGGCGGATTGGCGGAAATCGAGTTGTCGGGCGCGGCCCGCCTGGAGCGGTTCGTCGAAAAACAACTCGGCAAGATGCACCCCACGCCGCTGCCGATGTGGGATACGTACCTGTGGCCGACCCAGGCGGAGCCCGACGCGACTCAGCTCGCCGTCCCGCCAGGCGAAGTGGTCAATCTCAGCGACCGGCTGGCCGCCGACGGCACGTTGCGCTGGGAGGTGCCGGCGGGCGATTGGATCATCCTCCGCACGGGCATGACCACGACGGGCACCAAGAACGCCCCCGCCTCGCCTGAAGGCCAAGGCCTGGAGGTGGACAAGATGAACCGCCAGGCCGCCGAGGCGCATTTCGAGGCCTTCATCGGCCAATTGCTGGCGCGGATGCCGGCGACGGACCGGACCGCATTCAAACATGTCGTGGCCGACAGCTATGAGATGGGCTCCCAAAACTGGACGGACGGATTCGATCTCTTGTTCCGCGAGCAGTACGGTTACGACGCACGGCCTTGGCTGCCGGTGCTGACGGGGCGGATCGTGGGCAGCGCCGACCAGTCGAACCGGTTCCTGTGGGATCTGCGGCGGCTGGTCGCCGACCGCGTGGCACTCGACTACGTGGGCGGCCTGCGGGAGGTGTGCCATCGGCACGGACTGAAACTATGGCTGGAGAACTATGGCCATTGGGGGTTCCCAGCCGAATTCCTCCAGTACGGCGGCCAGGCGGATCACATCAGCGGCGAGTTCTGGGCGACCGGAGAGCTGGGCAGCATCGAGCTGCGTGCGGCTTCGTCCGCTTCGCACATCTACGGGATGCCGATCACGTCGGCCGAAGCGTTCACGGGTGGCCCGTTCTTCGCCAGCACGCCCTGGGCGCTCAAACGCCGCGGCGACTGGGCGGTCACCGAGGGCATCAACCACTTTGTGCTCCATGTCTACATCCACCAGCCGACCGACGAACGGCGGCCCGGCGTCAACGCCTGGTTTGGCACCGAGTTCAACCGGCACAACACGTGGTTCGGGGCGAGCGGATCGTGGTTCCAGTATCTGCGCCGTTCGCATTTCCTGCTGCAGCAGGGCCGGCACGTCGCCGACCTGGCCTACTTCATCGGCGAAGATACGCCCAAGATGACCGGCGTCTGCCAGCCGCCTGTGCCGACGGGCTACGATTTTGACTACCTCAACGCCGAAGTCATCGAGAACTCGCTGAGCGTGAAAGACGGGCGGTTCGTTCTGCCGGACGGTACCAGCTATCGCCTGCTCGTCCTGCCGGAACTGGAGACGATGCGTCCGGCACTGCTGCAGAAGGTTCGCGACTTGATCGCCGCCGGCGGCGCGGTGCTCGGCCCGCCCCCGGCTCGGTCGCCCAGCCTGCAGGACTATCCAGCCTGCGACGAACAGGTCAAGAAGCTGGCGGCTGGGGTTTGGTCGAACTGCGATGGGAAATCCGTCAAACAAGTCCGCTGCGGCCAAGGCCGCGTATTCCGCGACCTGCCGTTGGCCGACGTGCTGGCGGAACTCCAGTCGCCGCCGGATGTCAGCGGCGTGGACCCGAAGAAGCTGTTGTGGACGCATCGCCGGTCCGGCGAGGCGGACATCTACTTCCTGTCCAGCCAGAGCGACGCGCCCGCCTCGCTCACGCCCCTGTTTCGCGTCGGCCGCCAAGTCCCGGAACTGTGGGACGCGGACAGCGGACAGATCGTGCCCAGCGCGGCCTTCGAAATCGTGGACGGAGGCGTGCGGGTGCCCCTGGACCTGGACGCCCGCGGCTCGGTGTTCGTCGTGTTCCGCGAAGCAGTTGGCTCCGCCCTGTCGGTCACGGAGGTCACACGAAATGGACAGGTGGTGCTGAGCACAGCGGCCAAGGCGGTCGAGTCCCGGGCGGACTCGGCGGACAAGGGCGTCGTCAGTACGTTCACCCTGGCCGGCTGGCTGAAACCGAAGGCCGACATCGCGCTGCCGCAGGAAGCCGACAGCGGTGTGTTTCTTCAGGCCGCCCGCAACGACGCGATCTTTGCCGTGCACGGCGCATCCGCGTTCGGCGACGATCGGCAGGCCGGCGCTGGACTGTCCGTGGGCCGCAACGGCGTCGCGGTTTACGAGCACTCGTCGTCGTATTTCGCACCGCTGCTGGTCCACGCCGCCCCGCTGGCCGCCTGGACGCACATGGCCGTGGTGTACCAGGAGGGTCGACCCAGCCTGTATCTGAACGGCAAGCTGGCCCACCAGGGGCTGCAGAGCCGCTACGTCGTGCACCCCAGTCCCGCGGGACAGGGCGGCCCTGGCGGACCGTTCCAAGGCGAGTTGGGCGAGATTCAGCAGTTCCCGCGAGCTTTGGCGGCAGCCGAAATCGCCGATCTGGCCGCATCCTCGCCGCCCGCGGCCGGCGAGACGTCCTTGCCGGAGATCACCGTCATTCGCACCGCCGCGGGAGACCTGCAAGCCGACGTGGCGGCGACGGGCGTCTACCGCATGAAGCTGGCCGACGGCCAGGCTCGCGAGTTGGAGGTCTCAGCCCTGCCGCTGCCGCTGGAGATCAGCGGCCCCTGGGAAGTACGCTTCCCGGACCGGATGGACGTGCCGGCGCAGACGACGTTCGAGCAACTGGTGTCCTGGACGGAGCATCCCCAACCTGCCATTCGCTATTTTTCCGGCACGGCGACTTACGCCCGCTCGTTCGAGCTGCCGGTCGAGCGAGTGAGCGGCAGCCGCCGCGTGCTGTTGGACCTGGGACGAGTCGAGTCGTTGGCGGAAGTCGTCGTCAACGGCCGCAAGCTGAGCGTGCTCTGGAAACCGCCGTTCGTCGTGGACATCACCGACCTGGTGCAGCCTGGCCAAAACACGCTGCAAGTCCAGGTAACTAACGCCTGGCTGAATCGCCTGCTGGGTGACAAAGAGTACCCGCAAGGTTTCCCGGACGCCGGTCCGCTGCAGTTCAAACCGCAGCTGTCCGCCGACATCAGTAACCGCCTGGGCAGCCAGCCCGCGCCGGCCGGCCTGATCGGCCCCGTCCGGCTGCTGGCGACCGAACGAGTGCGGATTCCGGCCCGGTAGGGCGACGTCGCGGGGTGGGGGCTCGACGGAATCCCGGGTGCCTGGGGTCGAGTGCAGCGAGCCCCCAGAGGCAGAACACTGGGGGCGATTGGGCGGCCGGAGACAGCCGCGGATCACGAGCAGAATGGGTGAAGTGTGACTTTCGAGACCGACATTTCGTCCCAACCATCCACACGCCTGCGTTGGATCACGTGGGCCGTGTTGGGAATCGCGGTCGTCGTGGCAGGGTGCGGACCGGCGGCCAGCAAGCCGGCGGTGCGGAAGAAGAAACCCGCCCAGCCGGCGACTTCGCCGGCGACCGGCAAGTCGATCACAGCCTCACCGGCGCGGACGCCCGCCAAGCCTGACGGGCCCTCGCCGGCTCCAGCACCGGTGCCGGCCGGCGATGCTGCTCAGAACACCGACCCCAACGATCCGTCCAACCCGCGCCGGCCGCCGCCGGGATTCGGGCCCGCGCGCATGCCCACGGGCCCACGCACCTTTGCCGACCTGATTGCCTCCGACCCGGACGCCGCGACGGCGCCCGCCGCCGTGCCGGCGGGGCAGCAGGGTGAAGCGACGGAAATGGTGATCGACGATAGCAAGGCGGCGACGGCTGGCATTCGCAAGCTGGCCGGCAAGCACTTGGCGCTGTACACCGACGTCTTGCCGGCTCCGGAGGTCGACGACTTGACGGAGGCGTTCGACGCCGCCGTGCCCCTGTGGTGTCAGTACTTCGAGATCCCCGTCGAACGGGCGGCCGACTGGCGGCTGACCGGCTTCCTGATGCAGGAAAAGAACCGTTTCATCGGCGCCGGCATGCTGCCCGCAGACCTGCCGCCGTTCCCCAACGGCTATCAACGCGGCAACTGCTTGTGGCTCTACAACCAGGTCGAAAACTACTACCGCCGGCACCTGCTGTTGCACGAGGGGACGCATGCGTTCATGGCCCACTTCCTGGGATCGATTGGCCCGCCCTGGTACGCCGAAGGCATGGCGGAATTGCTGGGGACGCATCGTTGGCAAGACGGCCAGTTGACGCTTGGTTACCTGCCGAAGAGCAAGGCCGAGACGCCCGGCTGGGGCCGGATCAAGATCATCAAGGACGAAGCCGCGGCGGGCCGCGGACTGATGCCCGCGATGATCATGGATTATGGTCCGACCGCCCATCAGCGCAACGAACCGTACGGCTGGTGCTGGGGGCTGGCCTCCTTCCTGGATTCGCATCCACGCTGCCACCAGGCCTTTCGCCAGTTGCGCGGCATGGTCCGCCAGCCCGGACTGACGGCCTGGTTCCGCGAACAGTTGCAGGCCGATTGGCCAGACCTCAACGAGCAGTGGCAGTTGTTTGTCATGAACTTGGACTACGGCTACGACGTGGGCCGCGAGGCAATCGAACGCCAGGACGTCCAACCGCTGCCGCCGGACGGCGCGACGGTGACGATCGCGGCCGACCGCGGCTGGCAGTCGACCGGTTTTCGCCTGGAAGCGGGAGCGACCTATCGGCTGGTGGCGACAGGCCGTTACCAGGTCGGCCAATCGAGCGGCCCGTGGTGGTCCGAACCGGGCGGCATCACGTTGCACTATCATCACAGCCGACCGCTGGGGCTGCTGCTGGGCGCGGTCCGCGACGACAGCCAACCCTTGGCCGGGCTGACGCCGCTGGCACGACCCGAACCGATCGGCCTGGAAACGAGCTTGACCGTTCGCGCGGCCGGAACGCTGTATCTGCGGGTCAACGACTCGGCGGCCGGACTGGCCGACAATGCGGGCGCGCTCGAAGTCCAAATCGTCCCCGTCCGCTCGTGAGCGGCTCAGACGCGTTCGCCGGACTCTTCGAGCACCAAGGCAGGTTTGCCAAAGCGGGCGCGCAGGCGATTCACGCGGTCCAGGACCCGCGGCATTCCGACCAGGCGCCGTTCCAGCTTGCGTTTGCCGGGAAAATCGAGCAGCATCACGCCCAGCAGGATCGTCAGCACGCCTTGCCCCGGAATTCCCGGCAGGGACAGTACGGCGCCCAAGGCGATCAAGCCGGCCCCAAGCAGGTTCTTGAGCGCGATGCCTGACCAACGCACCACCGGATGCTGGTCGATCCACAGCCCGCGTTCGTGGCGATCAAGGAAGTAGGTCGCCGGCAGTCGGACCAACAGGAAGCCGACAACCGCCAGGCTGAGCGTGAACGTGATCACGAACCCAAGCGCCAGCAGCGCGGCGCTCCAGAGCCACACGCCCCAGTTCGCTCCCAGAAGATAGGTCAGCGGGACATGGTCCATACCGACATTTTCCGCAGAAGACGGCTGTGCGTCAAAGGCCCCTCGAGCCGGTCCCGCCCAAGGGCGGCTAAATTGGATGAAACGGGAAAGCCAGCGGTGTTAGCGAGACTGTAACCGCCATGAAAACCAGATCCAGTGGCACGCCGATCCGCAGGTAGTCGGTGAACCGGTAGCCGCCCGGTCCGTATACCATCAGGTTCGTCTGGTAGCCAATCGGCGTGGCAAAACAGCTTGACGCAGCGACCATGATGGTGATCGCAAAGGGCAGGAAACTGACGTCGAGCGAACGGGCCGCGGCCAACGCGATGGGGAAGACCAGGACGGCGGCCGCATTGTTGGTGATTAGTTCCGTGAAGCACATCGTGACTAGGTAGACCATGACCAGGACCAGCCAGGGATGTCCGCTGGCCAGGCTGATCAGGTTGCTGGCTACCACCTGGGCGGCGCCGCTCGTCTCCAACGCCCGGCCGATTCCCAGCGACGCACCGATCACCAGCAGCACCGACCAATCGATGCTCTGGCGAGCTTCGGCACTGGTGCAGCAGCGGGCCAGGATCATCAGCAGGCCGGCCACCAACGAGGCCGTCAGCATGTCCAACCATCCCAGGCTGGCCACCAGCACCATGCCTGCGAGGATTGCCAATGCCAGCCAGGCCCGTTCGTGCCGGGGCGGCGCCGAATTCTCGACGCCGCTGATCAGGTAGAAATGGCTCGAGTTGCGGCGCTGCTGGACGAATTCCTGATGCGCCTCCAACAGCAACGTATCGCCGGCCTGCAACACGATGTCGCCGATGCGGGCGGCAATCCGCTTGCCGCTCCGAGCCACCGCGATCACGGCGGCGTTGTACTCCGAGCGGAACCGACCCTCGCGGATGCTCTTGCCGACCAGCGGGCAGCGGTCCGAGACGACGGCTTCGATCAGGCACCGCTGGGTGCGCGGGGCATTCAATTTGAATGTCTGGTCCGTGGCGGGAATCAGGCCGCGCAACTTCTGCAGGTCGACCACTGATTCGATGATCCCGACGAAGCCCAGTCGGTCGCCGGCCTGCAATCGCTCGTCCGGCCCGACCGCCGGCAGCACAATGCCTTGCCGATCGATCTCCGCCAGATACAGTCCCGGCAGGTGACGCAGGCCGGCTTTCTCGACGCTCTGCCCGACGAGCGGGCCTCCGGGTTGGACCAGCATCTCGACGGTGTACTGCCGCGGATCATCGGTCAGGCTGATTGCCGGCCGCCGATCGGGCAGCAAGCGGCGGCTGAACAGCAGAATGTACGCGACTCCGGCGACGGCACAGGGCAGACCGACCCAAGTGACATCGAACATCCGCACGGCGGGCATGTCCGGCAGTCCCGCTTGGGCAATCAACCCGGCGACGATCAAGTTGGTGCTGGTGCCGATCAAGGTGCAGACGCCGCCAAACGTCGCGGCATAAGCCAGCGGGAGATACAGCTTGGAGGGGCTGATGCCGGTCTTCTTGCAGATTTCGTTCACCACGGGCATAAACATGGCGACGACGGGCGTGTTGTTCAGAAAAGCACTCAGCGTCGTCACCGGCAGCAACAGTCGCAACTGGGCCGCCAAGGCTGTGCTGGGCCGGCCCAACAGCGGCTGGACGATCAGGGCCATCGCCCCCGTCTGTGTCAGGCCGGTCACGACGACGAACAGGGCCCCCACGGTGATTAAGCCGGAATTGCCCATGCCCGCCAACGCTTCGCCAGCCCCCGGCAACTGGTCGCTGCCGGTCAACGCGCCGAGCATCACAAGGATCGCCAGGCACGCCAGGCTCAACAGGTCCGGGGCCGCCCAACCGCGGGCCAGCCCGAGGATGAACATGGCGACCACCGTGATCGTGGCCCAGCCTTCCCAGGTCATCTCGTGAAGCCACTCAAACGCCATCGGGTGCGTCTCTCCCACCTGCCGATGACCACGCTGTGTGTGGCGATCCGCTCCCGCTCGGCAGAGGCAGGGCTGGGATCGCCGGTGCCCAAACCGTGGATGATAGCCGGTTTGTGCCGCCAAGTCAGGGCGAGTTCCCGTTTTTGGCCAGCCGACTGTACGCGGGCCCGCGGGCGGCGTACAGTGACGGTCGGTAAGCTGCCACTGTCGACGCCTTCCCGTGAGGAGCCACTGCGATGTTGATTTTCGATGGCCACCTGGACCTGGCCATGAATGCGATCGAATGGAACCGCGACTATACTCGCCCCCTGGCCGAAGTGCGACAGCGCGAGCAGGGGCTGACGGATAAACGAGATCGGGGGCTGAACGTCCTGACTCTGGACGAGATGCGGCGGGGGCGGGTGGGCGTCTGCATCGCCACCCAGATCGCCCGCTATGTCGGTCCCGATAACCCACTGCCGGGTTGGCATAGCCCCGAAATCGCCTGGGCCGTCACGCAGGCCCAACTGGCTTGGTACCGCGCGATGGAAGAGGCGGGCCAGATGGTACAGATCGTCGATCGCCAGGGCCTGAACCGAATGGTCGAACTGTGGCAACACGATCCGCCGCCGGACGCGCCGATCGGCTACATCCTGAGCCTGGAAGGCGCGGACTCGATTCTTACCCCGGCGCACCTGGAGCGGGCTTATGCCGACGGTCTGCGGGCGGTCGGTCCCGCGCACTACGGCCCCGGCCGCTACAGTCCGGGCACCGCGGCCAGTGGCGGCCTGACGCCGCTGGGAAGGGAACTGCTGTGCGAGATGCAACGCCTGGGCGTGGTGCTCGACGCCACGCACCTGACCGATGAAGCCTTCTGGGAAGCGCTCGACTTGTTCGACGGCCCCGTCTGGGCCAGCCACAACAACTGCCGCGCCTTGGTCCCCGAGGGCCGCCAGTTCAGTGACGATCAGATTCGGGCGCTGATTGAACGAGACGCGGTCATCGGCATGGCGTTCGACGCCTGGATGATGACGCCGGGCTGGATCCGAGGTCAAACGACGCCGCAGCAGGCGAACCTGAACCTGGACCGGATCGTCCCGCATATCGATCACATCTGCCAACTGGCCGGCAACGCCCGGCATGTCGGCATCGGGTCCGATCTGGACGGCGGCTACGGCCGCGAACAGTGCCCGCAGGACCTGGAGACGATCGCTGACTTGCAGCGGTTGACCGGGCTGCTGGCCGAGCGCGGCTATCCGCAGCCGGATATCGAAGCGATCATGTACGGCAACTGGGTGCGGCGGCTGAATGAGATCTGGGGTTAACACCCCATAGCCTCCACCAAAGGGAGGTGACAAAAAAAGTCTCTTGATGGCCCTAATTCAGGTTGCAATTGCAACCATCGTAAGTCTATCATCAGGGCATGATCCACTCCGCTGGAACTTTGCTGTATCGGTATCGCGAGGGGTCGCTGGAGGTACTGCTGATCCATCCCTCCGGTCCCTACCATCGCCGGACGCCTTGGGGCATTCCCAAGGGTGTGCCGAATGACGGCGAGGATTTCGAACAGACGGCCCGGCGGGAGAC
>CAIYOB010000384.1 GCA_903927685.1 uncultured Planctomycetaceae bacterium
CCGGGGGCTCGCTGCACTCGACCCCGGCCACCCTTCCCGTGCTTCTTCCCTTAACCCAGTGCCATTCGTTCGAGCGGAGGGAGCCGAGCCAAGCCCTCCCCCGCCGCTACCGCGTCCGAGCCTCCCGGAAGCGGGCGGTTGCAACGCTCCGGACCCCGATTTCCGCGTTTCGGCACGAATGACGGACGCCCAATATGCACCGACGCAAGCCTTTACCCATAAATACTTTGCGACAAAATTAGGCTGATCTGTCCATTCCCGCGTTAGCCAGGTCTGTTCCCAGCGGTTCTTGATTAGGTATACTTACGCCAGTGTTATTGGCGTTTCTGCAAACTCTCGGGTCGCATTGTGCGGCCGCTCGAATGCACGAAGCAACGATCTCGCTGTCCGAGCCACACGTGGCCTTGTCGCTGCTGGGCACCCGCGATCAGCACCTTAAATCGATCCGACAGAGGTTGGGTGTCACCGTTACGCACCGGGATGGCCAACTGCGGGTCTCCGGCGAGGAAACCGCGGTCATCCGCGCCACCGAGATCCTGGAACAGTTGAAGCGGCGAGCGGAACGGGCCGAGATGGTGAGCGACGTGGATGTCTCGCATCTGCTGGCCTCGGCGTCCGGCAATGGCGGTCCGGAGCCCACGAAGATCGACGTTTTTCAGGCCGGCAGGACGATCCGCCCGCGAACCGAGGGCCAAGCCCGCTATGTGAATATGATCCGCGACCGCGACTTGGTCTTTTCCATCGGGCCAGCCGGCAGCGGCAAAACGTACCTGGCTGTGGCCATGGCGGTCGAAGCGCTGAAACAGCGTCGCGTCCGCAAAATCGTCCTGGTACGGCCCGCGGTCGAAGCGGGCGAGAGCCTGGGGTTCTTGCCGGGTGATCTGCAGGCCAAGATCAACCCTTACTTGCGCCCCCTGATGGACGCTTTGCACGAGATGATCGACCACGATCAGATCAAGCAGTTCATCGAGATGGACGTCATCGAAGTGCTGCCGCTGGCCTACATGCGGGGCCGCACGCTGAACGAATCATTCATCATTCTGGACGAAGGGCAAAACACCACCATCTCGCAGATGAAAATGTTCCTGACGAGGATGGGGATGGATTCCAAGATCGTGGTTTCCGGCGACGTCACCCAGACCGACTTGCCGCCTCACGCGCGGAGCGGTCTGAACGACGCCCTGACGCGGCTCAAACGCATCGAGGGCGTCGGGATTGTACACCTGACCAAAGCGGACATCGTTCGCCATCGTTTGGTCCAGGAAATTGTGCAAGCGTACGACCACGAAGCCAAAACAAAAAGGAGCTAATTGTCGGTTACCGGGTGAACTGCCTGGCAACCAGCCAAAGAATATATGTCAGCTGGAACTTCGGTCAGATCTCGTGCTGCCCGCGTCGCCACCGTGGCTGCTTCGCGAAAGCGTTTGGACGAGCGTTGGCAGCACGTTCGGCACAAGGACGTTTGGATACGCGTCGGCATGTGCGTCGCCGCGGCCCTGGTAATCTGGGCGGTCAGCGGCGGTTGGGTGCGTCCGTTTCCCTTCCGCAGCGGCCATATTCCCCCTCGGGACATTGTCGCTCGGGCGCCGTTCAAGGTGGCTACGGGCGAGGAAACCGCGACCGCCTTCGAGGCGGGAAAGACGATCGTCGACGGTCGCGAACCACTCACGCACCACGATCTGCAGATCCTGTACGCCGAGCATCAGGCGTTTACATCCAACGCGACTTGGGCGGAAACGCTGTGCTATTCGCTGGCCAGGATCGGCACGTATCTCGCCCTGTTCGGGCTGTGCGGCGCCTATATCTACTTTCACGACCGGCTGTTGTTGAGCGACTCGCGCCGACTGGCCCGGTTGCTGGGTACGGCGGTGATCACGGTCACCGCCGCCGTCCTGGTCTCGCGTGACGCGTGGCGAGCCGAGTGCATTCCTTTGGTCTTGTTCGGCATGATCCTGGCGATTATCAGCCGCAAAGAGCTGGCCGTCGTGCTGTCACTGGCCGCCGCCCTGGTCATCGCGCTCTCCCTGGGGCAGGGGCTGTTCGAGCTGATGGTCCTGGCAGCTTCTGTCTCCGGCCCGGTCATTATCCTCAATCGCGTTCGCAGCCGAACGAAGTTGATCTACGTCGGGGCGTACGGCGCCGTGATCACGTTCGTGGCGGTGATCGGGGTCGGCCTGCTGGCCAACCAGACCTTCGGCGCGATGAATACCGTCAGCCTGTCGCCGAGTGGTGCCCCGGATCCCTTTGCAACGTCCGGCGGGTTTGTAACCAAACTCGTTACGGGCGCCTCGTGGCACGCCGCTTGTGTCATCCTGGCCAGTTTCATCATGACGGGCTTGCTGCCGTTCACCGAGCGGCTGTTCGACGTCCAGACGGACATCAGCCTGTTGGAATTGGGCGACGCGGCCCATCCGCTGCTGCAGGAACTGGCGCAGCGAGCTCCCGGGACGTACAACCATTCGATCAACGTCGCGGCGTTGTCCGAGGCGGCCGCGGACCGGA
>CAIYOB010000385.1 GCA_903927685.1 uncultured Planctomycetaceae bacterium
AGCGCGTGTCGGCGTGCAGACGGCGGACGCCGCATAGAATTGCGTCAGCTTGACGCCACCGGCCGCCAAGGCATCCAAGTGCGGCGTCTGGACCGCCTTGCTCCCGAAACAGGAGAGGTCCGCATAACCCAGATCATCGGCGAGGATGAAGACAATGTTCGGGCACCGCACCGCCGACTCGGCAGCAAGGGCGGATCCAAAGGAAGCCAAGGCAGCCACGGTCAAGAGTTGAATCAGTTTCTTCACCGCCGTTTTCCTTCTCTCTGGTTGTTGTGATGGCTGAATTGATGGCATTCAGTTTACCTGATACCTGGCGTTGTGCTTCTCGTCGAGTGTCCTTCCTTGGGATCGAGCGAGCCGTGGCGATTGCTTACGGCGGTCGCGATCGTTGTTAAGGTGCCGTCCCAGGCGAACCAACTGGGCGTGTGAGTCTTGCGGAATGTGCCCATTCGTGGTGTCGATCGGCAAATTGATCGTGGCGGCCCCGCCCACGGACTCGACCCGGTCAACGAACTGGAACCGTTCTTTGCCGGTGCAGTGGCAATCATTTCTGCGGCTCAACAAAACGTCCATCCGGCGTTCTTGTTGCGTTGGCTGAAACGCCATGGAAGGCCCGCGCGAGGACGGCGATGTTCTTCTCGTCGCCTTTCAGTTCGCTGACGGGACGTGCGAGCAGCGCCTCCAGCGGCAGGAGCGAGTCAGGGCCGGGCTTGGTAAAACCATAGAGGCCGATGCCTTCTTTCAGCGCGGCGGAGACAATCTGCATCGGGTCCTGTTTGTTCCAGTCCGCGAGACAGGTGATGAGCTGCGTGTGTGGCCCGATCATCTTCTTCGCATCCGCCGTACGCTGGAGGTCGCCGGCTTCATTGAGCAGCCAGTCGGTTTCCTTGAGGGCCCGCGAATTGGCGATATGCGGATCGTGGATGTCGCAGCACGTCAGCCAGACGATGCAGTTCGCCTTCGTTTCCTTCGCGGCCTTGCGGATCACAACCCAGGCGCGGTCCACGGCGCGGCGGCCAAATTCGGTCATTTTCGCGTCGGGCAGGTCCTGCTCGCCGGGGAACGGCTCGCCCATGAGTTGCGCGTAGAGCTTCTTCTCGCAGTCGAGCCAGCGTCCGCCGTTGCTCTTGCGGCTCGTGGGCATCCGTAGCCAGTCCACCATGAAACCGTCAATCCCCGTCTTGCCGACGGCGTCGCGGATAGCGGCATCAATGTAGGCGAGGTATTCGTCGGTGTAGGGAATGTGCGGCTCGTTGGGAGAACCGTAGCTGAGTTCGGGGCGAGCCTGGCCCCAGCGCGTGTTGGAGCCGGCGCAGAAATAGCCGAGTACCAGCATCCCTTCCCGATGCGCGCGTTTCACCATCTCCGGGAGGAAATCGTGTTTCAAACCCGGCTGCTCCGGCACGACGCCGTTCTTATACCAGGCGTAGCCGTTGCAGGAGACACAGAAGGTCTGGATGACATTGACGCCCATCGCCCGATACCACGTGACGTGCTGCGCCGGATCGGCATCGGCCCAGAGACCGGGCTTGGCGAAAGCGTTGGGACCGCCCGGCCCCCAGTTGAAATCAAGGCAGTAGGCCTTGATCTCCTTCGGCACCACCGGAGCGGTCGCAGGCGCTTCGCCCGCGAAGGCGGACATCGCGGCCAGCGGCACCAGCAGCAGGGCGGTGAATAGCGTACTGGTGCGTTTCACGCTGGTTTCGTTTGTTTTCATGATGGTGTCTCTCTGTTACTTTGTGGAAAACGAGAAGTTGTTTATCGCGGCAGTCTGCTTTCGGGCGCCGTCGCTTTCCCGATTGGCCATTGCGCGCGCAGTGGGCTTGGTTAGAGTTTTCGTTTCGTTTCACTTGTCGTCTTCGGCGGGCACGGGCCAACCGGCGGCGCGGATGCGTTGGCCCAACGCACGCAGCACCCGTTCGTGTTCCGGCGGGATGGAGCCATCGGGCCGCGGGCCGGTGTTGAGCAGCAGGTTGGCGCGGGTTCTGGCGGCCTCGGCCAGTTTGTTCCAGGCCTCGTCCGAGCTGATGTTCCGCGCCTGCGCATTATAGCCCCAGCTCTTCTCCTGCAGGGTGGAGCAGATTTCCATCGGTTTGCCGGAAGGATTGTCCACGGCCTTATGTTCCGGCGCAAAGAAGTCCTCGGTGCCCAGCAATCCCTGCTTGTAGGAAACCAGTATCTGGGGCTGCAGCCGGTGGATGTGGTCGTAGAGTTCCTGGCACCTGAACTTCGTCCGATCGCCGGACAGCGGCACCGCGATACCGTCCAGCCAGATGGCGGCGATGGGGCCGTAGTTCGTCAACAGTTCGGTGATCTGCGCCGTCATGAAATCCAGATACTTCTGCAAGTTATGGTCCTGGCCGTAGGCGTAGGTCGACTCGGGCGGGTCATACTTGGGCCGTGCGCTGCCGCGCCACGAATCGCTGTTCGGCGCGTGGGGATGCCGCCAGTCTCGCCCATGCGAGTAGTACAAGCACAACCCCAGGCCCTTCTTGCGGCAGGCCAGCGCCAGTTCGCCGACCAGATCCCGCTGGGCGGGGCTGTTGACGCTTTGGAAATCGGTCTGCTTGGTCGCGAACAGGCAGAAACTGTCGTGGTGTCGCGTGGTGATGTTGACATAGCGCATCTCGGCCGCCAGCGCCAGATCGGTGATGAAATCGGCGTCGAATTTCTCCGCCGTGAAGCGGTCCTTTAGCTTCGCGTATTCGGCCACCGGGATTCGCTCGCGCAACTGGACCCACTCGTGACGGCCCAACAGGGTGTACAGGCCGTAATGCAAAAACAAGCCGAATTTCGCTTCGCGGAACCATTGCAGAGCTGCGCCTCGCGGGTCCGTGGCGAAGCGATCCGCGTAATTCTTCAAATACGATGGAACGGTTGTCGCCTCAGCGGCTTGGGAGGTTCGCGCGAAGCCGCCAGTGATGGCCAACCCGGCCATTGTCTGCAGAAAGGATCTTCGTTTCATGTCGTTCTCAGTACGTTGGTGTCAGGTTCAGTCGTTTGGTCGTCAGCACAGGGAAACGCTCGCGGCGCCGGCTTGCAGCACGGCCAGCGGCGCGAGCAGCAGCACGGCGAGGAGTGCGAGGGCGCGTTTCATTGTTGCCTTTCAGGCGGGGATACGATCATACCGCGATCATTGGCCGTTGCGCAGCGCGAGCCGGTATGCGGGTAGCGACTTCTTATCGTTTCGTCTTGGCCGGCTTCTCGGTTGCGGGCGAGGCGTCGAACCGGGAACGCGGCCTTCGCCGCCTGTCGCCGACCCATTTTACGAATTCGTCACTTGCCGTAAATTGACATTCCGCCGAAAGGCATTTGCGATTTCACTACCGCGAGCAGGTTGCCGGTACCGGGATCTCATCCCCTTGGCATTCGATGTGTTGCTTCCCGCAGCCGGGGCCAGCCGTGGTTGCCGAGCAGCTTGGTCTCCGTGTGGACCGTCCGCAAAGGCAGTTCGATCGGTGGACAGACCGCCAGCCAAGCGTCCCCTGCCTGGACTTCGAGTTCCACCAGGTTCGTCGTCCCGCGGCACGCTCACGAAATAGCCTCCCCATTTCGGCTCAGTTTGTTTAACGCCGAGCCGGCAGGCGACGGCGGATCAGCGGGATCCGGCCACCGTAGTCCTGCCGTTGCGGCCCGCGTGCATGATAGGACACGTCGCCGCGCCAGCCCCAGTTGGGAAAATTGGTCAGCAGCCAGTACTTGGTCTCCGGATGAGCAGCCCGATGCAGCTTCAGCGCGTCGACCAATTCGTCGGCCGCCTTGGCGATCGAGTCGAACCGCCGCCCGTCACGTCGGCTCTCAGGATGCAACAGACGCCGGATAGGGCCGTCGAGGACAAGGTAATCCACTTGACCTCCTGCCGCATAGAAATTGGCCAGTGCCGCCAATTCGTGGCGAGCTGACCACTCGCCTGCCATGTCGTCCATCGGCGAGAAATCCAGGCAACCGCCCAATTCGACGGCTACCAGGAGATTGTGGGATCGCACCAGCCGTACCAGGAGCCGCAGTCGTTCGATTGTCTGCTCCCTCGTCTCCAACCGCTTGCCGTGAAGCTGCCCGACATAGAGCTTGATCCCGCTCAAGTGCTGTTTTACGAACGGCCACTCGGCGCCGGGTGGCAGCAGTTCCATGACCCGCTCGCCCGCGCAGAGCCAGACTTCGGAATGGGAGACGGTGTAGCTGTCCGTGGGGTTCGGCCATGCGGTCGTGTCGTCAGCCGCAGTCCGCCCGGTGCCAGTGCCGTTACGGTCCAAGCGACGCCGGGGGTGAAGCCGACCATGATACCGGGCGCACCGGGAAAACCGATGCCCCGCGCGTGAATCGTCTTGCCCGAGACATGGAACTCGTACCAGAAGGAGGGATTTCGGATCGGCAGCTGCGGGTCGCCGACCAACAGCGAGGAGCCCGATTCCGTGAGCGTCCCCCCGAGAGCCCAGCCGTGGCTGAACTTGGGCCCTTCCCACACGGCCGAACCAGACATCCGATACGGCTCCAGACCCTTTTCTTCGACGAACCGATTGAGGGCCTCGACCCACCGGTCGCAGACGTCCTTGCGTTTGACCACGGCGGCATCCTCGTCCAGGTGAATGACCCTTTCGCGCCCGTCGGCCCCGCGCCGACGAGGGATTTCCTGATCCAAGGTTCCCCCGCCCCCCCAGAAACCTCCCAGCAGATGCCACCACGCCCGAATGCTATCGGCCGGCGTCCACGGCTCAGGCACCAAGTGGTAGGTCTCAAACAGCGGATGCAGACTGGTCTTGTTGACGGCGGTGTAGCGATTCACGCCGTCGCTGAAGGCTTGCAGCAACTGCCGAGTCGGCTCGTCGAGATTACCCACAATGGTTTGTGCCGCCCGGTATGCCCCCAGCGTTCGCATCTGCTTATCGTTCTCCAGAGCGCCTCCTTCGCCGCCGAGAGCGCCGAAAACCTCGGCGACCCGGCCCTGCATGACCAGCCGGTTGAAGCACATTTGAAAGAAGCGGTCCTCGGCCGAAGCGTAGCCCAAACCGAACATCGCCCCCTCGTCCGTGTCGGCGAACACGTGCGGGGTTCCCCACGGGTCTCGCAAGATCTCAACGCCTCCGTCCGCCGCACCGATCGATGTGGCAGTCAGCGATGCAAGAAAGACGACGAACGCCAGCCCTCTCTTCACGGAGTGCTCCTTTCGTAGGTGGACGGCTCGGATGTGCCAGGTGGCTCGGGCGTCTCTCGATCCGCGCCCGGGTGAGTCACGACGTTGGTGAGTCGTTTGCGCAGGAACTCGAACCGCTCGCGGCTGACGATCGCGCGCAACTCCGCCTGCATCCGATGGTGATTCGCCAGTAGCAGACGCTGCAACTCGACGATCTCCGCCTGCAGATTCTGAGCGCGTGGTTCGTCCAGCTCGTACATCGTGTAGACCTGGCCCAACTCCCGCTGCCGCTGGTCGAGCCGGGCCTGGAGCACCGTCGCTTCCGTCTGGGCGGATTGTGCCAGTTTCCGTACGCGAACAAGTTGCTCAGGACTCAGGGGCGGCGGTGCGGACTCGTCCGCCGCGCTGCCCGGCGAACTGCCGGCGATGAACATCGCAAGGACTAAGAAGCGCATTACCGATCTCCTTCAGAAGTTTCCACCAATACGGCCAACCACCTGGCCTGCGGGCGGTCGAGAGCCGGTACGGGCGGCTGGGCCATCAGGATCGCCAGATCGTCCAACGCCCTGGCGGCATCGGCGGGGGCCACCACCATGGTACGTGGTTCAGGAGCGGGAGCAATTCGCGGATCGCCCGTCCTCCACCTGACTGCCCCGCCCAACCGCCGCGCAGCTTCAGGTGCCAACTGCCGCTCGCTCAGCTCCGCCAACGCCCAGACACATTCCGGCGCCAGCTCTTTCGCCTGTTCGTCAGCCATCGTCCGTTTCTCCCAGCAGCGACCGGAGCTTCTGGCGAGCTCGCGCCAACCGCATCTTCAAGTTGGCTTTGGGCACGCCCAGAATCAACTCGATCTCGCCCAGGGTCTGCTCCTCGAAGTAATACAAATGCACCAACGCGCGATCGGTTTCGGGCAACTGCTGCAAGGCGGTCTGCACTCGCTGCTCCCGCTGCCGCGACTGTTCGCGCCCACTCGCCTCCTCGTCCGGCAGCGGACGGCCATCGAGCGTTTCGACAGGGACCGGTCGAGCCCAACGCCGCCACCAGCGTGTTTGGCTTCGTTGCACGTCCAGGACAGTCCGCACGGCGATCCGGTAAATCCACGTTCCCGCCGTCGACTGGCCCCGCCACTGACCGCACCGCCGCCAAATCTTGACCAGCGTCTGAGCCGTCGCTTCCTCGGCTCGCGTCGCATCCCCCAGCACGCGGCAGGCCAAGTGGAAGATCGGCTGTTGATAGCGGCGCACGAGCCCATCCAGAGCAGTTTCCTCCCCCTGTTGGCCGCGTCTCAGCAGTTCGTCGTCGCCGTCATCCACAGGCGAACCTGTTGTCTTCTCTTTGCGATTCGTCCCAATGCGTCCCTTTTGGACGCCGGCCACCGCGAGTTGGTAACCGTGATGCACGTAGATCAATGAACACGATCAGTGCTTCACCTTCTCCTGCTCCCGCTCGTTCTTGAGCGCTTCGTCGCGAGTGTTGAAGTGCGGGCGGGTGGCTCCGGTGCATGGGCGGCATGCAGCGCGGCCAGCGGCGCGAGTACGAGCAGCAGGGTGGCGATGAGGATGAGGCGTTGCTTCATGTCTGCACGGCTGACTCGCCCACCGGCAACGGCGGATCCCCAAGGCAGGGCTTTTCGGCGGTGTGCGAGTGAGCCGTGCCACACCGGCGCGTCCGCAGTGCCGTTGCGTGGCCAACGCCTCGCGGAACCGCTCCCACGACCACGGATTTCACGGATGTTCCTAATCCGTGTCATTCGTGCAATCCGTGGTCGAACAGGCAGGTTGCGGATTCGGTGCTCGTCAACCAGTCCGGATGGAAACGTGCGAGAGTCAGGAACGCATAGGCCCAGGGGCGGCCGTGCTTGACCTGGGCTTGCGGGTCGCCGCTCTCGTAGAAACACAGCACCGTGCCGTCCGGCAGTACCGCCAGGTCGCTGTAGGCGCTGGGGCCGGGCTGCAGCACCTTGCTCACCGGCCAGGTGCGGCCGCCGTCCTCGCTCAGTTTGATGGTGACGTTGACACGCTGTTTGTGTTCCCGCTGGGGCGTATCCGGATTGGAGAACAGCAGGAACGGTCTGGGCCGTGACGCCGTGCCTGGATGGCTGACCAAGCCCGCCATGCAGCCCGGTTCGAGCAAGTCCGGAATGAACTCGGGCGGGGACCAATCAGTCGCGCCGTCCCGGCTGTAGGCGGCCACGCGGCGGTTCCGCGGGTCGCTGTTGCGGGCGGTCACCAGCACGCGTCCGTCCGGCAGTTCCGCGATGTTCGGCTCGCCGGCATCCCGCAGCACGATGTCGCCGCCGTGCCAGCTGTGGCCGCTGTCGTCGCTGTAAACCACGCCCACGGCATGACGCAGCTTGGGTTGTTTTTCGTACGTGGTCATCCAGAACGGCGCGACCAGCCGGCCGCTCTGCAGTTGCACCGCATGACCGGGTCCGGTGGCGATCACCTGCCAGTCCAGTTGCGGGCGGTACCGGTCGAAGGCGGACGTGATTTCGATCGGCGCGGACCAGGTGACGCCGTCGTCGTCGCTGCGGATGTGGAAGGCGCGCATGTACTCGACGCAGTACAGCAGATGCACCGTGCCGTCGCGGGCGGCGATCGCGACGGGATTGTTGACGGTTTGTTCCTTTGGCCCGCCCATGTCCTTCTTCTTTTTGTCTTGCGGCATGTGCGGATTCCGCGGCAAGCGCGGGCCGAGATGCGCCACCTGGCTCGCCGGCGACCACGTCCGTCCGCCGTCCGTGCTGCGGCGGAGATGGATCTCGATCTCGCCCCGATCGGCGACGGTGAACTTGCGCGCCTCACAATAGGCGAGCACCGACCCCTTGGCCGTCACGACGATTCCCGGAATCCGATACAGGCGGAACCCGTCGGCCTCCTCCGTGAACAGCGGTGCTCTTTGGAGGAACGGTTCCGCCGCAGGCAACGCCGCCGCGGCGAGCAAGAACAGAACGCACGCCGGTAAGCTGCGGCGGACAGGCCGTTTGTATTTCGCGATTGGTTGCATCGGGCGCTTTCGGTTTCGGCGTGCGGGGATTACTGGTTCTTCTTCTTTTTCTTGTTCTGCTTGGCCTCGGCCGGGGCGGTTGTCTCCTCCGCCGGCCGCTTGATCCGCGTGCGGAGGGTTTCGTCCAGCTTGGCGCGCAGCCGGGTCAGCGAATCGCCGTAGCCGGGATGGGCGACTACGTTCTCCTGTTCGATCAGCAGCCCCCCCTCGCGGGTGGCGCTGCTCTGGGAGGCGTAATCGTAAAACTCCTCGGCGACGGTCTGGCGCGAGGGCCACTCGACCCAGCGGGTATAGCGCTGCGTCGGGGTGCGGAGCGAGTAGCCCATGACTTCGAAGCCGGTCGCTTTCCACGGGCGGGTAAACTGGCTGAGCGCCACGTCGCGGCCGCGGGCGGCGGGGTCTTCCAGAACCGGTACGAGACTGCGCCCGTCGAGGTCGGCGGGTGGTGTCAGGCCGGCCAGGGCGGCGAGCGTGGGATAGATGTCCACGTACTCGAGCAACGCGTCGGTGGGCTCGCCCGGTTTCGCCAGGCCGGGCACGCGGATCATCAGCGGCACGCGGGTGTCACGCTCAAAATTCGTGCCTTTGCACCAGCGATCTTTCTCGCCCAGCGACCAGCCGTGGTCGCCCCACAGCACGACGATCGTGTTCTGGTCCAGGCCGAGCCGGCGTAACGCGTCCAGCACCTTGCCGAGCTGCGCGTCCACGTAGCTGACGCAGGCGTAATAGCCGTGCCGCAACGTGCGCGCCTGTTCGGCGGACACGTGCTCGTCTTCAGGCATATCCTCGTAGCCTCCCAACTCGCGATGGGTGTGGTAGGCAATCTCCGGCGCGCCCGTGACCCGCGATTGGCCGTCCGGGAGGGCGAACACCGCGGGATCGTACAGATCCCAGTACTTCTTCGGCGCGTTGAACGGCAAGTGCGGCTTGAAGAACCCGACCGCCAGGAAGAACGGCTGCTCTGCTTGCTTCAGCCTGGCCAGCGTCTCGACCGCCAGTTGGGCCAACTGGCCATCGGGATAGCCGTCATCGGGCACATCGGCGAACTCGTAGGCTGAGCCCTTTCCTCCACTGGCGCGAGCCGACGCATAGTTCTTCCAGCCCGGCCCTTCGCCACGCAGCACCTCCGGGGCAGACCAGGACGGTGGATCCAGCTCGCGCTCGTCGCCGCTGAAGACCTTGCCGAACGAAATCGCCTGGTAGCCGTGGTTCTTGAACAGCTGCGGCAGGGTCACCGCATCCGGCAGCGTATTGCGGAACAGGTCGCGATTATGCCAGACCCGCGTGTTGTCGGGCAGCCGGCCCGTCAGCATCGCCGTGCGGGCCGGACCGCAAACGGCCTGGTGGGTGTAGGCGCCGTGGAAGAGCCGCGAACTGCGGGCGAGGGAATCGATGTTCGGCGACTTCGCCAGTGGATCGCCATAGCAGCCCAGCGACGTGCGCAGGTCGTCAACGGCGATGAACAGCACATTGGGCTTCGCGGCCGGCTGCCGCGATTCGTCCGCCGCCTCCAGCGCCGCTGGCAGAGGCAGCAGCAACAACGCGAGAAAATGTTGGGATTTCATCGGGTGGACTTCTTTCCCTTCTTGGGTCGTACCGCAGGTGGATCGTAGTCTGGATTGGGCCGCATCATCTCGGCGCCGACATCTTGGCGCCAGGCGTCCAGTTCGCGGCGCAGGTCGGCGACCAGCTCCGGCATCGCGGCGGCGAGGTTGTTCGTCTCGCCCAGATCGTCGGCCAGGTTGTACAGTTCGAGGCCCTCGGGATCGAAGGTCTCGATCAGTTTCCACGGCCCGCGGCGGATCACGCTCGACGGCACGCTGGACGGATGTTCGTTGTAGTGCGGGAAATGCCAGAAGAGCGATTTTCGGCCGAGCGGTGCCTCGCCCGCGAGCAGCGGTTGCAGGCTCAAGCCATCCCGGTGTTGGCTTGGGCGCTGGGGCAGTCCGGCGGCGGCGAGGCAGGTGGGATACAGATCGGTGCTGGTGACCGGCTCGGCGATGACGCCCCCCGCCTGCGTGACGCCGGGCCACTTGACGATCAGCGGCACGCGGATGCCGCCCTCATAATACGCGCCCTTGTTGGCCCGCAGCGGGGCGTTGCTCGTGGCGTTGTAGAAGCCGCCGTTGTCCGAGGTGAAGATGACGACGGTGTTCTTCTCGAGGCCGAGTTCGTTCAACGTGGCCAGCACGCGGCCCACGCTTTCATCCACGCTCTCGACCATCGCGGCATACGCGGGTTTGCCCTGCCGCTCGGCCTCCGGGATCTGTTCATACTTGGCGATCATCTCCGGCTTGGCCTGCAGCGGCGTGTGGACGCCGTAATGCGGGAAGTAAAGGAAGAACGGGCGGTCGCGCTGGTCGCGGATGAACTTCACCGCTTCGTCGGTCAGGCGGTCCGTCAGGTACTCGCCCGGCTGGCCGTCGGCCAGCACGTTCCATGTCGCGCGCTGGTCGGTGGTGGGGATGGGCCAGTCGCCGTCGTAGGGAAAGAAGTAGTTGCCCGGCGCGCCGTGGCCGTTGCCGGCGACGTTCACGTCAAAGCCATGATGCTCCGGCAGCGAGAACGGTTCGCTGCCGAGGTGCCACTTGCCGATGCTGGCCGTGCGATAGCCGGCTTCGCGCAGGGCCTCGGCCAGCGTGAATTCCTCCAACGGCAGGGCGCGAATAAACCGTCCGCTCTGCAGTCGCGCCTGCGGATTCCAGCGTCCCGAGGGCAACCAGTCGGTTAGCAGCAGCCGCGCAGGATACTTGCCCGTCAGCACCGCCGCCCGCGTGGGCGAACAAACAGCGCAGGCCGCATAAGCATCGGTGAACCGCGCCCCTTCGCGGGCCAAACGGTCGATGTGGGGTGTCTGGTAGAACGTGCTGCCCTGGCAGCCGAGATCGCGCCAGCCGAGATCGTCGATCAGGAAGAG
>CAIYOB010000386.1 GCA_903927685.1 uncultured Planctomycetaceae bacterium
CCAACGTAGGACGGATTGTCAATCCGTCCCACGGCAGACAAACGACGGATTGCCAATTCGTCCGGACCGCCGAGCGGCAAGGACAGGCCCGATGCCCGAGCCGTCCACTTTCG
Organism: uncultured Planctomycetaceae bacterium; assembly: GCA_903927685.1. The sequence goes on from CAIYOB010000386.1 coordinate 114, forward strand.
ACAGAGTAGTCTAGCGCTCGCAGGCCACAGAATCCATACGTAGAACTACGCGTTTTGCGGTCCGCAGGATGTCAATCGTAGGGCGGATTGGCAATCCGACGTCCGCAGCGAACGGAAGTCAAGTCGGCCCAATCAGCCCGTGGCGGATCGCACATTGCACGAGTTCGGCGGTTGAACGGGCCCCCAGCAAGTCCATGATCTGTGCTTTGTGCCCCTCCGCCGTGCGAACAGAGATGTGGAGCAACTTGGCCACTTCTTTGGCGGAATGGCCCTCCGCGAACAGCTGCAAGACTTCGCGCTGCCGGCGCGTGAGGGAGACTTCGTTGTCTCGGGGCGGATCGGGGAGGTGTGCCAGCAGTTCGGCGATTGTGGGCGTGACGTAGATCCGCCCTGCCAGGGCCTCGTCAATCGCCGTCAACAGTTCCGTGCCCGCGGAGTGCTTGACCACAAAGCCGGAGGCCCCGGCGCGCATCGCCCGCGCGGCGTACAGGGCGTCCTTGTGCATCGTCAGAAAGACGACCTTGGCCTGGCAACCCGACCGGCGAATCTGCTCGACGGCGTCCAAGCCGTTCAGGATCGGCATCGTGATGTCGGCCACGATCACATCCGGCTGGAGCCGTTGGGCAGCCTCGACCAGGGCCCTGCCATCCTCCACGATGTCAACCAGTTCATAGGCCGGCTCCAAGAGGCTGCGCAGTCCCTCGGCCACCATCCGGTGGTCATCGGCAATGACGATTCTGCGACGAGTCATGGATCGTCCTCCACGTTGTGTTGTTCGTTGTGGGACGGATTGGCAATCCGTCCTACGAGGGTCACAGCTCACGAAAGTCCCATCCGAGGGCTTTCCAACTCGGCCGCACCCACCGCGGGCAGTCGCCCGCTGACAAGCCGGCTCTCCTCGGATTGGCGCCGATGTACTGAAGGCAGCGATCGAGATGTTCTTCATCGCGAATGATGCGATCGAAGCTCTCTTCCTGCCACAGTTCGCCCGCCAGTTCAAGCATCGAGTTGATTTCTCGCGAAGTGCGGCGTTTTCGGCTTTGGAGGATCTTCTCCAGGGGATCCGCCTTGGGGCTGAGCGGACGCAGGATGGCATGGACGTGATTCGGCATGACGACATAGCTCGCCAGTTCGTAGGTGTCATCGTCGAAGTGGTGCAAGGCATCGACAACGATATGCGCGACATCCGGCCGCTTGAGACAGCAACTCCCCATGCCCTGATCGAGCCATTTTTCCACTCGCTGCATCTGTTCCAGACAGAATGCTTCCCACGCTTCACGGGGCACGGACTCGGCCTTGGTCCGGAGGACGGATTGCCAATCCGTCCCACGAACTCCGTGCCGTGCGGCAAACTCGCACTTCAGCGTCTCCAGCTCGTGCAGTTTTCCCTGCGGCAGTGAATCCGCGAGTCGAAACGTCACGAAGTAGGTCGCGCCATCCTGACGCCAATGCGGCAGATGCCGGTGATAGAACGTCACGGGAATATCGGGGTGCAGGCCCTGAAACCCCGGTGGACCCTGGCGGTTCCAGCTTTCCACGGTCACGACGGCACCTCCCTTGTCATGTGGGGCGGATTGACAATCCGTCTTACGTTCGTTGTGGGACGGATTGGCAATCCGTCCTACGTCTATTGTGGGACGGATTGGCAATCCGTCCTACGTTACGACTCCTCCGGCCACGGGACGCGGGCTTGGATGCTGGTCCCCTGGCCAGAACTGGACAAAATCGAGAGCTCGCCGCCCACGAGCCGGACGCGCTCTTCCATGCTGGCCAACCCCACGCCCGCGTCTTGCCGACCTGCGGCCGGTTCAAAGCCACGACCATAATCCCGGACCTCCAGATCCAGGAATTCCAGGTCGGCATTCAGCGTCACGTCGACTCGGTCCGCCTGCGCGTGCTTGACGACATTCCGCAAAGCCTCCTGGGCGATCCGGTACACGCACAGAGCGACGTCTCGGGGCAGGTCGGCAGGCAGTTGCCCGCAACGGAAGTTCACGGTCAGCCGCCCGCGTTCCGCTACGCGATCGCACTCGGCGCGAAGCGCGTCCTTCAGGCCCAAGTCATCCAGGATGGCCGGGTGCAACTGCCGCGACAGGCGATGCACGTCGTCCGACAAGGCAATCAGTTGCTCTTTGACGCCGGCCAGCGAGGCCCGCGACGGGTGCGACTCCGGCAAGTCCTGCTCGGCTTTCCCGGCTTCAATCGCACCGGCGGCCAGACGCTGCGAGATATCGTCGTGCAATTCGCGAGCGATCCGCTTGCGCTCGTCCTCTTGCGCGGTCAGGATTCGGCCGGCCAATTGCCGCGTTTCGTTGCGGCTGGCAGCCAACGCTTCATCGGCTCGGAGATGGCTCAGCGCGTTGCCAATCACTTCAGCAATCAGGCGGATGCGTTGCAGTGTTCGCTGATCCCACGCCTGCTCGCGAGTGCCCAGGCCGAACGTGAGCATCCCGACGACCTGCCCGTTGTCTTGCAGGGCAACGGCGGCGACGGACTTGACTCCCAAACGTTCCGCCAGTTCTCGTTCATGGAATGCCTCGGCCGGCAAATCGGACAGGGAGGCGACATGGAAGACGTCCCCTTGCGTGATTCGAGCCCACATCCACGGTATCGAATCCAAGGCAACCACGTCCGGCGGCTGCGGCCCGCCGACACGGACTGACGTGATATTGGCGAGCAGTTCCCGTCCGTCTTTCGAGAGTCGAAACAGCGCGCCGCGATCCAGCCCCAATTGTTCCACGATGCATGCCAAGGCACGCTCGATTCCGGCCGTGATCCCATCCGCTGTGATCCCGACGAACCGCGACGAGACGTCGGACAACACGGTCTCGAACCGCAGTTGATCCGCCAGGTCCTGTTCCGCGATCCGCCGTCGTCGGCGGTTCACCAGCAGACCCATGATCAGCAGCGATTGCAGGACGATGGCCGTCGCTCCGGCGATCACGTTCGTCCGGTATTCCTCCCACATAGTCGGCGGGCGGAACAAGACGACGGAACCCGCCGGGAGGTTTTCCTCGGGGATGCTCCAGCGGCGGAGTTGCGCCCAGTCGAAGACGAACCGGTTCATGGAGGTCCCGGTGAACGGGATGTCCGCGGGATTCTCGCCCCGTAGAATCCTCGCGGCGTTCTCGCCTGCGAGGCGGCCCTGTTCCTCCACGAGGGGCATACAGCCGCCGACGATCCCTGCGCCCAGCATGGTGTCATAGAGGGCGAAGACGGGGACGCGGGAGGCGGACGAGATTCGGTTCAGCACGTCTCGCGGCACGGTTGCGATTTCTCCGCCGCGGTCCCGCATATAGCTGTTGAAGAGGATGACATGGCTCGGCGGAAGCTGCGCCACCCGCGCGCACAGGGTGTCGATCGGGACGCCCGTCCAGTATTCGCATTGGATCTGCTCTTCCAGCGCGAGATCCGCCTGGATCGCCTCCAGCAGCAACAGATCCGTCTCGCCCGAACCGCTGATGACGATCGCGGTGCGGGTGGACGGGAACAGTCGCCGGGCGGCTTGCACGGTGCGGCGAGCGTCAAAGCGGTACAAGACGCCGGTCATTTTCGGGCTGTGGGGGAGCTGGTCACGCGTCTGTTCGAGGATCGAGCAGAAAACGACCGCCGCATCCGGGAACGGATTGTGGCGGACGAACAGCCCTGCGATGGCGTCACTCACGGGAATCACGACATCCGGCTTGATGGGCTGGTACTTGGACAGCACCAGATCCAGCAACGCTTGACGGTCTTCGCCCTTTCCTACCCGATGGAAGTCCAGGTACTCGCTGTCGATGGCCACCGGCTTGCCCAGATTGGCCTCGAGCCCCTCGCGAATCCCTCGCTCCCATTGCTGGTTGATCGGCAGCTCGCGCCGCTGGCTGTACAGCACCAACACCCGGGGAGGATCGGCTGGGCCGGCCGCGGCAACGTCCCGATCGACGCCCCCCGCGGGGAGCGAAAGCAGGAAAACCGCTGTGACTGTTCGAGCTGTCCGGCTCATGAGTTTTTCAGGTCGATTGCTGATCGGGGCAGTGCGTCGCGTGTTATCCCTGTGGGACGGATTGCCAATCCATCCTACGAACCAAAAAACCTCCATCCCCTTTCAATCCGCCGCGCCCACCCCCATGGCTTTCAGCGCCTGGATGTTCAGCTTCATCACCGAGGCAAAGTCGCCGACAGCGGGTGCGCCGCCACAGGGCGCGAAGACAAGGCTGTGCACGCCCAACGCAGTCAGCTTCGCGCGAATGTCAGCGGCCGGCTCCCCCTCCCAGATCATGCACTTCGCCGGATGCGCACTCAGCAGCGCGGTCAACTCCTGCCACATCGCTTCCGACGGCATTTCGCCCGGCTCCCAGTGGACGCTACGGCCGTTTAGTTGATAGCGACGCTCAAAATACTGGTAGACAGGATGGGAGAACAGTACCGGCACACCGGCCGCGGCCTTGGCGGTCTGGCTGAGCTCCGCGTCCAGCGTTTCCAGTTCCTGCACCAGGTTCTGGAGCTGTGCCTGGAACTGGCCCTGGTGTTCAGGCCACCGTCGGGAGAACGCATTTTCGATCGCACGCGCCTGCTCGATGGCCAGGGCCAAGTCCAGCCACGTCGTAAAGGCGGTTGCCGAATGCTCGTGTTCTCCGTCCGGGCCGTGACTGTGCGTGACCGATCCCTCCAAGGCGATAAACTGTGCTTGGAGGCCGTCGGTCGTATCGACCAGGCGGGACGAAGGCAGGGACACGTTCTTGAGCCAGGATTCGTAGGACGCTCCGTTCAGCACCACCAGATCCGCCTTCTGCAGCGCCGCGACATCCTCCGGCGTCGGCGCCCAGAAGGCGGGATCCTGGCCGGAGGGGACTGGCAACCGGACGTCAACCAGGGGCGCCGAGATCCTCTGAGCGAAATACTGCAGCGGGTAATTGGTTGCATAGACCACTGGCCGACCGGTGGGTTCCGAGCCCGTCTCCGCGACGTCCTTTCCCGAACACCCGGCCAACAGGATCGACAACATCACGGCCGCATACCACACTTTCATGGCGAACTCCTTGCTTCAGGTACCGATGAAACGGACAAGCAGGTTTCCGAAACGGCTAACGCCCGCCGTGAGCACTCCCGCAATCACCATGCCTGCGAACACGACGAGCAGGATTTCCGCGGCCAGCATGCCCGTCAGACGCCGCGAGGCCCCGCCCGTCTTGCGGATCGTCTCGATCTCGCGGCGCCGCAGACGAATCGACAGCACGAACACGAGGGTGGCCGTCATCAGGGTTGCCCCGCCAACGCCGACGCTGCCGAGAATCACATAATTGCGCACGGAGAACATCGTCTCCAGGACCTCGTTCACGACCAGCGACGGCACGAGCATCTGCACGGCCGTGCCCTCTTCCTCGTATCGTCCCCTGAGGAGGATGCCCGATTTGCGGTCCGTCGGCACGGCCAGGACGGCGTCGACGGGAAAGCCGTCCGGGTCGCCATGAAAATGAAAAGACTGCAGATTCTCCGGCGTGATCTCGGTGTAGGACAGGACCGTAGCATTGGCCACGACATTGCCCTCGTCGCGCTGGAGCACCCCCGGGTCGCCTTCCCGCGCCGCGTTCACGTTGTCGTGACCATGGGCCAGGCCGGAAATGATCCACGTCGTTTTGAGGTCCACAAACACGGCTTCGTCATCGACGGTGCCGGCTGGTTTCAGCACACCCACCACAGGCATCTTCAGGGGAAAAGCCCCCGCCACGTCAAACGCGCTGCCGGCCGACGAGAGGACCGCGTCGCCCACGTCCGCGCCCAAGACGCGGGCGGCCTCCGCTCCCAGAACACACTCGCCCAGCAAGCCGAACCAGCGCCCTTGGCCCACGGTCAGACGGCGAAAATCGGCGTAGTCGAGCGTGGTGCCGACAATCCGCTGATTTCTGACCGTATACCGCAGATGCAGCGGAATCCCCACGGCCAGGCCGGTCTGGTCGACTCGCCGCACCTCCCGGAACTCGCACGGCGACAGATTCGGCGGCCGGAAATAGAGCGCGCTCAGCGTCAGATCCACCGCGCTCCCCTGGGCTCCGATCAACAAGGCAGTCGAGTCGGCGCGGGCCGTCAGCGTCCGGGCGCCCTGCTCGACCACCACGTACAATCCGGCGGGCAGAAAGAGGACCAGGCTGATGGCAAACACCAACAACACCGTCTTGCCCCAGTGGAAGCGGACATACCGCCAAGCCATGTAAAGGACGTGGTTCATCGGGACAACTCCCTCACGTCAAGCGTCCGATCGAAGCGGGCCAGCAGGTCATGATCATGGGTCACCACAATCAGCGGCGCTTGGGTCTCGTCACAGTATCGCCAGAGCGTGTCCATGACGTGATCGCGGTTCTCCGGGTCCAGATTCCCCGTCGGTTCATCGCCCAGGATGACGGCGGGCCTGGTCACCAAAGCACGACAGACCGCGACGCGTTGCCGCTCGCCCTGCGACAAGTGTCCGGGATACCGCCGTTGCTTGTCGCCCAGTCCCACCTCCTGGACCAGCGATTTGGCCCGCTCGCGCGCCGGAGCATTCAGCGTCAGCACAGGGCTGATCCGGTAAGGCAGCAGCACGTTGTCGATGACGTCCAAATACTCGAGCAATTCAAACTCCTGGAACACCATGCCCAGGCGCAAGGCCCGATAATCCTGCCTGTCCTCACGACTCAGCCCGGACACCTCGACTCCGTCCACCACAATCCGGCCTGTCGCAGGCACCAGGATCCCGGACAGTAAATGCAGCAGCGTCGTCTTGCCCAGGCCGCTCGGTCCGATTACGGCCACCTTCTCGCCGGCCGAAATCTCCAGCTGTCCGATGTCGAGGCGGAAGCCGCCGACCTTGTAGGCAAAGGTTGCGTTCTCGACTTGGATCACGACTTTCCCTCCGACACGATCTCACGTTCCTCGCTCAGCAGCTCAAGATCGCGGATCTTCCAACGATCGTTCTCCACCTGGATGGCGAGTGTCCCCAGGTAGATGTTCTGACGGTCGTGGATGTGCTGCCAATGTTTGACCCGCGCGGTCACGACCCACTTGCAAGGGTACGTCAAGGCTCCGTCACTCGACGCGGCGGCGATCGGGGCCTCGACCGACATCACACTCACTTCCTTCACGGTCACCTCCGCGCCCTGGCGAGTCCCGGCCGTCAGTCGCCGGCGGCTGTCCAGGTACACGCCCGGCACCAGATCCGCCGAGAGATTGCGGGCGAGCTGATCGAAAGCCGCATTCTCATCCGCCAGATTGAACGCCAGGTACGTATCCGTGAGCAGCATCGCCACGATGGGTCGGGCCTCGGCCGCGGTCGGCGCCCGGGAGGCGTGGAACGGATTGCGCACCCGGACCCCGGCTACCGAGACCGTGAACAACGCGAGCAGCACGAGTCCCCAATGCAGCGGCGGCCCTTGCTCTGCGGTCGCGGGCCGGAATCGACGCTTCCGCGGCCACAATACCAGGGCGACCAGCAACAGCAAGATCGACAACAGCGGCAGCCGGACGAAGCCCATCACCGCGTCCGCAGCCAGCTCTTCCCCCACCCACTGCCGATACTCGGCCAGCCGCCACCACGCGGCCAGCAGGGCGATCGAAAGGCCGAACCACCGGACCGCCACGTTTCCCCGCCGCTCGCCCGCGGGACCGTAGGTCACCAGGAACAGAAAGGCGAGTAACACGCTGAGCGCTGTCGCTTGAGCGATGGGGAGTGCGACGCTTTCGCGCAGCACGTTGGCCGCATGGGAACCGTGATAGAGCGACGACACCGCGACCAGAACCGGGGCTGCCCCCCCCGGCCAGCGCACGGGCCAGACAAGAAGCAGCCCAACCAGCGCCACCGAACCGTAGACCGCCAGTGTCGTTTGCGGCAGGGACACGCCGCGCAGAGTCAGCACCATCCCCAGGACGAATGAGCAGCCCGCCAAACTGGCAAGGACGGAACGCTCGGGATGCGGCTGGGCACCGCACCAGCAGCCCCACGCAATCGCCGCCAGCAGGGTCGCCAGCGGTACCGTCGGCGTCACGCTACCAGCAAACAGGGGCGCCGTACCCTGGTACAGGCCGAGCGCACACGCGGCGACGCCTCCCAGGTAGGCCACCCAAAATCGCAGGCGTCCGAGCACACCCTGCCCCCCAATGGCGACCGCCGCATGCAGCTGGCCGATGCACAGGATCACCAGGGCCAGCTCGGTCATGGTTCCCAGCGCCGAGACGATGAACGCCAGTTGCTGCTCGCTCCGAGTCAGCACCAGCTGAACCGGTAATCCCCCGCCGCCGGAGAGCATCCCCACCAGGGCCAGGAGAGCCGGAAGCAGCCAGTGCCCTGCAGGTGACCGCGAGGTCTCTCCGCGAAGTATGCTTAAGGCAAGGGCCAACCCCATCGCCGCCGTCAGCGTCACAGGCAGAAACGACGAGACCTGAAGCCAGTTCTCCGTCTTCAGCCACTGCCCAAGCGCCACGGCCATCGCGTAGACCGCGGCCGAAGCGAAACGCACGCGCAGACCCACTCCGGAGAAGGCACATAGCAGGAACAACAGGGCCAGGTCCAGACGCCTGAGTACCTGCCTGACCGCGGCCCCCCCAACCTCAACGGCCAAGCTCCGCATCGTCGGCGCAGGAGGAACCACGTAATATGCCTGGGTGGGGCGCAGTTGAGCCACGTACTTCCGTCCGTCCAGGGTTTCGATCGTCAGCTGAACGTCCAGTGATGTGCCAAGCAGTCCCTGCACGCCAATTGCCGTTCCGACCAGATCGTCCGGGTCGCACGTCATCGCCCACGTGCGCACGACCTTACTGCCGTCTCCCTGCACGTCCGCGTCCCCTTCCAGCACGCAGGCATCCGGGAGTAGGGGGCGCGCTTTCAGCACTCGCCCTTGGATGACGGGCAGCGTGAGCTGCACGGAAAACCGGGAGGCCGAGGTCTCCTTGAGGGTCAGCGTGCAGGGGTTCGTGAGATCGGCCGCTGCGTTGGCCGTCAACGCCAGGACGAGCAGCACACTTGCCGCGATGCGGTTCATGGCGCGGCGTCCCCTCGACGGTCAGCTCCTGCCAGCAACGCGCTCACTTCCTCGCTGCAGACAACCTGGTAGCGGGGCAGTACTTCCGCATACAACTGGTCCTCGGCCGCCTTACGGCCCTCGAACTGCAGATCCGCGGCGATGCGCTCCCTGACGTCGGTCCACTCGGGAATTCGCGATCCCTCGCGACGGGTGATCTTGACCAGGTGCATCCCAAACCCCGAGGGAACGGGGCCTTCCCACTTCCCTACCGCCAACGACATGACGGCCTTGGGAAACTCCGTCCCGAAGATGCGCGCGAGTTCATCCTCCGACGCGTCGCTCACAGCACCGGGCAACATCACGAGATCGCTCAGCTCGGCAAGCTGTTCGGGTGAGGGCTCCGTCTGGCGCAATTGGGCCAGACGCTCGGCGGCAACCGCGTCGAGCTGTGCGCCCTGCTTGTCCCGGCTGAGCGAGACCTGCACCAGGTCAAACGAGGCCGGGATGCGGTAGCGCTCGCTGCGCAAATCGAAGTAGGCCTTCAGCTCTGCGTCGGTCGGCTCGCGGTTCTCCGCGGCCACCGTGCCCAGCATGGTGATCTTGCGGACCAGCGACATCTTGACGAGCGGGTCATCGCGATCGAGGCCGCGGGCGAGTGCCTCGCGATAGAGCACCTCGTCGCGCACATAGTTATCGAACGCCTTGCGCAGCTCCGCGGCCGACGGTGGCCGACTCCAGGTGCGCTCGAACGCGGCACGGACATGGGCCAGATCCGCTACCGTGAAAACCACGCGTCCGCCGTCCGCGCGATCCACGGGCGGCCCCTTGGCCAGCAGGATGGCCAGGGCCAGGAGCACTCCAAAACCGAGCAAATGCGCGGCCGTCCACCCCAGCCGGCGTGGCTGTTCGACCTGCGCCGGCTTCGTCGCGCTCGCCTCCCACTCTGTCACGTCATGAACCCCATTCGCGTTTTGCAGGCCCCAGCGTTGCCGTCGTCGCAGCGGAGGACGGATGGGGGAATTGTCGCACCCTGGAGGACGGATTGTCAATCCGTCGTGGTTCGTAGGACGGATTGCCAATCCGTCCCACAACACACGTAGGACGGATTGTCAATCCGTCCCACTTGTCATTGGCCTGCCTCCGTCGAACCCAAATACTGACGAATGGCTTTCTTCGCAGCGAGATCCAACTTCACCCCCTGGGCCTCGATGTTCGAAATCCGCTGCGTCAGTTCGGGACGCTTCCAGGCGATCAAGTCCTTGACAATATGCTCAATCATCTGCGGATGAACATCCAGCAGCACGTCGTACGAGGACACGATCTGGTCGCGCAGCTCGGTGCGACCTTCGCTGCCGTGCAGCGACATCGCCTTGAGGACCTCGACCAGCTCGTCTCGCTTTCGGTCCGGATCGCGAAAATAGCAGCGTTGGATGAGCGACACGGCGTCGGCGCCTTGCACCTCGATCGCCCCCGCCGCCCAGGCGGCCAGGTTTCGCGTCAGACCGATCCGTTCCGCCGCGCGGAACGAGTCGAGGATGTACTGCTTGTCCGTCGCTTCCGGGCTCTGGGCCAGGAGCAAAATGGCGAGCGGTCGCCATTCGATGTAGATCGGGTCGCGCAGGATTGACTCGAGACTCGCACGCGGGACCGCGCGGGCCAGCCGTTGGATCGTCCGGTAGGGAGCGCGTGCCAGTTCCAAGTAGGCCAGTTCGTGGAGCTTGGAGTTCTCGTGTCCGAACAACGGCAAGAAGAACTCCACGCGCTGCGCATTTCCTTGCGGGCCCCGCCACTGCGGGGCGAACGCCACGAGCCGGCGTACGACGGCGACATACGCCGCATCCGCCACTCCCAGATTCCGCCACTTGAGGTCCTTGCCGTCCCTTGCCAGCACGACGACTCGGCCGGGATCGGCCGACAGAACCCGCCTGGTCTGGCTGTCCAGCAGCAGGTCGATTTGCCCCACGTCGTCACTGGACTTCAAGACCTCGAGCGGAGCGTACGAGTACGGCTGAGCGGGATCCTCCCGAGCCAACACGACGCAGGGACTCTCGATCAGCACGTCGGCCGCGGATTGCTGCGGATACGCGATGCAGATCGGACACGCGTGAGCCGGCCCCGCGAGTCCGGAAACCACGATGGCGGCAAGCAGCAGGTAGCGCACGGCGGCAGGTGTCATGAAACGGCTTGGTCACAAGCGAACGAAGATGGAGCAATCCTTCTCTTGTAGGACGGATTGGCAATC
>CAIYOB010000387.1 GCA_903927685.1 uncultured Planctomycetaceae bacterium
ATTCAGTGGCAATGCCTAGCGAAAACTCTCACATGTGGTGAAAATTCTCAGGTCGTCGAGTACACTGCCGCCATGCGAGTTTCGATTCTCATTCTCGACTCCGCCGAAAGCAGCGTGCAGGGTTTAGCCGCGGTCTTCTCGGACCAGTGTCCGCCGGATTGGCAGGTGCGGTGTCTGGCGGAGGCCCGGGAGCTGCTGGCGCTGACCGACGACGACTCGGCGCAACACATCGTGATCGTTCCCGTCGCCGCCGGCACTGCCAAGCAGAATGGCTGGCGGCTGATCGAGGACTTGCGCCGGCGGAGCGAGTTGTTGCCGATCGTCGCCGCGGCCGATCAAGGCAGCGTCGAGGCGGCGGCGCGAGCCATCGCAGCCGGGGCCAGCGATTTCCTGGTGTGTGGCGAGAACCTGCCGCAGCGCATCGCCACGCTGCTGGGCAAACTGCGCGGCGTATTGGACGTGATGGAACGGAACCGCCGGCTGGACGAACAGAACGCCGAACTGCGCGAGTCGCTGCAGCGCCGGTTTCAGCTGGTTGGCGAATCGCCTGCGATGCGCCGGCTGTTCGAGCAGATCCAGCGTGTGGGCCCGGTGGCCCGCCCGGTTCTGATTCTGGGCGAGCGGGGGACGGGCAAGGAGCTAGTGGCCAGGGCGATTCATCTGGCGGGCGGGTCGCCCGCGCGGCCCCTGGTGACCCTGAACTGTGCGGCCTTCAATGACGCGCTGTTGGAAAGCGAGTTATTCGGCCACGAGAAAGGGGCGTTCACCGGGGCCGAGTCGGTACGGCGGGGCGCGTTCGAGCGGGCCGACCGCGGGACGCTGTTCCTGGACGAGGTCGGCAACATGTCCGTCGCCTTCCAGGAGAAGATCCTCCGCATCGTCGAGTATGGCACGTACTCGCGCGTGGGCGGGACCGCCGAGTTGCGGACCGCGGCCCGCGTGATCGCCGCCACGAGCCGCGACCTGCGGCAGATGATCGAGCGTCGCGAGTTCCTGCCCGACTTGTTCGACCGGCTGACCTTCGAGACGCTGGAACTGCCGCCGCTGCGCCAGCGCACGGGCGACGTCGAGTTGCTCGCCCGGCACTTCCTGGACGAGTTTTCCCGCGAGTTGCCCTGGCTGGGCGCGAAGGCCTTGTCCTCCGCGGCGTTGGCGGCGCTGCGGGCGTACCCATTCCCGGGCAATGTGCGCGAGCTGAAGAACGTCATCGAGCGCGCTGCGTATCGCAGCACGACAACCGAGATCCAGCCTGCCGACCTGGGGTTGTCAGCCCCCGACGACCTCGCGGCCCCGAGCGGTTCGTTTGCCGAGCGAACGACACAGTTCGCGCGGCGGCTGATCCGCGATGCCTTGGCCCAGGCCGCCGGGAACCAAGCCGCGGCGGCCCGGAGCCTCGGGCTGTCGTACCACCAGTTCCGCTACCACCTGAAGAAAACCGGGAATCATGATTGAGGAATGAACCTGAATATGCCGTTAGCTTACCTGTCCGAAGAGAATGGTCCCAATGCCGGCCAGCAAATCGACTTGGCCGACAGCGTGGTCCGGATCGGTCGCAAGTGGGGCGACATCCGCATTGACGACCGGCACGTCAGTCAGCGGCATGCGCATATCACCTTTGACGGCGATGCGTACTACGTGACCGATTTGGGCAGCCGGAACAAGACGGAACTGAACGGGCGCGAGCTGGTCCCGCAGCAGCCGCAGCGGCTGAGTCACGGCGATCGGATCAGCATCGCCCGCGTTCGCGAGTACGTTTTTCACTGCGACGACAGCAGTACTTCCCGGCCGCCCGTCGAGTGGACGGACGACGAATCGGACTCGGGTTCCGACTCGACGGTGCACTCCAAACTGGATGCGAAATCCAACTTCGCCACCGCTTTCACCTCGCTGACGGCCGAGGCCAAGTTGAACGCCTTGTTCGACATTGCCCGGCAGATGCGGCGGAAGCTGACCTTGGATTCCGTCTTGCCCAATGTGCTGGACAGTCTGTTCCGGGTCTTTCCCCAGGCCGATCGCGGCTTCATCGTGCTGACGGACGAGCAGGGGCGGCTGATTCCGCGCTGGACCAAGACTCGACGCCCCAGCGACGACAGCATTCGCATCAGCCAGACGGTGATCCGCGAGGTGCTCGCGACCAAGCAAGCTCAGTTGCGCGAGGTTCTGCCCGACGATGTGCAGGCGGCCGACAGCTTGCACGGGATCGGCTTTTTCGTCTGCGCCCCGTTGCTGGATTCGACCGAAAAGGCGATTGGCGTGATCCACCTGGATACGCTCCACCGGCGCAAGGCATTTCGGCGGACGGACATGGAATTGCTGTCCATTGTCGCGATCCAGGCAGGCATGACCATCGAGAACGCTCAGTTCCACGAGACGGTCGTGCAGTTGCAGAAGATCGAATTGGACGTGCAGTTGGCCAACGAAGTCCAGCAGGCTTTTCTGCCCAAGCACCCGCCGGCGCTACCGGGCTACGCTTTCTTCAACTACTACAACCCGGCCCGCCTGGTGGGCGGCGACTACTATGATTACGTCACGCTGCCCGACGGCCGCACCGCCATCCTGGTCGCGGACGTCGCGGGCAAAGGCGTTGCGGCCGCGCTGGTGATGGCGCGTGTCTCGGCGGAGGCCAAGTTCTGTTTGGCCACGGCGCCGTGCCCGGGGGAGGCCATGAACCGCCTGAACGATCGCCTGTGCCTGCTGCAGATCGACCGGTTTGTCACCATGGTGATGCTGGTCTTGGATCCCCGCACGCACACGGTGACGATCGTCAACGCCGGCCACATGGCGCCGATTTGGCGGCGGGCCGATGGGGCGGTGACGGAGCCCAGCCGGAATACTTCCGGCATGGCCTTGGGAATC
>CAIYOB010000388.1 GCA_903927685.1 uncultured Planctomycetaceae bacterium
GATGCGGCGGGACGCAACGCCTTGGTGGCGAACTACGGCGGGGGTAGCGTCGCGGCCTTGCCGATCCGCGACGATGGCTCGCTTGCCCCGGCCACGGCGTTCATCCAGCACGAGGGTTCGAGCGTCGATCCGCGGCGTCAGAAAGGGCCCCATGCCCACTCGATCAACCTGGACGCCGCCAACCGCTTTGCCTTCGTCCCCGATCTGGGACTGGACAAGATCCTGATCTACCGGTTCGACTCCGCGGCCGGCACACTGACCGCCAACGATCCCGCCTGGGCGGCCGTCGCCCCTGGCTCGGGGCCGCGGCATTTCGCCTTTCATCCCGGCGGCAAGTTCGCCTACGTGATCAACGAGATGGCGTCCACGCTGACGGCTTTCCGGTACGATGCCGAGCGGGGGGCGCTGGCGGAAGTGCAGACGGTGTCCACCCTGCCCGGCGGGCCGGTCGAAGGCAACACGACGGCCGAGGTCCAAGTCCATCCGAACGGCAAGTTTGTCTACGGCTCGAATCGCGGCCACGACAGCATCGCGGTGTTCGCCGTCGATGCGGCCAGCGGACGCTTGACGCTTGTGGAACACGAATCGACGCAAGGCAAGACGCCGCGCAACTTTGCCATCGACCCGAGCGGCCTGTTCCTGCTGGCCTGCAACCAGGGCACGAACTCGATCGTCGGCTTTCGCATCGACCCGCAGACGGGCGAATTGACGCCGACCGGCGAGAAGCTCGAAGTCCCCTCGCCGGTCTGCGTCGAATTCGTGAAGCCCTGAGGGTGGGGCAGGGTCAGGTCAGGATGTCAGTACTCCTGACCTACCGGGACGCGGCCTGGGCCTGGTCCAACAGTTGCTTGGCACCGGCCCCCGGATTGCCGCCGACCTTGGCGTCGACCACCATCTGCATCGCCGCGGCGACGTCCTGGGGATGCTGGTCGACCAGCCGTTTGCCGATCTTGACAGCGGCGTCGGCCGCGGCATCCTGCACGCCGGTTTGCGCGACGTACGAAGCGGCCAGCTTGAGCGTTTGGACCGACGGGATCCGCGTCAGGATGTCCAGCGCCACTTGCTTGTCCGCGTCCCGGTCGGCGGTCTGCATGACGGTCTGGAACATGGTCAGCTTGACGTCGTCGGGCAGCTGCAATTGCCGCGCGATCCGGATGTAGCCGCGCAATGCTCGCACGCGGTACTTGTTCTCCGGATCGGTCTTGGCCAGCTCCAGCAACGCCTCGGCGGCCTCCGGATTAGGCCATTCGCCCAGGACCTTGGTGGCGGCCTCCTTGGTCGCCGCATCGCTGGACTTGGCCGCCCCGACCACGGTCTGCAGGGCTTTCTTGCCGCTGACCTTGCCCAACAGTTCCAGCAGATACGCCTGGTTCTCCGCCGACGCGCCGTCCAGGCATGCAGCCAGCTTGCCCGCAGTCGCTTCGCGGTCGGCCATCCGCAAGGCGGCGATCCGCAGCGCGGCTTGCGCGGCGGTGGTCTCGGGCGCAGCGCCGCCGGCCAGGGCTCGGCTGGTCAGCAGTTCCAGATCCTGCACGCCGATCAACTGGCCCAGCGCTGCCAGCGCCGCCAATTTGACCGTTTCGTCGCTGCTGGTCAGGGACTCGCGGATCTTGCCGGCCGCCGCCGCGATCCGCCGCGATCCGGCCAGTTCGAACAGCACCGCCAGCGATTTGGCGTCGGCGTCGGCCAGCTTGGCCAGGATGGCGGCATCGGCCTCCGCAGCCGCGAGGTTCTTCAGGCCCTCTTTGGCGGTGACAGCCACCGCGCCGTCGCTGAGCGCCGCGTCCAGCAGGATCGTCACGGCGGAGGCGTCGCCCAGCTTGGCCAGCACGGCAATCGCCGCTTCGCGAACGGCCGGCGACTCGCTCTTGGTCGCCGCGATAACGGTCGGCAGCGGAGCTGCTTCCTGGCGGTCGCCCAGCGCTCGCAGCAACAGGGCCTGACGTTCGGCCGGCAGCTTGTCCAGTTCCCCAGCCAACGCAGCGGTCACGTCGGCTCCGGGCATCCAGCGGGCCACGGACAGGCCGAGCTTGAAGTTGGCTACGTCTTCGGCGCGGATCTGCGCCAGCAGCAGCTCCTTGGCCGCGGCTTGCTGCAAGCGGAACTGGCCGTCCAGTGCGCCGATCTGCATGTATTTCGGCACCGCAGCCTGGGCCACCGTCTGGTACAAGGCAACGGCTTCGGTCTGTTTGCCGGCGGCCGCCAGTCCTTCGGCACATGCCAAGGCGCCGTCGCCGACGCAGCGTTTTACGGGCGAGCCCGCGGCCAGCGTTTCGGTGAGGATCGCCGCCGCCTCGGCGGTCCCGACGCTGCCAATGGCGTGAGCCGCCGCACTGGCCACCGCCTGGTCGCTGTGCCCCATCAGCCCCTTCAACAGCTCCAGGGCTTGGGCGTCTTTGCGTTTGCCGATCGAGTTGATGACGCCAACCTGGGGCCGGCCCGTGAGTTTGCCGGCGGCGCTGCGCAGAGCCTCGTCCACCGCAGGATCCGGGATGGCTTCGAGGGCGAAGCGAGCGTAAAGATTCAGCTTTTCGTCCGGCAGCAGGGCGACCAGCGCCGGGATGGCGTCTTTGGCTCCGACGACCGCCAGACGCTGGCAGGCCTTGGCCTTCTCAAACACCGTTGCGTCCGGGCTCTTGACCAGCTCGACGAGTTCCGCCGCCGGCTTGGCCATGATTTCCTTCGAGTTGCTTTGGGCCACCGCGGAACTCGCCAGCGAGGCCCCCAGAATCGCGGCACAGGCCGCGGGGACAAAACTTCGTTTCAGAAACATGTGTATCTCCTTTTGTGTCACGGTTACTGGTTCATACATGCCACGGGTCGCGCAGGGCCCGCGAACGCATGCGGTTGGCTTCGGCGTCGCCCTTGAACTCCACCTTGACCGGATCGAACTCGAGCGGGCGGCCCAGCTGCCAGGCGATGTAGGCACAGTGGCAGATGATATGGCTCATCGCCACCACGTCGGCGTTCGAGTGGGCGGGCCGGCGGGTCTTGATGGCGTCGATCCAGTCCTTGACGTGGCTCACGGCCGACGTGCCAGCTTCGGTGAACACCCGCTGTTCGGCTCGCAACTGGCCCGAGGAGAATTCCAGCCGACCGCTGTCGCCCGTTTCGACCCAACCGTCTTCGCCTTCGTACCTGGCGCTGCAGGTGCCCAATCCCATCCAGCCTTCGTCGCGCATGACCAGTTTCAAGCCCGTGGAATAGGTCGCGATGCAGCCCTTGGGGGTCGGCTCGTACAGGACGGGCATCAGCGTGTCGTTGGTGCCGGCCCAGTTGCACAGGTCGACGGTGTGGGCGCCCCATTCCAGGATTCCGCCGCCGTGGAAGTCGAAGAATCCGCGCCAGCCGCCGCGGGTGTACGCGCTGTTGTAGGGCCGCCAGGGCGTGGGGCCCAGCCACAAGTTCCAGTCGCATTCGTCCGGCCCCGGCTCCGGCTCGGCGGGCAGCCAGTCGTGGCGGACGGACGGGTCCAGCGTGTTGGCGTGGACCGTCGTCAGTTGGCCCAGCTTGCCCGAGTGGCACAAGTCGGCGGCGAACTGAAAATTGGAGATGCTCCGCCGCTGCGTGCCGGCCGTGTAGATGCGGTTATAGCGGCGCATCGTGTCGGCCAGGGCCTGGCTCTCGGCGATGGTCATCGAGCAAGGTTTCTCGCAGTAAATGTCCTTGCCCGCCTTGGCTGTGTAAATCGCGGCCATCGTGTGCCAGCGGTCGCCCGTGGCAATCAGCACCGCGTCGATGTCCTCGCGGGGCAGCATCTCGCGAAAGTCGCGGTACATCTCGATGCCGGGCCCGTATTTCTCCTCCGTCCGCTGCTTAACGCCTTCGCGGCGCGCCTTCTGCGGGTCAGCAATTGCGACGAATTGGAATACGGGCTCCTCCATCATGACTCCCAGCACATAGCCACCGCGGCCGCCGATGCCCAGGCCGGCCAGCGTGATCCGCTCGCTGGCGGCCACGCCGCCATCGAGTCCCAGGACGCGGCCGGGGACCAGGGTCGGAACAGCAAACAAGGCACTCGCCTTGGCGGCGGTCGTCAGGAACCGCCGCCGGTTGATTGTCGTTGGGTGAGGCATGGAGCTTCTCCTTCGTCTCTAGGGAAGTATCGAATCGCAAGCTGACCATGTTGTAAACCGGGAGCGGGCCGGGGGAAATACCCCACCGGCCGGTTGACATGCGGCGAGTGGCTGAATTACGTTGACAGTTCCATGACTCATTATGCGAGAGCGCTGGAATTGGCAATCGACGCCGCGCGGCAGGCAGGCGCCTTGCTGCGGACCGAGTTTCATCGGCCCGGCGGCCCACGCGGCGCCGGCGGCCATGCCGAGGTGGACGAGCAGGCCGAGCGATTGATCCGGGACGTCCTGCGGGCCGAGTTTCCCTGGGCGTATCGGGGAGAAGAATTGGGGTACGCGCCGGGGCCGCCCGACAAGCCCTTGTGGCTGGTGGACCCGCACGACGGGACATCCGTTTTTCTGAGCGGCCGCCGGGGCAGCGCGGTCAGCATCGCGGCGCTGCACAACGGCGTGCCCGTGCTGGGGGTCGTGTACGCGTTCAGCTATCCGGACGACGAGGGCGACCTGATCTGCTGGGCCGAAGGTTGCGGACCGGTGCTGCGGAACGGCCAGCCGCTGGCGCCCGCCGCGAAGAAGCCCGGGGCCGCGTCCGCCGGCGAGCGGCCGCCCGTCGTGCTGCTGTGGGCGGGCGCCGATGCGCATGCGTTAACCGCCCTGCGATGCGTCCAGCCGGCCCGCTACGCCACGATGCCCAGCATCGCGTACCGGCTGGCCCTGGTAGCCGCGGGCGACGCCGATGCGGCGGTTTCGATCTCGGGTCCGCTGGGCTGGGACTACGCCGCTGGCCATGCGCTGTTGCGGGGCGCTGAGGGCGTGCTGATCAACCAGGTCGGCGAGCCGATCCAGTACACGTCCGACGGGCAGAGTTACGCCAGCCGTTGTTTCGGCGGCGACGAGTCGCTCGCGCGTGCCCTTTGGCCGCGGGACTGGACGGCCATGTTTGCGGCCGTCGGCCGCTCGGTTCGCACCAAGTTCTCCCTGTCCTCGCCTCAGGCTGGACAGACCGTCAGCGACGTCGGCCGACTGGCTCGCGCCCAAGGCTGTCTGCTCGGCCAACTGGCCGGCGACTCGCTGGGCGGCCGCGTCGAATTCCAGCCGGCCGATCGGATTGCCGCCAAGTTCCCCGGCGGCCTGCGCGACCTGGTGGACGGCGGAACTTGGCACATCCTGGCCGGCCAGCCTACCGACGACTCGGAACTGGCTTTGATGCTCGCCCGCAGCCTGACGAAACAGCAGCGATTCGACCCCGGCGAAGTCCTGCACGCCTACGTCCACTGGTACCTCTCGCGCCCGTTCGATATCGGCGGCACGACGGCCGCGGCGCTGGACGCCGCCTCGCGCGGTTCGACGGCGGCCGAGCGACTGCGGGCGGCGGCCGACGCGGCGCGGCAGGAGAGTGAGGCGAACGGGGCGCTGATGCGGATCAGTCCGCTGGGGATCTTCGCCGCCGGCCGACCCGAGGCGGTTGTCGAATGGGCTCGCGCGGACAGCCGGTTGACGCACCCGAATCCCGTCTGCCAAGATGCTTGCGCCGTATTCGCGGCGGCCATCGCCCGCGCCGTCGGCGAACCGGGAACCCCGCGCGACATTTACCAGGCGGCGCTGGAGACGGCCGAGCGGGCCGGCGTCTGCTCCGAGGTGCGGCAAGCCCTGCAGGATGCGGCCGACGCCCCGCCTGCCGACTTCTTGCAGCACGAAGGCTGGGTGCTGATCGCGTTGCAGAACGCGTTCTATCGCTTGCTGCACGCGGCCGACTTGGAGGAGGGCGTCGTCGCGACCGTCATGGCGGGCGGCGACACGGATACCAACGCCGCCATCGCCGGAGCCTTGCTCGGTGCGGTCCACGGCCGTCAGGCGGTGCCACGCCGCTGGCTGCGGGCGATTCTGTCCTGCCGGCCGCTGCGGGGCACCGAGACGGCGCATCCCCGCGGCACCGAGTTCTGGCCGGTCGACGCGTTGGAATTGGCCGAGTCGCTGTTGCTGGCGGGGGCCGCGGCGTCATGAATCCGATGACGGGGCTGGTCGAACTGGTAGCCGGCTTGGGCGGGATGGCACTGGCTTTGGTCGCAACCATCTTCACCGGCAACTGGATCCTGCGGCCCTTGGCCCGGGAAGCCCGCGTGCTCAATCTGCCGACGCGATTTACGCTCAGCGATTTTGTCTGGCTGCTGGTGCTGCTGCAGATCGTCCTGGCCGCCGTGGTCGCTGTCGCGCCACCGGACCTGGAGAATGAGAATACGGTGCCGATGGCAATCCTGCTGGTGTTTTTCGGCGGCAGTTTCACCCTGTTCTGGGTCTTTGGAGTCAGTGCGTTGTCCCGGGCCGGTGTAACCCGGCCGCTGCGCCGGGGCGTGTTCACCGTCTTCCTGCTGCCCGCCGTGCTGTTGCTGCTGATGGCCACCGGCGTCGGTTTCGGCGGGGTTCTGCCGATGATCGCGGTAGCGTTGGTTCCGTTGTCGCTGGACAGTGGATCGCCGTTCGAATCAGCGGCGGCTCTGGCGACGGCGGCAGGCGGACTCGCCCTCGGGCTGCTGGCCTGGACAGTGACAACCTGGACGCTCCGCAAAGTTGCTGAGTGGGTTCTGAAGCCTGGGGTGTAGCCGGTTCAGGCGGTCCTGGCGGGCCCGCGGCCGGAAGATTGCAGCGGCGACACGCGACGGCGATCCGGACGATTGCCGCCCGCCCCGCGGTGCGATAAGATGACGGCCTGACGTTCGCAGACTCGGCGGAGGCAGTATGATCATCTGGTCCGGACTCGGTTTCTTGGTCGCCGTTATTACGTTCGGCTGTTGCCTTGCAGTCGAGTTCCTTTTGGATGCGCGATTTGGTGAGGGCTTCTACTCCTCTCACGCCTGGGCTGCCGGGCTTGCGCTGCTGATCGGCGGGGTCGTGTCGGCAGGCGTTGGCTTGGCCCTCAAATCGCGAACGGACCGAGAGGTTGTCGACGTGCAGACCGGAGAGCGATTGATCATGAATCGCTCGGAGCATTCGTTGTTCTTCATTCCGATGCACTGGGCAGGGATTGTAGTTTTCGCCATTGGGATCGGTGTGGTGGTCTACGATGTTTTCGTGTAAGTGCCGCGAACCCTCGACAAGGGGCGTCGACATGTCCGAGGACGAAGTCTTTGCTACGATCGTCAGTTGTGTCCTGGCCGGGACGTTTTGGCTCCGCTGGTACCGCCACTGCCAGGCGATCACGTGGTTGCGGTGCGGGCTCGCCGTGCGGCTGGCCGTGATCGCCACGCCCGTTGCCTGTGGCGCGTTGTTGTGGCTGGTGCTCCGGCGGCTGGCCTCGCACGACGTCCGCGAGGCGCCCCAGTACCTGTTCATGTATTTCGTCATGGGGGCCGCCTGGGTCGGACTGGGCGTGCGGCTGTTGGGACTGCTGGGGTTGAGCATGCGGGACGACGTGTTGGAGCGTCGCAACGCGGCGGCGGCCTGGGCTGTGGCTGGCGGATTGGCCGGGTTGACCCTGTGTTTTGCCGGCGGGAACATCGGCGACGGGCCCGGTTGGTGGGTCGTCGTCTACGCGGCGCTGTTGTCCACCGGCACGCTGCTGGTGTTGTGGGTCGTGCTGGACAGGCTGACGGCGGTCTCCGAGTCGGTGACGGTGGAACGCGACGTCGCCTCCGGGATGCGTGTGGGTGGACTGCTGGCGGCGGCGGGCTTGATCCTGGGCCGCGCCGTCGCGGGCGATTGGGTTTCGGTGCTGGCGACGAACGCCGATTTCCTGCAGGCGGCCTGGCCGGTGTTGGTGCTGTTGGTCCTGGCCGTGCCGTGCGAATGGCTGTGCCGGCCGACGGTCGAGCAGCCGCAGCCGCCGTGGTTCCTGTGCGGCCTGCCGCCCGTGGTCATCTACGTGGGCAGCGCGGTGGCTTGGCTGGTCCACTTGGGGCTGGAGCCATGAGCGAGGCGATGTGGATCGGCCCGGCGTTGGCTGCGGACGCGTATCAGGCGGTGCGGCGGGCCACGATTTTCCGCTGGGGCAAGTGGGACCCGCAGTTCGAGGACCTGTCGGTCCTGTGCGACTTTCCCCTTGTGCTCGGACGCGCCGAGTGGCAGCGCGTGGCCGCTTGGGCCGACCAGTTGGCGGCGGAGACCTTGGCGGCCGAGGAAGAACTGGTCCGCCGGCCGGACTTGCACCACGGCTTGGGCTTGCCCCGCGCGGTGCGGTGCGTCCTGGCGCGGGCGGCCGGGGCGCCGCCGTGTTCCGGCCCCCGCGTGATGCGGTTCGACTTTCACCTGACCACCGAGGGCTGGCGGATCACCGAAGTCAACAGCGATGTGCCGGGCGGGTTCATCGAGGCGTCCGGGTTCGCGCGGGAAGTCGCCGACCGGTATCCGGCGCTGCAGGTGGCGGGAGATCCGGCGGCCGCCTACGCCGCGGCCTGGGCTCGGCGGCTGGCTCCCGGCTCCCTGGTGGCGCTCGTGCACGCCACGGCCTATACGGACGATCGGCAAGTGATGGTGTACCTGGGGCGATTGCTGGAGCAGCACGGGCTGCGCGCCTGCCTGGCCAGCCCGGCCGACTTGACCTGGCGTGACGACCGAGCGGCGGTTCGCGTCGCGGGAACTACCGACGAGGTTGCGGGCGTGCTCCGCTTCTTCCCGGCGGAGTGGCTGCCCAGCCTGCCCCGGCACTGCGGTTGGCAATACCTGTTTCACGGCAGCCGCATTCCGCTGAGCAACCCGGGGACAGCTCTGCTGACGCAGAGCAAGCGGTTTCCGTTGGTGTGGTCCCAGTTGCAGACGCCGCTGCCGACTTGGCGCAGCCTGCTGCCTGAGACCGTCGCCCCGGACCGGCGGCTGGCGGCGGTCCTGGACGGCTGGGTGCTGAAGCCCGCCTTGGGCCGCGTCGGCGAGGATGTGGCGATCGCCGGCGTCACGGCGGAGAACGAGTGGCGGCAGATTCGCAGGTCCGTCCGCTGGCACCGCGGCGAGTGGGCCGCGCAACGCCGCTTTCAAGCCGTCGGCTTGGCCGGACCGCGGGGGCCGGTCTTTCCGCAAGTCGGCGTGTTCACGGTGGACGGCCGGACGGCCGGGATCTACGGACGGCTGGCCCGCCGACCGCTGATCGACTGCTGGTCCCAAGATGTGGCCGTTTTGGTGGGAGAGGCACATGACTAACGAAGAGTTGTTCGACATCTGGGCGCCGGCCGACGTCGCGTGGTCAGCGTGGGTCAAGCCCGTGCTGTTTGCCCAGCCGAACCCGGTGCGGCCGGAGCCGCCGTCGCCGGACGAGTGGCGCGACACGGACGTGACGTGGGCGCCGGAGCCGCACGAGCAGGCTGCGCTGGTCGTCGATCTGCCGGGAGGGATGGCGCTGCGGACGGGCCTGGCACTGGCGGCGCGCGGCTACCGGCCGGTACCCTTGTTCAACGCCTGTTCCAGTCCTTCGGCCGTCGTGTCCATGGAGCCGATTCTGGATCTGGTGGGGCGAGGTGGTCCGTATCTGGCGGGGCTTTTTCTGCCCGACGACGCACCGCCGGCATTCCTGCTGGACGCCGACCGGATGCGTGGGACCGCCACGCCGCGGCCCGGTTTGTTCGACAACCGCTGGCTGGTATTTCCGCAGGATTTTCCTTCGGCGAACTTCCTGCAGGCCCACGCGGTGAACTCGGTGCTGCTGGTCCAGTTGCATGCGGGCCAGCCGCAGAACGATCTGGCCCATGTGGCGTTGCGCTGGCAGTTGGCCGGCCTGCGGCTGCAGGTGGTCGCGCCGGGCTCGGGGGGCTCCGTGCCGCAACCCCTGCAGGTCCAGCGCCCGCGACTGTTCCGCTGGATGTGGCACCGCGCCTTGGCATCGCTGGGCCTGCGCCGCAACAGTGCCGGCGGCTTCGGCGCCGTCGTGCCGCAGCCATCGTCGAGTTCCGGCTAGTGCGTTGTCGATTACCCTTCGCGGCCAGTCACCGGCGTCTTTGAAGTTGCGCATTTTCGTCCCGGAATTCTGGCCGAAGGCCATATTCACCGTAGCCTGGGGCAACGCCCCAGGAACACGAGCAATCACCCGTTGTTTGGCCGAAGGCCATATTCACCGCCCTGCTTCGGACGATGTGAATATGGCCTTCGGCCAAAAAGGCCCGACGACACCGTGGTCCTGGGGCGTTGCCCCAGGCTACGGTGGGCGCAGGCCTTCGGCCAAGCACGGACGGACTGCCAAATGCGCAACTTCGAAGACCGGCGTGCGTGCTGTCTTCCCGCTCCGGCGGTCATTGCTCCGTCGGCCCCAGGCTTGTCAGCGTGCCGTCTTCGAGCGCCAGCAACAGCCGTCCACCGGCAGCGATCAGGCCGTCGAAGATCGGCGGCGATTCCAAATCCAGCTGGGCCAGCGGCGTGCCGTCGGCGGCCGCCAGCGCGGCCAGGCGGGCGCCGCGGCGGCCTTCGAACGCCGCGTACGGATCGGCGGGATCGAGTTCGTCCGGCGGGCCGGCGACGAACAGCGTCGGGCCAGCCTTGACCATCGCCCGAATGCGGATCGGCACGAATCGCGACCACAGCGGCAACTCGGCGCGCGTATAGCCGATCATCTTGTCCAGTCCGAACGCCGGGCTGTCCAAGCCCGGATTGCCTTCGCGCGGGATGTGCGACTGCGGCAGCCAGGCGACCGGCTGTCGCGCCCCCGGTTCGCCGACAATCTGCGGCTCGTTGTCGTTCCGGTCCGCGTACAGCAGGTAACCTTCCTTGCCCGGGAAGAACATCAGGCTGTGCACGTTGCGGCGATAGAACGGCTGGACGGCATACGTCCGCTCCGCATCGACGACCAGCAACTGGCCGGTCTTCGGCGACTGATTCGCCAGCTGGAAGCCCGGCCAGCGCTGGGCGTACATCCAAAAGGTGCGGTTATACCAGGAGTCGTCCAGCAAGCCGGCGGTCGAGAACACGTGCCGGCCGACGTCCTGCTCGCCCTTGCTGGACAGCACCGGCACCGAGACCTCGCGCAAGTCCGGCGTCAGCTTCTTCTGCCGCATGTAGAGATGGTCTTGCTCGCTGACCAGGACATCGGAATTGGCGCCGGGCACGAAGAAGGCCACGTCGCGAGCCGTCTCGATGTCCCGCACCGGACCTTCCAGCACGGCTTGATGCAGAACCTTGCCCGTGGGCGGATCGAGTGCGTACAGGCGAATGCCGCCGTCCAGGTAGGTCGAGCGGCCGGCGGTGACGTACGCGACGCCATCGCGAACCAGCACGCTGCCATGCACCGGCCAAGCCGATTCCAACTGGTCGAAACAGCCGATGCGGCACTCTTGCGGTGCGGCCAGGAATCGCCAGACCAGTTCGCCGTCGCTGGCCCGCAGGCAGTAGACGTGGCCGTCGGCCGAGCCGAACAGGGCCAGCCCCCCGTGGATCGTCGGCGGCGAATCGATCCGCCCGCCGGCCGTGAATCTCCAGGCCTCCACACCCGACTTGGCCTCCAGGGCGACGACCGTGTGAGCGTCCGCCAGAGCCACGTACACTCGACCGCCTGCCGCGACGGGGGCTGTCAGCCGACCGCCCAGCTTGACTTGCCATTGGGTGGCCACGGGCGAGCGGACCTCGCAGGCCGTGGTTCCGTGGCGCGAGGGATCGTGCCGAAAGGTCGGCCAGTCGTCGGGATTCGGCGCGGGAGCCTGTCCCGGCTCGCTCGATTCCCACGCCGGTCCACGTTCCAATCGTCGGGCGTCGGGCACCAGCTGCTGGCGCGCCGGCGACTGGGCCGCGACCGCGGTGAAGCCCAACAGCTTGGCCCCCGGCTGGCAGAAGCACTGGTCGGCCGGCACGTACAGCAGCCCGTTGCAGGGCATCACTCCCAACTTGCACGCGCCGCGCAGCCAGTTGTTCTGGCCGTGGTCATCGCCGACCAGGTCCATGAACTCGGCGCCTTCCATGCCGCTGATCAGGTACCGCTCGGTCGCCTTGTTGCGATAGCAGCGGTGATGGTGTTCGGGACTGCGCAGGTCCTGTACGACGATTCGCTTCCGCAACTCGCCCGTGCGCAGGTCGAACCCGACGGCCAGCGCGTCGGCGCTCTTGCCAACCGGCTGCTCGTTCTCGTCGACGCACAGCATGCCGCGCCAGACCACGCCGTTGGCCACGAACAGGTCCTCGCTTTCGCCGCTCGTCGAAGCGGGGACCTCCTGCCGCCACAGGGACTGGCCCGAACCGCCGTCGCGGGCCTCCAGGGTATTCTGGGAGTATTGGAGCACCACGCCGTCGTGGCCGATCAGCGTGCGGGTCTTGCCTGGCAACCCGTCCACCGACCACTGCCGTCGTCCGTCGGCCAAGCT
This sequence comes from uncultured Planctomycetaceae bacterium, assembly GCA_903927685.1. Next base: position 12,341 of record CAIYOB010000388.1, read on the forward strand.
CAGGGCGGTGAGCGTCGCTCCCGCCTGGTACACCACCCGGCCGCTGTCGATCAGCAGTTGCAGGGGGCTGATCGCCTTCGTTTCCTGGGACCACAGCACGGCGCCGCCGTTGCCTTGGACGGCAACCAGCCGCGAACTCTTGTCGTCGGGCTTGCCGCGGCGTTTGGCCGGAGCCGACGCCGGATCACTGCAATGGACCACCACGATGCCGTCACTGGCCAGAATCTCCTTGGCCGGCGACGCGTCCTCGACCACGGCCAGCATCTCGCCGTCGGCCGCGTTCAGGATGGCCAGGGGAGCCGCGAAGCCCAGCGTCGCGTACAGCCGCTCGCCGTCCGCCACCAGCCGCCGCTGGTTCTCGGCGGGGACCACGGTCCGGCCGGAGCGAATCTCCGTCCAGTCTTGGTTCTCGAACTTGTCGCGGGCCCATTCCGGCCAGCCCCACGGCGCGACGGTTCGCTTCCACAACAGCCGGCCGTTGAAGGCGTCGCGGCAGACCAGCGACCAGCGTTCCGGCAGTCGCTGGTCGGTGATTCCGATCAGCCCTTCGTCTAGGAAATAGAAGATACGGCTGCCCGAGGCGACCAGGCCCTCGATCCCCGAAGGCGTTTCGTGGCTCCGCAGCCACAGCGGCGGGGCGACCCACTGCAAGCACCGCGGCGGACCGACCTGCGTATCGGCAGCCACGGCGTTGTTGCCCGCGTCGTGCAGGAAGTGCGTCCACTGGTCGATCGTATCCGGACGCGGTTTGACGACGACGTCAGCAGCCTGCGGTTCCCGGTCCGCGGCCACCTGGATCAGCTTGCCGCCGGGACAGAGCACGCGCAACAGTTCCGCCTTGGCGACGGCCGTCGAGCCGCTGACCACGATCAGATTGACCAGATTGTCGGCATAGGGCAACGTTGGGCCGTTCCAGGTCTCGACCGAAACCGGGCCATACAGGCCCCGCTCGGCGAGGTGCTCGCGGGCCCGGGCGACCAAGGCCGGATCGGATTCCAGTCCGTGAATCGTATAACGCTCGTCGGCCCGCAGGGCGGCGGTCAGGCGGCCGTCGCCGCAGCCCAGGTGCACCACGATACCGCCATGCACGCCGCCAAACGCCAGGATCTTGCCTGCGGCCAGTGACGTTGCCGGCGGCTCGCCCGCATCGAGCGCCGTCCGTTCGAGGACGAGTGAGGCCAGTAGGAAGGCGATCAGCCGAAGTGAATCGGTCCAGCAGCAGATGAACATGGGGACGGGACTCCTGTTGGGCGGGGATATGGAAGCACCGGGACATTCTCCCGGGGGCACGCCGTCAACTACTGTCAGCAGACTCATCGAGCACGGGATGCGCACCAACAAGGTAAAGTGCCTGCCGGAGGTTGACCAGCTCGTCTCGGTTGAGCCGCAGGCAGGCTACCGTTGCGCGTCCGGTGGGTGTCAGGCCGACAATCCGCTCGTAGCGATCATCCCAAGCAAAATGATCTGGCCAACGTTGCCTGCGAGGATGGAAGAGGGGAACAAACTCCTGAGTGACGGGATCTACGCCGGTCGTTCGGCAGTACTTGTGGTTGTTGCATCCTTGACAGGAAAAGGCCAAGTTTTCCAGCGTGGTCTCACCACCGGCACTTCGGGGCTCGATGTGCTCCAACGCAAACGACTGCGTGGCAAATCTCGCCTGACTTTGGCAGTATTCGCATCGATCGTGGGCACGTTGTCGGACCTGTTCGCGTAGCGTCATCGACCGCGGTTTACTCCCCGGCGCTTAGGCTTTCGCACTGCATCTGCCGCATCAATTGATCGAGCGTCAGGCGCCGCAAGTGCGCGAGATCCGTGAGTGCTCGCACCCGGCGAACATCCAGCGATTCGGACTCTCGCGTGAGTTCGAGGAGTTCCTCGTATTCGAGCGGTGTCAGCTTTTCATTGTCCCGTTTCGCCAGCAACTCGTCATAGCGTGCCTGCCGACGGTCCGGCAGGCGAAGCTGGCATTCGAGCAACAGTTCCCCTTCCTCTTTGGAGACACTGAGCGAGGCCCTCTTGGCGCGAATCTCGAGCACCGCGGACGTAAGTCGTTCGAAGTCCGATTCGCTCAATTGCTGGGCAGACCGCACCAGGGTATCGACAGAAATGTCAGGCTGAAAAGTTGCTGTCGTCATGCCATGCCTCGTGACCAGCTTTTCGTTCCGCACGTTCGCGAAGACCCTTTGGCCGCGTTCGTCCGTCCAATTATACCAGACCCCGTGGGAAAACCAGCCGTCGGAAGCGACTGTCCCGTGAACTCCCTCGGTTCAAGACACACCCGGCGACAGCCGTTGTTCGTGACAGGTCCGCGAATAGGTGGCTTCAAGATCCACGCCCAGGCAGACATTTCCGCGCAGCCACAAAGGCAGCGTTGGCAAGGGTAGGCCGAGCTCGAGCGGGTGCTGCCAGATATCGAGGGCTGGCTCCTCGTCCCGTTTGACCAGCCGGTAGGCAACCGCATACAAGTCGGGCTCCCAAGCCGTTGGCTCGGGCGATCCCACCCGGCTCAGAATCTCCCTGTGCAGGTCCGCCCGCCGGTTGGTGACGACATCCACGATCAGCAGCCCGACGCCGTGCTGAAGATAAGCCGCGCACTTGTTGGCAAACGCGGCGCGGTGTTGCGGGCGATCCTTGTTCGCGGGACTCACCAGCTCGATCGCTCCGGCCAGTTCGGGCCC
>CAIYOB010000389.1 GCA_903927685.1 uncultured Planctomycetaceae bacterium
GACAACACCGCCCGCAGCGTGGAACTCCGCCGCAAGGCCGAACGGATCATCGCCTCGTTCCTGCGTTTGAAAATGGCGCCGCCGGAAGGCGAGGGATTTGTCATCGCGACCGGTCAGCCCACCACGGCGCTGAGCCATGCCCCCGGTCATCCCGAAGCCTACCTGCTGCTGTTCGAAACCACCGGCGAACGGAAGTGGCTGGACCGCGCCCGCGTCGCCGCGGATCTGGCCGAAACTTGGATCTACCTGTGGAACGTCCCGCTGCCCGCCGACGCGGACGATGGCCGACTGCACTGGAAACAAGGCGTGCCGACGACCGGACTGCAGCTGATCGCCACGGGCCACTCGCTGGTGGACGCCTATATGGCCTTCGATGCCGACGAGTTCGCCCGCCTGTACCGGCACACGGGCGACGAGCACTACCGGGACGTCGCCCGCATCCTGCTGCACAACACCAAGGCGATGGTCGCCCTGCCCGCGCACCCCTACGATCTGCGCGGCCTCGGTTGGCAGCAAGAGCACTACTCCTTCGCCCCGCCCCGCGGCCTGGGCCTGCACCGCCTCTGGCTGCCCTGGGTCGCCACCAGCCAACTGAACGACATCTTCGGCCTGATGGAATTCGATCCGCCGTTGTTCGAGAACCTCGCCGGGCACCCGTTGCTGGGCCATCCTCAGGTACGCGGTCGGGAATGAGATGAGATTCCGGATTACCCAGAAAACTCTTGGCCAGCTGTTTCGTCTTATAGGTCGTGTTCGAGCCAGAATGCTGCGTGCGACATCCCCAGCAAACCACCTTTCCTTGATTTGGAGCTTTGGTGCGCCATGGTTGATCTGCCTACGAGTCGGTCTCACTGGATCTTTCGAGCCTCGGTAGCGATTGGTCTCATGGGATTGGGATATGTGGTCGGAGAGACCGCCGGAGAATCGCTCCAGTCTCCCGTACAGCTTGTGGGAACGTGGCAACAGGTCGCAGTGACGAACGGCAAGGAGGTGCGGCCGGCCAAGCAGGATGGAACCGAAGTCAAGCTACTACATATCACTCCGACCCATTTTACGCGTACGGTATACAATCCGAAGACGAAGCGAATTCTCGGCATCGTCGGCGGTGCGTGCCCCCTCTCGACCGACAAACATATCGAGACCATCGAGTATGGCGATGACGCGTCACTCAAGGCGGCTGAAGGCACAAAGGCACTGGAGTTTCAGGTCAAATTGGATCGCGATATATTGACACTGACACTGCCGGACCAGGGGCCATACTCGGAAGTCTGGAAGCGTGCGAAGTAGTAGGCCCGGTGAAAAACAGCCAACCGACGTTCTTCCAGTCGTTACCCATCCTCGTTTCCCCCTCGCTCGCGGCAGGGATCAACGCCCCTGCCGCCGCGTCCTGAATCCATGAACCATCGCTTGAAACCACTTGCGTACGCTTCTTACCATCGGCAACTCCTGGCGTCGGGCCTGATCCTCCTGGCCCCGCTGACGGCGGCCCGCGGGGCTGAAGTGATGTTGGCCCGTCCCACGCCCCAGCAGTACGCCTGGCATGAGCGGGAGCGGATTCAGTTCGTGTGCCTCGACCCCTGCACCTGGCAGGGGCGCGAGTATGACGATCACTCGACGCCGCTGTCCGCGATCAATCCCGCCCGGCTCGACACCGATCAGTGGTGCCGGGCCGCGAAGCTGTGGGGCGCGAAGGAAATCCTCTTCGTCGCCAAGCACACCGGAGGCTTCTGCTGGTGGCGAACGGACACGACCGAGTACGGCATCAAGGACGCCGCGTGGAAAGGCGGCCAGGGCGACGTGCTGGCGGAACTGTCCGCCTCGTGCCGCCAGCACGGCCTCGCGCTGGGCATTTACGTCTATCCCGGCGACGCCACCTGGGGCGCGGCCATCGGCAGCGGCGGGCGCACGAAGGACCCGACGAAGCAGGACGCCTACAACAAGGTCTTCCGCCAGCAGTTGACCGAAGTGCTCACGCGTTACGGTACAATCGCGGAAGTGTGGTTCGACGGCAGTTGCGTGATCGATGTCAGCGACATCCTCCAGGAACACGCGGCCGAGGCCGTGATTTTCCAGGGGCCGCAGGCGACCATCCGCTGGCCCGGAACCGAAAGCGGCAAGCTGCCTTACCCGGCGTGGAATTCGCTCCTGAGCCAAGACCTCCGGAGCGGCGTCGCCACCGCCGCGCACGGCAATCCCGACGGCGACGCGTGGGCGCCGCTCGAAGCCGATACGACGCTGTACAACCATAACTGGTTCTGGTCGGCCGCGAACGAGCAGAAACGCAAGAGCCTGGACGAGTTGCTGGACATCTACTACAAATCCGCCGGGCGCGGCGGCGTGTTGCTGCTCAATTCCACCCCGAACACCGACGGGTTGATTCCCGCCGGCGACATGCAGTTGTACGAAAGCTTGGGACGGGAGATCGAACGCCGTTTCGGCGGCCCGATCGCCGAGGTGCAAGACCGGCGGGGCACGACGGTGGAACTTGCCTTGCCGCAGCCCACGCTGGTCAATCATGCCGTCATCATGGAGGACTACCGCCAAGGCGAACGAATCCGCGAGTATGCGGTGGAAGGCTTCCGCGACGGCCAGTGGTGCGAGTTGAGCCAGGGCACTTCCGTGGGTCGGAAGAAGATCGACCTGTTCCGGCCTGTACCCGTCAGCCGGGTGCGACTGCGCGTCATCCAGGCCGCCGGCGAGCCGATCATCCGCAGCTTCGCGGCGTATCATGTCGAGGGCGTCTCGGCAGGCTCCCTCACCACGGGCCGGCCCACGACGGCGTCCGCGTTCCACAGCGCGCCCTACGTCGCATCCCGGGCGACCGACGGCGAACTGGACACCCGCTGGGGCTGCCCCGACGGGACAACGGCCTGTTGGTTGGAGGTGGACCTCGGTGCGCCCACGGAGTTCGGCCGGGTCGCGATCCACGAACTCGCCGACCGCATCTCGAAGTTCACGCTGCAATACCGCAACACCACCGACGCGCCCTGGCAGGCGGCGCTGGAAGGCGGCCGTGTCGGCGGGCAATTCCAACAGGACTTCCCCTCCGTCAGCGGGCGTTTCGTGCGGCTGAACATCACCGCAGCCAGCGGCCCGCCGACTGTCTGGGAATTCCATCTTCATCCCGGCGCACCACGCTGGCAGCGCTGCGGTGCGTGGAGTGCCAAGGACTTCCACAATGGCCAGGCGACGCTGACCTTGGATCTCAGCCCTTTCATCCTCCAGCCCGGACAGTTCGAGGTGAAGTTCGAGCAGACCGGCGGCAGACACTCGCTCCGCATCACCAAGGCCACGCTGCTGTACGAAGGAGAAGAAGCGACGCCCGGCCTGCTCACGCCCGTCGCGGATTCGCACACGTTCCACGTGAACCGCACCGCCCAGGTGACCCACGAAACCAGTTCCGTCCTGAAGGTGGACGTCACGGCCGACGGCGGCAGCGACTGCGAGGGCGTGGTCCAGATCCGCCCCCGGCCGGCTGAATAGGATGCCTGGCCGGCCTTGAGAATCACGTTATTCTGCCGCAGACCGCGATTCCCGCCCCTTCCGCTGAAATCAACATGGTGTCCGTGGTGTCCGCGGTAGGCATACCTGCCTGGAAGCAGGAAGCAAGACGGAGCAACGAGTCATCCTCGCTCGCCGGGCCGGTTCGGCGGTTCAAGCTTCCGGCTGCTCGGGGTCCCGGTTCCATTTCCGCCCGGCCAGACGGGGCTGGAAATCGTCCCGCCCGGCGAGCCTGGCGATGGCCGCCATCGCTTGCACGCACAAGTCCCCGAGAACGCCGGGCTCTTGTTCGCGGCCGTAGTGAGGTGATAGGTCGATCGGGTCGCCAAACCGCACTCGCACGCGGGCGGCCATTCGCAAGGGACTGGTCACGCTGCCGGCGTAGGGCGCGCCTTCGATATAGCAGGGCAGGATCGGCACGCGGGCCTTGAGCGCGACCAGGATCGCGCCCGGGCGTCCCGGCAGCATGAACTCGTCCGTTCGGTTGATGCGGCCTTCGGGGAACAGGCCGATCAATTCGCCGTGCGCTACGGCTCGAATCGCCAACCTGGTCGCCGCCGTATCGGTGCCGTGGCGGTTGGTGGGAATGGCGCGGGCCGCCCGCAGGAACCAGCCAAACGCTGGGTGCTCGCAGTATTCCCTGGCAACGAACCACCGCACGTACCGGTTGACCACGATCTGAATGAAGAACGGGTCGACGCTGGAGCGATGGTTGGAGACGATTACGGCGCCTTGGCCCGCCGCCAGGGGAAAGGGCGGAACTTGCGTCCGCCACAGGATGCGGGTCAAGACGAGAGCCACGAAGTAGATCGTCGCTTGCCACAGACCGTAGGGCGACCGCCAGCACCAGGCGAACGCGTACGTCACCACGGCAGTCGCCAAAAGAACCCAGAAAACCGTTGCTGCAGCCTCATGCCCCATTCCTGTTGGTGTACACGCATTCGGAGGCGCTGACAAGGGTTCACCGAGCAAGAATGCGGAAGTGGCGACATTCGCGTCGCATCCCAATAACCGCACGACCTCGCGCATCCTACTCTAAGCCCGCGGAAAACACTCGACACCCACCGGCCGGTGCGGGGTTTATATGACCGGCCGCTCGATCCCGGGCCCCGGTGTCCGCGGCCCCCAAGGTGGCTCCGTTTCTCCATACTCGGTAAACCTTTATGTTCGCAAGTCTCAAGGAAACGCTGCAAGCACTGCTTGCCATCTCTGTCCTGGCGACGGTGTTCTGGGGCGCAAAACAGCATTCGTTGGCCGTACTGCGCGCCTCAAACGAAGTCCAACCGGCCGCGGGCTCGCCCGACGATTTCCGCGCCTCGCGTCAGGCGTCGTCGCAGGTCGCCAAACGCCACGGCAGCCCGCGCCATCCCGGGATTCACAGCCGTTTCCTGGACTTGCCGATCTGCGCCGATTTGTCCGAGGCGCTGCAACAGATGCAAGCCGCCGCTGTCCGGCTCGGGGACGGTTCGGACTTGTACGACGGTCGGCGGAGCACGACGGCGCAGGACGAATATCAGGCCGCCGTTTCGCGAGTCCGCGCCGAGTTGCAGATCCTGCACACCCTGGTGGCCCCGGAACAGTACGAGGGTCTTTGCACCCACGTGATCGAGCGGACGCTGCCCGACAACCTGTCACGTTTGGCAGCTCGGCGGTTGGTGAATTCCGGTGCGGGGATGGCGCTATGAGGCGGCCCGTCAACTCGATTCTTGCGGGTGGACTGGCGGTCCTGCTGAGCGGCGGACTGTGGATCGCGGCGCCCGCGCCGCACGCCCTGGCCGGAGAAAGGTCGCTGGGCGAGCTGCTAAAGCAGCTTCAGTCGGCCGACACCCTGGCGGAGCGCATGCGAGCCGCGGAAGGCATCGCCGAATACGGGCCCAGTGTTGTCCCGCGATTGCTGCCCTTGCTTGACCATCCAGATCCTCGGACGCAGGAATATGCTTGTCTGGCACTGGTTCGACTGGGGCCCGAAGCCGAAGCGGCGGTCCCCTCGCTGATCCGCCAAGCGAGTCGCCGCGACTGCGTCTTTCGCCGGTACGCGATCTTTGCGCTGCATCAGATCGGCCCCCCTGCAGCGCCGGCGGTGCCCGCACTGATCGGCGTGTTGACCGAAGACGCCCCCGATTGTCGGCTCGCGGCAGCGGAAGCACTGGCCGGGATTGGCCAAGCGGCCGTCCCCGCTCTGATCGAGACGCTGCGCCGGCCTGATCCGCGTGCCAGCTGCGCCGCCTGCCTGACGCTGCAACAATTGGGCGCCCAAGCCGTATCGGCGATTCCGGCGCTGCTCGAGGCGGTCGCCGCTCCCGACGAATCGCTCCGGGATGAGATCTTCATGACGCTCGCCGGATTCGGCGGCGACGCGGTCGAACCGCTCGCACGGCTGCTCGACAGTCCCGAACCCGGGCTGCGCCGGCGGGCTGCCCTGACCCTGGGGCGGCTGCAGCGGACGGCGCACCCGTCGGAAGCGGCGTTGGGCAAGCGGACCCAAGACAGCGACGCCAGCGTGCGGTTCTGGGCCGTGCGTTCGTTGGCGGCCATCGGAGCGGCTTCGCCGGCGACGCGCCAGTATCTGCTGCAAGCGGTCGGCGACAGCGATCCCAACGTGCGCTGGCAAGCGCTCACGTCGTTGGCGAGCGTGGCCCCCGAACTGGCCCGGCAGGCGGCCCGGGACCTGCTCGATGACCCCCATCCGTCCGTCCGCAAGCAGGCCCAGGCGGTGGCCGAGGCGCTCGACCCCGAGCGAGCTTAACGCTCCGTCAAGGCGACATGTTGGGATCCCGGGCTCCAGCCGGAGTCAGAAGTCCGCCGTTAGGACCTGCACCGGGCCCAGCAGTCCCGACTCGACCAGCGGCGTGTCCTTGATCAGCTTCCGGATGTTCGTGCGGGTCAGCCGCTTCTCCTCCGGCAACCCCTGGTCACCGATAACTCGATTCGGCCAGAAGTTCACGACCTCGACTTCCAGTACATTTCCGGTCGGTTGCACGGCGTCGGTCACGTCAACTTGAAACGGACTTGCCCACAGCACACCCAGGTCGCGACCGTTCAACTTGACCTGGGCCAGCTGCTTGACGACTCCCAAGTCCAACACCACGGGTCGCCCAGCCGCGTGCAGCGAGGGTGGCAAGTCGAAGGTCTGGCGATACGTAGCGGTCCCCGAATAGAAGCGGATGCCATCCTCCGGGCGTTTGGTCCAGTCGGTCAACTCGGCGAACTCTACGCTTTCCGGACCACCCCAGCGGGGATCGAAACGGACCTGCCAAGCCCCCGCCAGCGTTTGGGCGGGCGTAAGCTTGGGGAAGTTGCCGCCAGTGGTACCTGGCGGCGCCGCAGCCGGCTGGCGGAAGACGAGGAACCAGGATCCGCACGGCGCAAACTGCAGCGGGACGGTCGTTCGGCCGGCGTCCACGTACCAAGCTGACAGAGGCCGCGTCCGGCCGGTCAACGGATCGAACAGTTCGGGAGCCTTGCCCGCCACGCGAAATGTGCACACCAGCTGTTCGTCGCGGTTGTTGCGGTTGGCGACAAAATAGATTTCGCATTCACCGTCGCGGCGGTGAATGTAGTCGACCAACGCGTTTTCATCCCCTCCGCTGAACTCAAAATCCGGCAGGATGCCGTCGCCGGCCAGGACTTCGCGAGCCGTCTTGCCCCAGATCACGCGGCCCGACCCGACTTGGCGCTCGCCGACCGCCTGGGACGCATCCTCACCCCACAGGGCGGAAGCCAGTTTCGCGACTTCGGCATCGCTGGAGGGGTAGTCCTGCAGGCCGGTGGCCTGGCTCGGTTTCGTGCCGATAACCGTCGCCCCGGCGTCGACGAGTTCCTTGACTTTGCGCAGCACGGCCAACGAGATCGCCGGCCGATTCGGCAATACGAGGACGCGATAGCTCATGCCGTCGGGCAGGACGATCCGGCCGTCGCGGACGCTCATCCGCGTCAGCACCACCTCCTCGGTCGCCACGTCATAGTCGTAGCCCGGCAGGACGCGGGCCGGATCGGAACGTTTCAATTGGGCAAAGTTCGGCACGTGATCGCCGTAGTACGCGACCGCGTCGGCCACGAACGTCCCTCGCTGCAACAGGTACTGGCAGCGGTTCAGGTAAGCCAGGAACGCGGGCGATTTATTCCACCAGGTGGCGTTCGGGTTGAAGTGCGTGCCGGCAAAGTACTCTTGACCCGGCAAACCCATCTCGGCCGGCGAGCAGGTAAAGGCGTGCCACACCAGCCGGTTCAGGCCCTCGCACAACGCCTGGTCGAACGCCGGCTTGAGGTTGTCCCACAGGGTCTCCTGCCAATGCGGCCCGATCGTGGTAAAGCCCTCGGCGAGCACCAGTTTCCGACCGTAGGTATGCGCTGCGGAAGCCGGCTGTTTCACAAAAAAACGATTCGTGTCGCCGATGCGATGCCGCCAGGACCAGGCCCAGAATTCGGACATCGGCGCGTCGTCCATGCCCAGGCAGCGGAGCGAGTCGACGGGCACGGCGTGGGGTCCGCCGGATTCGGGGTGCAGCAGCAACTGGTGTCGCCGCGCCCCCTCGGAGAACAGCCGGTAATGATTGTCCACCGCCAGATCGCCCATCGTCTTGCGGAAATCGTGCAGGAACCGATTGCTGATCGGACGGCTGTCCACAATTTTGCCCGCGATCACCGGCAGGAACGGCAACAAATCATAGCCCCGCCGCCGCCGGAATTCCTCGCGGAGCGTTGGCGTCCAACTGGCCACCTCGACCTCCCAACTGTCCGTGTGCAGGTACTTGAGCGCGGTGCCGGCCAGGGGCCCCGCGTCGGCGATCAGCGGCTCGACGATCTGCTCCCAGTACTTCCGAAAAGCGCCCGCATCAAACGGATCCAGCGCATAGCCTTCCCAGCCGTCGCTGCACGTTGACACGCGGCAATGGTCGTTCAAGGTGCAGCCGAACCGCAAGACCTGCCACTCACCCTCCGGTGCATCCCAACGCAGTGTTCCAGCGGCGTCCAGGCACGCGGTCAGGTCGCGGACGTTCAGTGCGGCCGTGTCCTCCTCGCCCGCTTCCGCAGGCAATTCTTCCAGCAAAGGCGTCGTATCGGGGGCCGAGAAGCTAAGCGGCTTGTGCAACGCTTTCTGAGCCCACATCTGCAGCGGCCGCCGCTGCGGACCGGTGGCGTTCACGATATGTCCGAGCGGATCCAGCAGTTGGGCTTCCACGATCTGGATGTTGCGCGGCGTCGCGGGGGTACGCGGGTCGCGGGAACCGTAGAACACCAGCCGGAACTGCGCGGCGCGAACGGCGTCGAACTTGCCCTCGGCGCGATCGGCGGCAGCGGAAAACTCGTGGACCGCGCGCCAAGCCTGTCCGTCGTCAGACACCTGCAGCTCGCCGCTGGTGGGTCCGTATCCCGACCGGCCTTGCACGGCAAAGCCGCTGACAGACACCGGCTGCGAGAAGCGGAATTGCAGCCACTCCGGCCGCTCGCGCGTGGGGCCCTCGCCCGCCTGGACGCCGTACGAAACCCAGAATGAATCCGTCAGGCCGTCGCTCGCGAGCGGCGCCGCCTGCTCGACGCGTGCCGAACTGGCGGTCACCTCGCAGCCCACTCGGCCGGTGTCCGGCGCGGGTTTCAGGGGAAAAGCCACCACAGCCACGTCGCGGTACAAGTCGGGGTGGTGCTTCGGCACGGGCAACAGCTGCTCGACTTTCGCCGGGCCGGTCACCCGGGCTTCCGTCCAGACCAGTTTCTTGGGTGCATCCTCCGGCTGGACCATCGGCCCGCCGAGATTCCAGCCGCTTTGGATGTTCAGACTCATTTCCAGGCCCAGGCGGTCGGCCTCGCACAACGCATGCCGATACAGCTCGCGCCACTCGTCGGAAAAGAACGTCGGTCCGTGCGGCACGCGATCGTTGCCGTCCTGTTCCGCCCCGCCCGCGTCGCAGATCAACGCCCCGCCAAACCCTTTGGCGGCCATCTCCTCCAGATCGCGGGTGATCGACGCTTTGGTCACATTCCCGTTCAGCCACCACCAGTACGCCCGGACTCGCGCCTCGGGCGGCGGATTCAGAAACGCCTGGTCGTCCCCGGTGGCCCATTCGGCCCCCAGACCAAGAACGATCGCAATCCACAGAAACACGCGTCTCATCAGTCAACCTCCGCTTCAAGGCAACAGTCTTGTGACCTCAAGGAACTTAACGCGGCTGCTCTGGCTCGCTCAGCCCGGCAACTCGTGCCCGATGTCCCGCAATTGATCGAACGTGTAGATGCCCGTGTCATGCCCGTCGCTAAACGCGATGGAGTAGGCGTAGTTGCCCACGGGCTTCATCGACACCAGCCGCAGCGGCTGGGCCTCGGCCGGCGTGAGCACCGGCAGCAGCTCGGCGGGCTTCTGCTCGCCCGCCCTGCGTTTCTCCCGACAAGTGGCGCACGGGCAGAGAGTGCGGAGTTCCGCCAGCGGGTACTGCTGCTGGCGGCCGTCGCTCCAACGGATCAGCAGCGATGCGGGTTCGACGATTTTCAACTCGACGGGATAGACATTCATCGCGGGTCGCCTGGATGGATTCTCTTTGCACCTTGGCCGAGTCGCATTGTGGGTCAAGACGGACGCCACCGTCAAGGGCCGTTGGCGGCGGGCTGGGGGCGATAACGCGGACCTCTCCGCCTTGGGCGTTCCTGCCGCGGTCATTTGCCAGCGTCGCCGGCGCGGTGGTCCTCGACAGCGACGTCGGCTTCGATCGTGTTGTCCTGGAGAGTGAGGTCTCCGACCTGGGCTTCGACCAGGATGCCCACGGTTTGCGTCCGGCTGCCGGACGCGCGGGTGTCGCGAATCAGGTTCTGCTCGAAGACCAAGCCGTCGGTCGCCCCGCGAATCCGAATCCCGGGCGAAGCCGCCGCCGTGCCGTTGTCCTCGATGATGTTGGCCACCAGTCGGTTGCGGTGGGCGGCCATGCCAAGCGTCTCGTTGCGAAAGTGGACGCCTTCCCGCGCGTTGCGGCAGACGCGGTTCCGCTGCAAGAGATTGTCCGAGTCCTTGTGCCCAATC
>CAIYOB010000390.1 GCA_903927685.1 uncultured Planctomycetaceae bacterium
AACTGCCGCAGGACCGAGGAGTCAAGATCCTTGCTTGAAGCCAGGCGGAGTCTGCTTCGCCCAGCGGCGGGGCAACGCTGGCCGTGTAGTCCAGCGACAGGTCGTAGCGGGCGCGATCGTAGACGGTCGTGAACACCGCTTGCAGGTCCAGCGGCACGTCCGGATCGCCCTTGTCCAGCGGGACGGGAATCGTCGGCAGCGGATCGCGGATCGTCCACAGATACGCTTCGGCCCGCGGCCGCCGCTGGCTGCGACTGACGACGACGCTGTAGTCCGCCGCTGGCAAGGGCGTTCCCATGGGCATCCGTTGACCGCCACACAACAGGTCCAGTTCGACCAGGTGCGTGCGACTTTGCAGAATTTCGTCCCGCTTCTTCAGATACTCGCGGCGACCGTCGCTGCCGGGGCGTTTGTTGCCGGGCGACAGCGTCTCCAACACCGTCACCACCTCGCGCGTGTCCTGCAGGCGGATCACCAGGTACGTTTCCCGGTGCTCCTCGGGCATCGGCAGAGTGCACTCCACGGGCACGGCCGCCTGCGCCGAGCCGGCAGCGGGGCCCGCCCAGGCCAGTGCCGTCTCTTCCGCCACGAACACGGCCACGTCCGCCCGGCGCACGGGCGGACGGTCGTCCGTCGTGCGCTCGACATAGACCCGCCGCTCGATGCGGACCAGGTACCGCGGCTCCAGCCGTGGAGCCAGGTACTCACGAATCACGGTATTGAAGGTGGCGTGGAAATCCTCCCACTCCGCGCCCTCCAGGAATGGGTCCATGCCGGGAAACGGGGATGGCATTGACCACCTCAACGACTGGTGAACACGTACTGGCCGGAGCCGACGGCGAACACGGCGTAGCCACCTTCGAATCTTAAGAACTTGCCCCCCGATATTTGGGCGATCCCTCGGCCGCTTTCCTGGACACTGGCCTTGTCTTCCGCCGGGACGTAGATCGTGGCCGTCGTGTTCGCCGGAATGGTCACTTCCAGCCGGAAACCGTCCTGGCCGCGGCTCCATTGGCTGACGATCTTGCCCCGAATCGAATCGTACGAGCCTCGCGCCGACGTGAGGCCCTGGCCCGCCGAGGCCAATTTGGGACGGATCGTGATCCGGGCGAAGCCAGGACCGTCGGTGTCAATGCCCGCCACCGAGCATTGGAGCCACTCGCCGACGCAACCCAGCCAGTAGTGATTGAACGAGTTCATTCCGGGATCCTGGAATCCCTTGTCCGGCGTCCAGCCGTCCCACCGCTCCCACATGGTCGTCGAGCCCAATTTGACCTGCAGCAGCCAGGACGGATAGGTTTCGTTCAGCACCAGCCGATACGCCAAGTCCGTTTGGCCGGCTTTCTCCAGGGCGAACAGCACGAACGGCGTGCCCAGGAAACCGGTGGCGAGATGCCAATCCTGCTTCTTGATCTCCTCGACAAACTGCTGCGCAACTTGGCCCTGACGATCCGGCGGGACCAGGTCCAAGCCGAACGCCAAGGCGTAGAACGTCTGCCCCGTCTCGCCCTTGGCGTCCACGATGCGGCCATCCTCCTTCAGGAAGTTCTTGACGAACGCGGCTCGAATGTCCGCGGCCTGCCGCCGGTATTTCTCCGCGTCGTCGGCCTGGCCGATCGCCTGGGCCAATTCGGCCATCAGCCGCGTCGAGTAGAAGTAATAGGCCGTGCCGATGGCCTCCGAATGCTGCGGGCCGGCCAGCCGCAGCCAATCGCCGTAGGCGCCCGTGCCGCGGACGAAATCCTGACTGGTCTTGGCCAGGTAATCCATGTACCGCACCAGGGCCGGGTAGTGCCGCCGGACCACGCGGGTATCGCCGTACAGCTGGACCATCTGCCAGTTGCAGACGACGCCGGAGTCGGCCCAACCGGTATTGCCGTGGCCGACAATGTTGACGTGCGGCGCGACGTCGCCCAAGCCGCCGTCGTCGCGTTGCGAATCCTGGCACAGATCGGTCAACCACTTGGTGAAGAAGGCCGGCGAGTCCAAGTTGAAGCAGGCTGTCTTCATGAACACCTGGGCGTCGCCCGTCCAGCCGGCACGCTCGTCGCGCTGCGGACAGTCGGTCGGCACGTCCAGCCAGTTGCCGCGTTGGCCCCAGACGGTGTTTTCGACCAACTTGTTGACCAGCGGTTCCGAGCACTCGAACGTGCCCGTGCGGGGCAAGTCGGAATGGACGACGATCCCCGTGACGTCCGCCAAGTCCGGTTGGTAATCCAAGCCCGTGACTTCGACGTACTGGAATCCGTGGAACGTGAAATACGGCTCGTAGGCCCGCTTGGCCCCGCCGTCCAGGTAGTACGTGTCCGTGGCCTTGGCGGCGCGCAGGTTGGTCGTGTAGATCGTACCATCGGGATTGAGCATCTCGGCATGCCGCACGACGACCTTGCGCCCCTTGGTCCCTTGTAGCGACACGCGAGCCCAGCCGACCATGTTCTGGCCCAGGTCGAACACATACACGCCCGGCTGGGGCTGGGTGACGCGCTGTGCCGGCAGTTCCTGGATGCGCCGAATGGGCATGCCGGGATGCGCTTCCAAGTTCGCGTTCACCGCTTCGTCCAGCGTTGCGGCACGCCAAGCCGAGGCGTCGAAGCCGACCGTATCCCAGCCCGGCATTTCCAGCCGCGCGTCATACACGCAACCCATCAGCAGATCGGCTTCGCGCACGGGGCCGTACGCCGCTTGCCAACTGCCGTCGGTGCCGATGACCTGGCTGCTGCCGTCCGCAAAGTCCAATCGCAACTGGGCGATGAACCGCGGCTTGTCGCCGTAATAGTGCCGCCGGCCGGTAAAGGCCAGGTATCCCGCGTACCAGCCGTCGCCCAGGATCGCGCCCAGCACGTTCTCGCCAGACTGCAATCGCTCGGTGACGTCATAGCCGAAGTAGTGGACTCGCTTGTGATAGTCCGTCCAGCCCGGCGACAGCGCGTCGGCGCCCAGCGGCTGGCCGTTGACATGCAGGTCGTAGACGCCCAGGGCCGAGGCGAACAGCACGGCGCGGCGGAGCGGCTTGTCGACCGCGAACGACTTGCGCAGGTACGAAGCGGGCAGGATGCGCGCAATGTTCAGTTTGAGTTCGCCCCAGGGGGCATCACCGTGGCGGCCGATCACGCTGGAGGCGGTCCAAGCGGCATCGTCAAAATCGGCCCATTTCCACCGCTCGCCCGGCGTCCCGGTGCTCCGCCACGCGTCGTCGATCGCGACGACCAGCGGCTCGCCGGACTCGAACAGGACGACCAGCTTGCCCATCAGGCCCGCCGGGCTGGGCGTCGTGCCGCCGTTATTGACTTGAATTCCTAACGCGTTCCGGCCCACCTGGAGCCGGCCGGTCACGTCCAGGCCGGCGGGCGACTTCCAGTTGCTGCCGTTTCCCGAATCGTGACCGTTGACGTACAGCGTGAAGCCGTCGTCGGCGGCGATCAGAAACGTCGCTTGACGCACCTGCCGGTTCGCGGGAATCTCGATCACCGTACGGAAATAGGCCGGACCGGCCGGCTGATTCCCGGCTTTCGCGCCGCCCGTCCAGATCCAGGGGCTGCCCTGAAAGGTCAGCAGGCTGGCCAGCTGATTCGCTTGGGCGTCTTCGGATTCGGGGTCGCCGTCGAAGCCGATCCAACGGGCGTACCAATCCTCGGGACGGAGCAGGCCCATGGTCCAGCGGCCGATCGCACTCCACGCGGATTCCCGGCCGTCCTGGTCCCAGACTCGTACCTTCCAGAAACAGTCTTGGCAGGAAGCGAGTTCCTGGCCGGTGTACTCGACGTTCACCGACTGGCCGGAAGCCACCTTGCCGCTGTCCCACAAGTCGCCTTGGCCCGCCTCCAGGGTCGTTCGTGAGCTGGACACCAGAACCTGATAGGCGCTCTGCGCCAGCCCGCGCTGCGCGGCGGCCACCGGGTTCAGCAGCCAGCTGAGACGAGGCTGGGCGACGTCGATTCCGATCGGATCGGTCTTGTACTCGCAGCGCAGCTTGTCCACGGTCACGCTTCCCGCGGCCAGCGCCAGGCTGGTTGAGGTCGCAAGCAGCAGAATCCCCCCGCATCGAACCCACGTCGCCAACATGATCGATCTCCTCCCTTGGTGCTGTGTACTTTGCTGATATCGGTGTAACACAGGACACGCGGGGCTGCAAGTCCCGCGGGAATGCGCCGCGGACGGGCTCAGACGTACAGAATTCAAATTGGCCGGGCAAATTGCTGAACAAGTGGAACGGCCGTCTCCGGCAAATTTGAATTCTGTACGTCTGAGCCCTTGGCGGACGGCCCTCGCCGCGTTAGGTTGGCAACAACTGGGGACCGACGAATCGATGACCGCCTGGACTCCGCACGCCCTGGTTTAACGGCAAGCCGCAGGCGTCGGCGAATCGGGTACGCAGGCGCCTGCGGCTTGCCGTTAAACGAGTCCGTGATGCCATCCTCGCCAACCAAACAAGAGCCTGCACTCACCGCCGAACCGCCCTCGCCCGCGGCGGTCCGCGTCGCCGTGTTGACGCCGCCCGGCCGGGGCGCAGTCGCGACGATCTCGGTGACAGGCCCGCAGGCCGCCCAGTTGGTCGCGGCGAATTACCGCCCAGCCGCAGGCCGACCGTTGACCGCCAGTCCCGTCGGCCGGATCATCTTCGGCCGCTGGTGCCCGGACCAGACGCCGGGCGACGAGGTGGTCGTCTGCCGCCGCGGCGACGACGAGGTCGAAGTCCATTGCCACGGGGGACGCTTGGCGGCCGGGGCGATCGTCAGTTCCCTGGTCGCCGCAGGCGCCGTCGAGATCCCCTGGTCCGAGTTCATCGCGAGCCGTGAGCCGGGCGGGCTCGAAGCCGCTGCCCGCGTGGCGTTAGCGGCGGTTCGCACCGAACGTGCGGCCGCGATTCTGCTGGACCAGTGGCGAGGCGAGTTGCGGGCGGCGCTAAGCTGCGCGGCAGCCGGGATCCAGGGCGAGGCGTCCGCCGACGCCGCGACCATCCTACAGGGCCTGATCCGTTCGGCCCGTGTCGGCCTGCATTTGGTCGAGCCGTGGCAAGTCGTGCTGACAGGACGTCCCAACGTGGGCAAGAGCAGCCTGCTCAACGCGATCCTGGGTTATGAACGCTGTATCGTCCACGCCAGCCCCGGCACCACGCGCGACGTGGTCACCGCCCAGACGGCGTTGGCCGGCTGGCCGGTCGAACTGGCCGACACCGCGGGCTGGCGTAAGAGCGGAGACGAAATCGAGGCCGCAGGCCTGGCACAGGCTCAAACGCAATTGCGGCAGGCGGACCTGGTCGTGTTGGTGTTCGATGTTACGGCCGGCTGGACCGGGGAGGACCAGACACTGTTGGCGGCGTGGCCCGAGGCCGTCGTCGTGCACAACAAATGCGACTTGCCGGCCGCCGATGCGCCGGATCGGCCGCCAGGGCTGCGGGTCAGCGCGACTCAGCGTCAAGGTCTCGACGAACTGGTCCGGGAACTCAGCCGGCGGCTGGTGCCCGAGCCGCCGCCTCCGGGATCGGCGGTGCTGTTCCGCCGCGAGCAACTGCAGGGCGTGCAAGCCGCGTCGACGGCGTTGGCAGCGGGCGACGAGCCGCAGGCGGTCGCCGTCCTGCACCGCCTGCTGGCGGACTAAGGGCCCCGCCGCGCAAGAATCATCCCGCGCGGCGTGTCAGCCACGTCCGTATAAGCCTCGATGCGATAGCCGACCGCTTGCAGATGGGCGACCAATCCGTCGGCTTGCCGCCGCTTGGCTTCGCCCGCACGGGCGTGATACTCGATGGCCAGTTTTTCGATCCGTGAGAAGTAGGGCCGCGGCAGTCCGTACAGGATCTCGTATTCGGCGCCTTCGCAATCGAGTTTCAGGAAATGGCAGACGTCCAGTCGGTGCTGCTCGAACAAATCGGGCAGCGTCACGACGCCCACCCGTTGCGCGCCGCGCGGCGGACCGCTCACGTCGGCGTAGACCGAATGGCTGCCCGTCCCTTCGGGGCTCAAGTAGACCGTGGCCGAACCGCGCTCGCACAGCACGGCTGCATGTACGGGGATGACGTTCTGCAACCGGTTCAGGCCAACGTTCTGCACCAGCAGCGCGAAATTCTCCTGGACGGGTTCCACGCTGATGACGCGGCCCTGGCACGCCTGCAGGGCGGCGTTGACCGCAAAGGCGCCGATGTTGCCACCGACGTCCAGGACGTTGTCCGTCGGATTGATCTCGAATCCGTCCGGGTTATACTGCCGATCGAGAAACACCTCACGGACGAAGAACTCGTCCGCCGTCAACCGGCGAACCCGCAGCCGAGCCGCTGGTGCGTGAATGGTCTTGGTGGGCAGTCCCACAGCGATCAGCGAACGATCGAGCCAGCCCGCCACGCGCGTCGGCAGGCGGCGTTGCCACAATAGCGCAGCCAGGGAGCGGGTGATCCAGTTCCCGGTCGGTTCCAGCGGCGGCGGCAGCGAAACGAGGGTCGGTTCCACGAAGCGTTGTGATGGTCCCGGGGTGTCGGTGGCTTACGATCAGGCAATTCTCTCATCGGCTGCAAAGGCCGTCAAATCGGATGTCGCTGAAAAAGACGCGAGTGCTGTTCGTAATCGGTTCGCTGGGAGGCGGCGGCGCCGAGCGTCAAACAGTCAACTATCTACGCTATCTGGATCGCCGCCGATACGAACCGAGCCTGTACCTGCATTACCGCCAAGGCGAATTCTTGAAGCAAATCCCGGAAGATGTGCCGATCACCGCTTTTTGGGATCGCGGGCGCACGCCACGCCCCAACCTGCCGGGCAGGATTTTCGGGAGGCAGGTTCGCGATTTGGCTCAAGTCCTGACGGACCAGCGGATCGATGTCCTGTGCGCGGTGACCTTTCTGACGTCGTTGGTCGCATACCGGGCCACGCAGCGGCGCAGGACTCCCTGGCTGGCCATCGAAATGGCCGATCCCCGACTCGATTTTGCCCACCAGGTCAAGCGGTTTCGCCTGCTCAAACGCTGGCTGCTGAGGCGAGCCTATTCCAGCGCCGACTGGGCGATTGCCGTTTCCGAGGGCTGCCGTGAAGGGATGCAGCGGTTTTACCGACTATCTAAAGAGCGGACCGTTGTGGTGCGCAATTTCGTCGACCTCGCCGAAATCGACCGTCTCGCCGAACCGCCAACCGCCAGCCGGGATCCTGCCGAGTTTCACATCGTGACTCTGGGACGACTGGACAAGCAGAAAGGCCAGATCCACTTGCTCCGCGCGATGGATGAACTCGTTCACCGCCAAGGTCGCGGCAACGTTCGGCTGGAAATCGCCGGACAGGGCCCGCTGGAGGCCGAATTGAAGTCGTTCGTACAGGAGCGAAGACTCCAGAACCAGGTGCGTTTTGCAGGCTTCCTGGAAAACCCCTTCGCGCTGCTCACCCGCAGCCAATTGTTCTGTCTGCCGTCGCTCTACGAAGGACTGCCGCTGGCGCTCCTGGAAGGCATGGCCTGCCGCGTGCCCGTGCTGGCCACCGACTGTCCCAGCGGTCCGCGGGAAGTACTGGACGGCGGGCGATTGGGTGGATTAGTGCCGCCGGGGGATGCGGACGCTCTGGCCGATGCGATCCAGGACGCGATGGACAACTATCCCCAGTGGACGGCTCGTGTCGGCGCGGCCCGGCAGCGAGTTGAGCGGGAATTCTCCGTGGCCAGCGAAATGGACCGTTTGCAGCAACTGATCGATGCCGCGAGTCGGGTCTCCCAAGACGGCCTTGATTGCCCCCGAACGACTCAACGCAAGTGATACAGATTTACTTTCCTTCCTAGCAAAGCTATCCGCCCCAAACTGCCGATATTACCAGCGGGAAGCACTTCCCGAGCTACGGTTGACCAGTTGTTTTCAACTACCAGACAACAAGGAGATTTTTGCGTGGTGCAGGAATCATCCCTTCAGATCAGGACGTTGGTGGATCTGCGAAGCTATGTGCAGAGGCAACTGTGTGATCAAAACGAATTAGTGGTTGGAGCCTATCAATTTACGGAACGCGTGTTGGAGAAACAGGGTGACCCGTGCGGGATCTATTTCTGTTTGCACGGTCCGCGCAGCGTCAAGTTGGTCGCGATTTGGGAAACGAGTTCGAACAGCATCCTGTTCTACGGCTCCACGGGTGAACGAGTGCAGCGCATTCGCTTGGCAGGTGCTCCCAGCTGGAATTAGGCACTGGAATCATCTTCATTCATTGCGATTTCATACAGCAAGGAGGTTGCGGGCATGTTGATCCTGTCTAGGAAAGCAGGCGAACGAATCAAACTGGGCGATTCAATTGTGTTGACGGTTGTGGGCGTCTCGGGTGACAAGGTCCGGGTGGGCATTCAAGCGCCGGCCAACGTTTTGGTGCTGCGGGATGAGCTGCAGCCGTATGCCCCGGAGAAACGCACGCTGAAACTGCGGGCGGCAGCCTGATTCGCCGTCCAGGCGAAGCGGAACCAAGGAGTCAAACGCGCCCGGATTCGCGGCGGCGAATCGGGCGCGTTTTTGTGTTTCGAAGCCGCCGGCTTATGCTTCGAAGATCGTGTTGTGGGTCCGGCGGCAGAGCACGAACGTGGTGCACTTGCACAGGTCTTTGAGTTCGCCCGCACCGACATAGGCGCAGGCGCTGCGGATGCCGCCCAAGATCTCGCGGACGGTGTCCTTGACCGGGCCGCGGTACGGGACCGAGACTTCCTTGCCCTCGCAGGCCCGATAGTCCTTGACCCCGCCGGCGTACCGTTCCATGGCCTTGCGGCTGGCCATGCCGTAGAACGACATCCCGACCCGCTGCCCATCCCGCTCGATCCAGTCGCCGGCGCACTCGTCGTGGCCGGCCAGCATGCCGCCCAACATCACAAAGTCGGCGCCGGCGGCAAAGGCTTTGACCACGTCGCCCGGCACTCGGCACCCGCCGTCGGCACAGACGTGACC
>CAIYOB010000391.1 GCA_903927685.1 uncultured Planctomycetaceae bacterium
CGATCGAGGCCGTTTATACCAACGAGCCGCAACAGTACGGAAATCTGATCAGCCAGTACCGCAAAGGTCCAACGATCTGGGGGCCGAGCTACTACAAGTATGATGCCCTCGGCTCGGTCCGAGTGCTGACGGACGTAGGTGGAAACGCGACTGACATGTACTTGTATGATGCGTGGGGGAACGAGCTGGCGGTGAGCGGTTCGACCGTGAATCAGTACCGATGGGTGGGGCATGTAGGGTACTACTGGGATGAGGATGCGGGGACGTTTTACATTCGGGCGCGGGCGTATGAGCCGGTGACGGGCCGATGGACGTCACAGGATCCGTTGTTCTATCCGGCGGTCAAGCCGCTTAAAGAGATGTATCATAGACGCGCAGAAAAGGGGGTGAATCTCCTCACGTATGTCATTGGCGAGCCGCTTAGGTTTGTCGATCCATCTGGCACCTCCGCGAAGAGTGTGTTTCCCCCCTTCGGTATTCCAGCATGCTTTGATTTAACCTTCGGCAAGTGGACGACCGACAAGCCGTTCACACTTCCGGACGGAACCATGATCGGCGGCGGACAGACGGAGGGTTATTATTCGGGGGTCATCTGGTCTGAAGGCGGTTCTTGTGAGGGTTCGCCGCTGGCGGTTCACGTGGCGTTAGCCTTCACCACCTTGGATCCGGATCGAGGTGGCTGTGCACCCACCTTTGAAAAGGAGTTGCAGGATCATAATATTGAGTTCGAGTTTCGTCCCTCTCCCGAGAATACTGGCTGCAAAGTGACTGATGCCGGTACCATTCACAGCGGCACCGGAAAGGGCACGGACTGTTCTTACGTGACATGGAAGTGGTCATGTCCGGTTCGCTGCAAGGTGCCGCCGAGGTACTGTGTAACTCCCGGTATCACGACAGAGATCGAGATTGTGGCGCGCGATGGCACCCCGTTCCCTCACAGGCTGGGTGTCGAGCACTCAATAAGTTACTTCGATCGGTGCTGTAAGATGTTCCCGTGTTTGGCGAGTCTGAGAGCTCGGCAGATCTACGGGAGGTGACCGGATGCAGGTGACGCCGACTGTGCCCACAGAGACCACGGTGGACTAATTAGAGGTGACGCTGTGATTCAGATCATGGCCAAGCCGGAGAATGCTTGATGGCCTTTGGAGCATTGGTACTCATTTTCCTCGGCGTTGGCGCGGAGGCGCCGAGGACGTCACAGGTCCTTGTCCCGGAGTGGGTCGAAGGACTTGCCGATCCGGATCCGTCAGTTCGGGATCGCGCGGTTCATGCGCTTGCGAACTTGCCACATGCGACGCCCGACGCAGTTACGAGGATTACTGAACTATTGGATCATGAGAACCGTGATGTCAGGCAAGACGCATTTGCCGCCCTCCAGAACATGGGTCGGGCTGCAAAGTTCGCCACGCCGCGTCTTCTGGCTATTCTGTCGGACCGATCATCGGCAGCCGATGATCGCTACGTGGCGGGATGCACTTTAGCCAAGATTGGGCCAGCAGCAGTCGAAGCCGTCCCTGGTTTGGTCGAGGTCCTTCACGATGAGAACTCCTACGCCCGACTGGGCGCGATCAACGCATTGGCGGGAATTGGACCACCCGCGAGCCGCGCGGTGGCGGACCTTTTCAGCTTGGCAGTGAACGATCGCAGCGGTGGTTTTGCGTGGAGTATTCACCTTAGCGCATCCAGGGCGATAGCTCAAATTGGGACGCCCGCTCTGCCATTCTTGGTCCAATCGCTGCGGAACGGCAATGTTGAGGAGAAAGTGACCGCTGCCGCGACGATTCGAAGAATGGCAGAGAGACTGCCGGAGTCCGCCCGCGAGGCGATTCCCGCTCTCAGAGTGGCGATTGGGGACAGGGATGCGGCGGTTCGCGTGAATGCTGCGGGTGCCATCTGGTACACTCGCCACGATGCCAATGAGGTGCTGCCAGTGCTCGTTTCCGTCATCCATGAGCACCGGGAACGCGAGTGGCTCGAAATGCGTCGCACCGCGCCGACATCGAGCCCGCGCACGCTTTATTCACCGCGGGGTGTGGCGGTTTATGTTTTCAAAGACATGGGGCCGGATGCGGGGCAGGCTGTCCCCACGCTGGTCGAGGTGCTCCAGGACTGCTCCGGAAGTTCTCTCGAAAAGGAGACGCTGGAAGCATTGGGGAGTATTGGGCCGAGCGCAGAGAGTGCATTGCCTCACATCCTCCCCTACCTATGGTCAAACAACCGAGGTTTGCGTGTGAGTGCTGCAAAGGTGATGCACCGAATCGCGCCCGAGGCAAAAGTACCCGTCGCGGATATCGTTGCACAGATTGTTGATGATCCGTTCGGCGCGCATGCGGCGGTCTTGGTCTTGGGAGAAATCGATGAGACGAGCCGCGAAGCTGCTGTACCGCTGCTCGTGGAATTGCTGACCAGCACCGATTGGCGCATTCGCCTGAAGTCGCTAGAAGCGCTGGGCGAAATTGGCCGCGATGCTGCCGCCGCCAGCGAAGCAATTGAACGCCTTGCGAAAGACGCAAATCCCCTGGTCAAGCAGGCGGCTAGTCAGGCGCTTCGTGCTATCGAGCTTTCGTGCGATGAGGCGAAATCAGGCGCAAAGGAATGACCTCGTCGACAAGGATAAGCGGATCACCATGTACTGGGCCAGAGACTTTCGGATGGGACGACAGAGGGAATGCAACTGACCTGAACAGGTGGCTCACGGCAGCGAGGCACAGGCGGATCACGTTCTGCGTTGAGCGGTTCTTTGACAATGCGGTGGTAGGGGCCCGGAAAAGGACCGGAGGGGACGGGAGTCGTTTTTCGTGACAGGAAGCAACGCGTTGGGTAAGGCCGGAGCATGCCTCGCCGCGCTGGTTCGATTCAAGGTGGACTGCGTCCGTTACGACCCGCTGATAATGCCGGCTTCAGTCGCCAAGGCGGTTTGTTTCCATCATGCAAAGGGAGCCTCTGAAAATGGAACGTCTAAACCGGGACGCAGCCAGTATCGAGGAACGTCTAGTATTGACGAACTGCTGCGAGCCGGGGCGGAAAGAGGCGACAATCTACCTTTTCGGGCTTGAGCCACGGCAAAAGGGCGGACGGCTGCGGTCGTTCGCTAGCCGCCGACGGGTCGCTGGGAGGTGGAAATGCGGGTCTTTCGCGGCGAGACGCCAAGTTTCCGTGCACAGTCAACGCGGGCGAGTGGCGTGCTTTCGCTCCTCGCCGCTCGTAACCGTTGACCCTCGGGCATGGGGGCGGTATGCTGCTGATGTCGTTGTGGTTCCGCTAATCTAATCTCCAGACTGAAGGGCCGGCAAGGGCGAGCGCGGAGAAGCCGGCGGCTGCGCACCGCGGGCGAGGGCGGCGTTAGTATTCACGATGCGAGATGAGACGCGATTCGTCATCATTGGTGCCGGGCCAACCGGCCTCGGCGCGGCCACTCGCCTGGAGGCACAAGGCGAACGCGAGTTCGTGATCCTGGAGGCTTTCGACACGCCTGGCGGGCTGGCCGCTTCGTTCCGGGACACAAGCGGATTCACTTGGGACCTCGGCAGCCACCTGCACTACTCTCATTACCAGCAGGTGGACCGCTGCTGGGACGCCGCGCTGGGCCCCGAACAGTGGCTGCACCACCAGCGATCGACATGGGTGTGGATCGCCGACCGGTTCGTTCCCTATCCGCTCCAACTGAACCTGCATCGCTTGCCCGATCCTGCGCGAAAGGAATGCATTCGCGGACTGCTTGTGGCAGCGGAGAACCCCGTCGGAGAGCGGCTCGATTTCCGCGCCTGGATCCTCGCCACGTTCGGCCAGGGAATTGCAGCGCATTTTCTGCTGCCCTACAATGCCAAGCTCTGGGCGCATCCCTTGGAGCAGATGTCCTCCCAGTGGATCGCCCAACGCGTGGCAGTGCCGGATATCGCAGACATTCTGCGCCGGGTGGAACGCGAAGAGGACAGCAACCAATGGGGTCCCAACGCTACGTTCCGCTACCCGCGCCGGGGCGGTAGCGGGGCTGTATGGAAGGCCGTGGCCGACATGCTGCCACCGGGAGCCATCCGCTACAACGAAGGCGTCGTCGGGATAAATGCCGACCGGCGAATCGTTTGCACCGCCAAGGGCTCGGAATTCTGCTACGATTACCTGATCAGCAGCATGCCGCTGGATCGACTTGCTGGAACGCTGGAAAGCGGCGGGGACATTGGCAGCGTGATCGTCTCGAGGCGGCACCGCCAACGTGGTCCTCTCGCTCCGCGAGTGGGCAGCCATCTCGCGGAGCGAGATGGCTACTTTGAAACGTCCTGCCAGCTTGACACAGTTTCGCGAGCCAAAACGCTGACGGCAACGGCCACGCACGTCATCGGGATCGGTTTGGAAGGCCAGCCGCCGGAGGTTGTTCAAGGCAAGCTCTGGATCTACTACCCGGAGCCGTCCGTGCCTTTCTACCGGGTGACGATCATGAGCAACCTCAGTCCCGAGAACACGCCTCGGCCAGGTGAGACATGGTCGCTGATGGCGGAAGTCTCGGAGAGCGCTTTTCGATCGCTGCCGACACAGACGCCAGGCGGCATTCCCGAACCGGAGCCGCTCTCGGAGCAGAGACCAACCTACATCGGCCGCTTCCCGGACGGGGAGTCGGTTCAGAATGTCATCGAAGGATTGCGGTCGGTGGGACTCGTGCGGCGCGATGACCGGATTGTCAGCCGCTGGCATCGGCGGCTATCGCACGGATACCCGGTGCCGACGCGGGATCGGGACGAGATCCTCGACCAGACGCTGCCGGCGCTGCGGGATCTGGGCATCTACTCGCGCGGCCGATTTGGGGCTTGGAAGTACGAAGTCGGCAATCAGGACCACGCGTTCATGCAGGGCGTCGAGGCCGTGGAGCAGATCCTGCACGGTCACCGCGAACTGACTTTGGCGGAGCCGGACCTGGTCAACTCTCGCTACAACCCGTTTCCGTATCCGGAGTGGCAGCCGTCGTGATCCGTTCGCCGTCCGTGCCTCCTTCATCGTTGTTCCTGTCGGTCTCATGCGCGCCTGCCTCACCCGTCAAGTGGACGTGGGCTGTCTGCGTTGGGGGCGTCTGGGATCGTCGGCCATTTGTCCAACGGACACTGGAATGCTCGGCCGGTGGCCTTCCAAGGCAGCCGGCAGCCGCATTTCAGGCATTGCGTGCCGCGTCGCTCCGGGCACGTGTCGCAAATCGCCAGCCGCTGCTGGTACTGCTCCTTGGTCACCGTCCGAAAGCCGTCCGCAGCAAAAGCCGCCAGAGCGGAGGCCAGGTTCCAGGCTTGCACGTACAGCGGCGGCGGCTGGCGTTCCTCGGGGGCCGCGTCCGGACCGATGATCCTGGGTTCGGGGCATGGGCAGGCAGCCAACGTGCATCTGGCACAAATGACGCTCTCAGCGCGGTTGCCGCGCGCATGCACCCTGGGATGCCGGCAGAGGTAGACGTTCCTTTCGTCGGTTGCGATGCGGCAGTCGCATGGTGGCAATCTGGTCATTGGGCTTTCCTGGGCGTCAGCAGTGCGTGGATGTTCTGCGGACCACGCACGCCAAGCGACAGGATCTGCCATTTGCGTTTCGTGTAATGCGGGTACAAGCGGCCCCAAGTCGTTTCCGGATCGAGGTACTGAAACGCCTGTTCGTTCAGGTGCCAGCGGTGCGTTGGGTCGATCCAGCTACTGTCCCCGCGATGGTGCGGCGTGCGGATAAACAACTCGCCCCCCGGCATCAAGACGCGCCACGCTTCGTCGCAGAATTGAATGAGGTCGATCGCCAAGTGCTCGACCACATCCTCGGCCACGATCAGTTCCACCGAATCGTCGGCCCACGGCCAAGGCAACCTGTTCAAGTCGTGGACGACATCAATCCCGTCGGCTGACTCGACGTCGACGTGGACGTACCCGGCCAACCGTTTTGCTCCTGAGCCCAAGTACAGTTTCACGATCGGCCTCCCGGGGATGGAATCAGTCGGCGGACCGCCGCGTGGAACAGCGAGTCGTCGGGGACCTGCTTCAGCACGTACTCGGCGACCTCCGCGGCCCGCCAAGGGTCTCCCTTGCGGACATGGCTTTGGATCAACGCCAGTGCCGCAATCCGGTAATGGTCCTCCTCCGGCCGCGAGCGCTGCAGGGAGTCGTTCAGGTAGCATTCGGCGTGGAAGAAGTCGCCGTTGCGAAAGTGGTGCTTGCCCAAGCTGAACAATACCGACGCCTCCTCGCGGTGCTCGGCCAAGTCGAGGTGCAGCAGCCGCAACTTGGTACGTTGGCAGCGATAACAGGCCGACGATCGGCCCTGCACGCTGGTGCGGACGATTTCGATGTCGGAGCCCGCGATGCGGCCCCCAAGCCGCGAAATCCCGCAACCCAGGTCTTCGCCGGATCGAAATTGGAAAATGATCTCGCCCCGATTGCGAAAGAGGCGGACATCCTCGTCGAGGGGGCCCGCCGCGCCCAGCTGCTGTGCATCCCGGACCTGGATTCGCACGCCCCACAGGTCGGCCGACAGCGAGGGCAACAAAGCCGCGATTCTGTCGACCTGTGGCTCGCTCACGAGTTCGTCCGCATCCAAGCACAAGATCCAATCCGCCGTGGCGCGGGACAGCAGGGCGTTGCGCAGGCTGCCGAGGTCGTCGGCGAAGACGCCCCCGTACAGTCTGGCTCCGTATTCCAGCGCAATGGGCCGCGATCGGTCGGTCGATCCCAGGTCCAAGACCAGGACTTCGCGAACGAAGGGCCGAATTCGCCCCAGACTTTCGCCGATCGTCCGTTCGTCATTGTGCGACAGCATGCAGACCGTGAGCGGAAGAATCGTCGCAGGCACAATCGGTGTGTCGTCGACGGCGGACGGCACTCGAACGGTGCCCACGACTGCTTGGGGGGCTACATCTGCGGCAGCCGCGACTGAAGCGGGTAGGCGGGGGCGATGGTCGTCTGGCCGGTGCGCGAGGGGGGAACCAGCTCGCGGAGCGAGCAGCCTACGCTGTGTGGAGTCGGCCAGGGCCACAAGCCGCTCGACCATCATCTCCGCCGTCTTGGCCCACGTGAACCGGTCCCGTACGGCGCGGCTGGCGGATTGACCCTTCGAGCGGTTTGCCTCCGGGTTGTCGTATGCCTGCCGCATCGCCGTTCGGAGATCGCCAAGGTCAACCGACAGTTCCGTCGGCACGCCGCACAATCGCCAGTCGTGGCGGCACTCAACTTCCCGTGCGGGAAGCGTGTAGCCGGTGGCCTCCGTGACGAAATCGTCCGAGGCCCCGCCGCGCGGTACGACTGGCGGCACTCCACACGCCATCGCTTCGAGGATCGGCAAGCCGAAGCCTTCGCCCCGATAAGGCGCCACCAGGCAGTCGCAGGCCGCGCACAAGCTGGCCAATTGCCCCGGCGACATCGAGTGTTCGAGGTAGACGATCTCCGGCAATGACTCGTCAGCCATCGCGGCCAAGATCTGTGCGCGGCAGTTGCCGTATCGGTAGAAAGAACTGGTTCCCATGTCCTTGACGACCAGGCAGACGCCATCGGCGGCGCTGAATTCCGCAAGGTAGGCGTCCAACACGAGATCAAAGCCTTTGCGGTGAATCGTCCCGCCGACAAACAGGAATCTGAACCGCCGATCCGTGGGGATCAGCAGCGGTGGTGCCTCGGGACAGAAGACCGCGGGATTGACGTGGATCTTCTCGGCGGGGACGCCGCTGTGCTCGTACACCCGCTTGACATAATTCGACGGCGCCCAGATTTCATCGACCCGGTCGCGCAGCGGCGGCACCCAATCCAGCGGCAAGGCACCGTACTCCCAGGGCTGGATGTGAACCCAGCGCCCACGCTCCGGCGGAGCCCAGTTCGGCGGAAAGGCGTGGCGAATGGTGACCTGCGGCCCGCCCGGCAACTCGCGGCCGAGGTAAGGCCAAAGCCGGTGAGCGTCGAACGCCGCGCGGTCATGCGTCGGATTATGTTCGACCCGCCGCAGGGAAAAGCCAGACGCGGATCCGCCAGCCATTGAAGGCTCAGTTGCTCGTTGATGTTGGAAAAGCTGTGTCCCGCGAAGAACTCGCCCTCCAACTCCACGCGGATCTGCGAGTCAGTCGGCTTGGCCAAATCCGGCGTTCGAAAGCGGGCTTCCGCGGCCCGCAGGTGTTCCTCCACGGCCTCTCGGGCGCGGTCTACCGAGTACTTCGCTCGGACCTCCGCGGCCGCCTGATGCCCGATGGTCCGGCACGCCTCTCGGTCCGCGGCCACACGCCGCAGCACCGCGCGCAGTTCGCCGACGTCCGGCTCCAGCCAGCGATGGCCCCGGTACACCGGAATCTCCGCCGCAGCGGCCTCCGGCACGTCGCCCCGTCGCGTGGAGACGAGAAAGCTGTTCCCCTCGTGCATGAAATCGTCATTTCCCGAACCCCGCGTCCCGATCACGGGCAACCCGGCCGACATGGCCTCCATCCAGGGGCGTCCCCAACCTTCGCCGCGCGAGGCGAGCACGAATGCGTCCACGCTGCGATACAGCGCGGCCATTTCCAGCTTGCCGAGCGTCGGTTCCCAAATCACGATGTCCGGCCGCTGGTCGAGCGACTGCCCCAGCGCTGCCAAGACCTCATCGGCTTGTCCCCGGACCGTCTCAAGACTGTGCCCGTGGGACGTCGTGATCTTGAGCAGCAGCCCGATCCCTTCTTCGGGCGAGAACTCCCCGCAGTACGCTTTCAGCAGCACGTCCCAGCCCTTGCGCAGCTGCCAATCGAAGACCGACAGGAACACGAAGCGGCCCGTTAATCCTTCCGGCAGCGCCACTCCGGCCTCCCGGCTTTGGACGCTCCACACGGGATTCTCGCCAGTCGGTCGTTGGCTCTCCGTTCGCAACGCCCGGCTCTCGACTCTCGACCCTGGACTCTCGACCCAGAACACATCGGTATCCACGAATCCGGGCAGCACGCGCAGTTTTTCCGGCGGCACACCGGAGCGGCGAAAGATGAGCTCGTCGTGGGTCGAAAACACCCACACCTCGTCGAACTGCTCGATGATCGGCAGC
Source organism: uncultured Planctomycetaceae bacterium (assembly GCA_903927685.1). Next base: position 9,001 of record CAIYOB010000391.1, read on the forward strand.
CAGTCCGCCGGGATCCGGTCGGTCTCGAAAGTCGTCCGCAGGATGTTCAGCGACGCGCTGCGGTCCGGGGGGCAAAGCGTCGGAATGCAGCTCGGGATACAGCTCGTGATCGCCGCCACAAACGGCGGGCGCTGGCAACGCGTGAGCGTTTTCAACAACGCCACGTCGGCCTGGGGAAGCGCGCAGGTGGCATCGCTCCAACGGACTTCCCGGGCTGCCAAGTCGCGAGGACCGTGCGCCAGGGCTTTCAGGAACAGCCGCGAGTCGTCGGCATACCCGCTGGGATCCCA
>CAIYOB010000392.1 GCA_903927685.1 uncultured Planctomycetaceae bacterium
CTCGAACAGCGTCCGTTGTTGTCCCCGGAGATCCAGAACCTGGCCTTGTCGAACAGTTCCTTCGGCGGGCCGCATCCCGGCGTGTGCCAGTTCGCGCTCTGCGATGGCAGTGTTCGAACGATCGCGATCTCGGCCGACCTGGCGGTCCTGACGGCGCTGGCCACGCGCGGCAAGGGCGAGGTGGTGACGAACTACTGATCGAAGTCAACTGCGGAACATGTCGGTGCGTCAGGCGTGCCCGCCTGACGAGGGAAGAACAGGCTGGAGAACCTGACGGATCTGAATTACGAGGATGAGAAGTGAGTGCGATGAGTTCGAGTCTACGTTCGAGAGGGGCGGTGTTCGTGGTGCTTGGCCTGGGGATTCTCGCGGGTTGCGGCGGTCCGGCGGGGCCGACGACGTACCCGGTGAGCGGGCAAGTGCAATTGGCGTCCGGTGACGTGAAGGTCCTGGCCGGGCACAACGTCGAGGCCGCCCTCGAAACCGATTCCGCTGTGCGGGCCTACGGCTTGATCAAGGACGATGGCAGCTTCGAGCTCGAGACGCTCCGCGCCGGTGTCCTGAAGAGCGGCGCGGCAGAGGGCCGGTACCGAGTCCGAGTCGCCCTGTCCGACGATGATCCGGAAGCCCGGCGGCAAGCCGCCCAGGCGCTGCACCCCCGCTTCCTGACCTTCGATTCGTCAGGCCTGTCGATCGACGTGCCCACCGCCGCGCCGGTCGTCTTGCCGTTGTCACGATAGGTGGACGAAGGGTGGCGGGCCGGATCTCGCAATTGGCACACCGCGCGCGGGCTCTTGCTCGGGCATGGGATACGCAGCCACGTTGGTAACGATCTGAGAGGATCCGGAGTCCGTCGGAGCTGCCGCCCTCCGGCGACATTCCAATCTCGGGAACCCACGCGACGATTTCACGGGCCGGTAAATCCGTGAAATATCACGGCTCCGTCGCATTTGCTGGCCCGATCCAGCAAATATCCTCGCCTTCATCTGCCGTCCACCAACGGGATCTCCGCATCCGGGGTGATACATAAAGCAAACGGTCTGGCACGTCCCTTGCATCCCTTCGTCGCCGACGAGACGGCCGCGTGGTACCGCGGTCGAGTTCGGACACCATCTCTTCCGGAGAACCGTTCCCGTGACTTTACACTTCTACGCCGTTCGCGTCGAAGAGCATCGCGTCGTGGCAGCCGAAGTCGACGCCTGGGCGGCGGCAGCACTTCTGGAGTCCGCCCATCCTCTTCTGTTGGGAACCGCGGAGGACTTGTCGGGAGTGGCCCAACGACTCCAGCGTCCCTTGGTGTACATGGCGCGGGCCGAGAGGCCAGGTTCCTCCGCGACCCCGCCAGGGACGCGAGAGTCGTCGCCCGCTGACGTTCCCGCAGCACTTCCACAACCGCTCGCGGCCGCCGCGAAACGCGCGGGTCTGTTCCGAATCGCCTGGCGCGCGGGCCGGGCACGCGAACAGGATGCCGCTCGGGTTGCGTAGCCTGGCGCAACAGTCCGTTCTTCGGCGGTCATCTCCTTTCACGAAAGACAGAGATTCATGGAACAGTCATTCGGCGGCGGCGGGAAGTGCGTCATCTTGGCATTGTGGCTTGTGACGAGCGGTTGCGGACATCCGTCCGGGGCGGCTGGATCGTCATCCGCGAGCACCGCCTCCGGCGACCGAAAGGAAATCTCGATCCTGAATGTCTCCTATGATCCCACGCGCGAATTGTATCAGGACTTCAATCAGGCATTCGCCGCCGACTGGAAGAAGAGGACCGGCCAGACGGTCACGATCACGCAGTCCCACGGCGGTGCGGGCAAGCAGGCCCGCGCGGTGATCGACGGACTGCAGGCCGACGTGTTGGCCTTGGCCTTGGCGTACGATATTGATGCGATTGCCGAACAGGCCCGCTTGCTGCCGACGGACTGGCAGAAACGGCTCCCATACAATAGTTGCCCGTACACCTCGACCATCGTGTTTCTGGTCCGCAAAGGCAACCCGAAAGGGATCAAGAACTGGAGTGACCTGGTGAAACCGGGCGTGGAAGTGATCACGCCGAACCCCAAGACCTCCGGCGGCGCTCGCTGGAAC
>CAIYOB010000393.1 GCA_903927685.1 uncultured Planctomycetaceae bacterium
GGGCGTGCTGGCGGTAGCGTTTGCACATCGCCACGTAACCGCCGTCGGCAAAGAACACGTATCGCAACCGGCGCTCCGGTCCGAACTGGCCCTTCTGCGGAACCCACTCCGGCTGCAGGCACAGCAAATCGTCCACGCGCGGCAGGCGGACGCCTGCATCGTCCGCCGTCTCGACGATCGCCAACACGCCCCGCGGGCCATCGGTCTGGCCCCACCACCCCATGCACAGTCCGTGACCGCCGTACGTATGGTAGTACATCGGCCCCAGCGTGGCGTCGTCAGCCGGATAGCTGATGCCTTCGTTCACCGGCAGGACCAGCAAGGTTCCTTTCTGCGTGGTGAAGGGCCCTGGATAGCGGATCGCGTTGTGGATTTCCCCGGTCGCCGCCAGTCGGACGAGCAACTCCGGCCGCTGGGCATCCAATTCCGCCGCCACGGAGAGCGTCAGCATGTCTGCCGGATCAAGCAGTTGCAGCTGGATCGCGCCCTCCGCCGACTTCGCGTCCAGGACGATCATCGGTGCATCGGCCCGCTGCGCCCAGACTTGCTTCGTCCGGCGGTCGGTCACGGCCAGCGTGCCGTCACCGGTCCGGAGCGCAACTTCCAACATGGGATTGGCGATGGTCACTTCGGCGGGCAAGCCCGGCTTGCGCAGTTCCTCCACGGAGCCCGCGAGTTTCAGCTCCGCGTCATCCAGCCAGACTGTCGCCGGGCCGGTCCCGATCAGCCGCGGCACGATCGTCGTCGCGCCGCGCGGAATCAGGAATCGGGACCGCACCGACTGCCAGCGATCCGCCGCCCGGACGGTCTGGCCGCCGTAGCTCCAGTCGAGCGCGTGGTTCTGGGCGTCGTACAGGATCACGCACAGGGTCGCGTCGCCGTCGCCCTCGACCCACAGGCTGCCGGTCAGTTCATAGATCTGCTCCGGCTGGACGTCGAGTCGCCGCTGCTGGGAAACGCTCCAATCCTGCGTGCCCGAATGTTCGACCCGTAGCGACTGGTTGCCTCCCTGCTTTCGCTGGGCGTCGAGTACCGCCTGGCCGCCGGGCGTGCGCGACCAGAACTCGGACCAGCCGTCGCGGCCGCGCTCGAAATCGCCGTTGACGAGCAGCCCTTCCGAGGCCGAAGCCGCGAGGGCCAGCCACGACGCACAGAGGCCGCTGAGAAGCATCGTTCTGCCGGAGGGAAGTCTCACGTGAAAATCTCCTTGTCGCGGGTTTCTTGCGGAAACGCGATTATAGCGTGGGCAGGTTCAAGCCGAAAGTTGCGGCCTGGTGGCTGGGGTCGAGCCGCGAGGTACGAGCGGCGAGCCCCCAGTCTTCGCCACTGGGGGCTCGCTGCACTCGACCCCAGGCACCAGGAGGTCCTCTGTCTCTGAGAATCATTCTCAGCAGCTGCAGGCTTTTGGGGATTCTTGTCTGAAACCCGTTCTTGGCCCCCTTGTCATCCGGGCCCTGTCCGGTATACCCATGTAGAGCTTCAATCAGCGCGAGGATTTCCGATAGACTTCAGCAGAAAGGAAGAAGAAATGAACCCGAAGATCGAGAAAGCGTTCAACGACCACCTGAATGCCGAAATGTTTTCGTACTACCTGTACCTGTCGATGGCGAACTGCTTCACCGCCAAGAACCTGGACGGCATGGCCAAGTGGATGCGGGCCCAGGCGGAAGAGGAACGGGGCCATGCAATGAAGTTCCTGGACTTCATCCACCTGCGCGGCGGCCGGGTGACGCTGCAACAGATCGGCCAGCCGCAACTGGATTGGGCCAGTCCGCTGGAAGCCTTTCAACAGGCGTACAATCACGAGTTGGA
>CAIYOB010000394.1 GCA_903927685.1 uncultured Planctomycetaceae bacterium
CGGCATCGGTGAATTCCGCCTGCGGAAGATTGAGGATCCGCAACCGCTTCAGGTGCGTGAGCTTGCAGATGCCGGCCGTGGTGACCGCGGCACCGCGCAGCCGGAGATGCTCCAGTCCGGCCAGGCGGCTCAGGTGGTCCAAGCCCGCGTCGGTGATCGAGCCCTGTTCGATCAGCAATTCGCGGAGCGCGGTCAAGTCGCCAAGCTGGCGCAGGTCTTCGTCCGTCACCGGTTCCGACTCGATGGCGATCCAGTCGGTCTGGCCCGCGCGGACCGAGGCCGCCTGCCGGGCCAAGAGGCTCGGGCGAGGCGGCTCCGCACGGTCAGTGCGGGCATCGCGAGCTGGCGAGCAGCCGGACAGCAGGGTGCCGATACCGATGCCCAGAGTGAGAATCGCTTTGGATATCAAACCCACGGGCGGAACCCTCGACAGCGTATGCATCTTTCGCCCTACCGCCGGCACTCCGGGCAGTACTGCCGGTAGCCTGCCAGGCCGTCGCCGGACCGCAACTTGAGCTGCAGCACGGAGCCGCACTTGGGACAATATTCCGCCGGCCCGATCGCCCCACCGGACTCGCGCTTGCCCTGGCACGCCACGCACAACGTGACGCTCGGCAGCAGCTGGACGCGTTCCGGCGGGATCGGCTGGTTGCAGGCTTCACAGCGTCGCTTGCCGCTCCAGGCTTCGTCATCGTCGTCCGGTAGGGACGCGAGCGTCAGCCCGGTGCGGCCGCATTCCCCGCACGGCATGCGGCTGACACTGGACCGGAACAGTTCGGCCACCATGTCCGCGTCCGGCTGTTTGTCCCGCCGCAGCATGCCCAGCGACTGCAGGCGCTGGAGCATCTCGGGCACCCCGTGCATGACACTCGCCCGGCAGTGCGGGCAAGTCAGTTGGACCCACTCGCTGTGCATGTTCATGCTTCCGGAGCCTGATCCATCCGGCGGCGTGTGCCGCTTTGCCGCGTGCGTTGGCGTTGGGCCTTGGGGCGGCGCAGTTCGCGGCTCCGCAACGCCGCCACACAGATTTCCTGCCGATCGAAGGCCAACTGGCGGGCATTCACGTAGTGATAGCCCCACGCCCGGACCCGCTCCAGGTACTCCGGGATCGCCTCGGCCAAATTCCAATCCGGCATCTTCAGCGTCAACAGCAGGCCGCGAATATGGACCTGCCGATTGGTCACAATGTTCTCGACCGTATCCAACGTATGGGCGGGCGCGACGTTCGAATCGGCCGTCAGCCAGCGAACGCCGCGGAATTCGCTGCGTTTCAGCGCAGCGGTGCGGGCGCGGATGTGGGTATAGTTCGGATGCGTCAGAACAGTCGGGTCCATTTCCGCCGGATCGATCCCGATCACGTGCAGCCCACGTTCCAGCAGGGCCTGGCACGAGCCGCCGGGGGCGCTGCCGATCTCGACACAGCGGTCGCCCGGCTGGATGGGCAGCCGCGACCAGAGCAGCGCCTCGACGGTCTTCAGGTACGAACGGGATACGGCCTCCTCAGGCCGCGCGATTTTCGGCACGCCGCCCGGCCAGCGGGATGGCATGCTGGACGCCCGGTGACAACCGATCCACCACTGGTCAGGCTCGACCAGCATACAGTCCAGGATGCGATGCCCGGCCTTGGCCACCCGGTTCACCAGCGGCGGACTCAGGCGTTGCGGAGCGGCGGGCATCCGCCCGGCGATCACTTGGCCGACTTCTTCGGCCAGCGGCGTCAGCCCCGGTTCAAAACCGTCCTCGCCGGGCAGGGCCGCGTCGCGCTGCCAGACGTGCAAGTGATCAAACGTCTGGTCGCCGACCAGCTCCCACAACGCCGCGGCCAGCCCCTCCGCCGTGTTGCCCTGGACTTTGCCCAAGGACACGCCCTGCGTGCGGGCAAACACGGACCGCAACTCGGCCTCCTCGTCCGCCGCCTCGTCTTCCGGCACCTTGAACGTCACAAAGCCGGGGCGCGAATAGGCGAACCGGAATCCCTCGTGCTCGCGGGCGATCTCCTGCTTGAGGACATTCTCCACGCCGTGCTGACAGACGGTAAAAACAAAGCCGGAATTCATGCTACCTACTACCGCCCCGCCAGCGCCGGGACATTGGAGGAACGCCAGTCGACCAGGTGCATCTCGACGCTGCGGCGGCCGTTAAAGTCGTTAATCACGGGCCGGAAGGCGAGATCCAGCGTCTGCAGGCGCGCCAGATCGTCGGCCGCTTCGCCTTGGCCAAACGCGACTCCGCGGACCGTCACGCCGTGCTGCCGGACGCGGACTGCCAGGTGCCGCTCGCCGTTGCCCATCCGCCGCGGGGCGTCCGCCAGGGTCACGCCGCTGGCGCACAGCACCGGCCGCGGGTTGGCGTTGCCGAACGGAGCCAGCTGCTCGATCTGTTCGACGGTCCGAAGCGTCAATTGGCTGAGCGTCGCCTCGGCGTCAATGTGAACTTCGGCGACGCGATCCTCTTGCGACAGCTCGCTCGCGACGTGCTCGCAGAACTCCGCCCGAAACGCGTCCAGCTTGGATTCCAGGATCCGCAAACCGGCCGCCGCCGCGTGGCCGCCGTGCGAGACCAAGTGCCGGTCGCACGCCGCCAAGGCCCGATGCAGATTCAGCCGGCCCGCGGTCCGCGCCGACCCGATTCCCGGCTTGGCACCGACCTGGTCCCAGGAGATGATCACCACGGGACGGTGGTACTTCTCCGCCAACCGCCCCGCGACGATCCCGATCACGCCCGGATGCCAGGCCACTCCGGCCAACACCAGCGCCGGATCGGACTCCGGGTCGAACTGCTCTTTGATTTGCTTGTTGGCCGCCAGCAGCACGCTCCGCTCCAGCGTCTCCCGGCTGCCATTCAACTCGTGGATGTACTCCGCCAAGCTGGCGGCGCGGCTGGGCGATTCGGTCGTCATCAACTCGACGCCCAACTGGGCCTGTCCCAAACGTCCGGCGGCATTCAGTCGCGGCGCGAGCATGAACGCGATGTCTTCGGCGCTCAATTGTGGCTTTTGGTCCAAGCTGGTCACGCGCAACAGGGCGGCGATTCCCGGCAGCGGCCGTTCGCGCAAGCTGACCAGCCCGTGCCGGACCAGAATTCGGTTCTCGTCCAGCAAGGGCACGACGTCGGCCACCGTCCCGACCGCGGCCAGGCCGACGGCCGCCAGCAAGAAATCCCGCATCGCCGGCTTGACCCGCTTCGCCTCGCTGGCTCGCTGGCACAAGGCCCAAGCGAGCTTGAAAGCTACGCCGGCGCCACACAAGCCGCCAAACGGGTAAGCGCTGCCGGGCAGACGCGGATGGACGATCCCCGCTGCCGCCGGAAGGGACTCGCCGTCGTCCAACTCGTGGTGGTCGGTGACGATCAGCTCGAGATTCAGCTCCCGAGCGACCTGGGCTTCCGCGACACTGCCGATCCCACAATCGACGGAGATCACCATCGAGGCCCCGCGCTGCGCCAGCTTTTGCAGCGCGTCGGAGTTCAAGCCGTAGCCTTCCTCCAGCCGATTGGGCACGTAGTAACTGACGCTCGCGCCCAGCAAGCGCAGGCAACAGTACAGCAGCCCGGTCGCCGTCATCCCATCGGCGTCATAGTCGCCGTAGATCACGATCCGGCGTCCCTGCTGGACCGCCGCATGCACCCGATCGGCCGCCGCCGTCAGCCCCGGCAATAACTCCGGGTCGCGCAGCCCCGTCAGCTTGGCATCCAAGAACGAGTTGGCCTGTTCCGGATCCGCAATGCCGCGTGCTAAGAGCAGTTTAGCCACGACCGGGGACACACCCGCAGCTCGCTCCAAAGCCGCAATGCGAACCTCGTCGTGCGGTCGTATCCGCCAACGCCTCTCCATGACGGCTGTGCTCCCTGCGGCTGTGCTCCCTGCCGCCCGTGGCCCAAGCGAAACTCGCTCCCTACTTCTTCTTCTCGGCGTGAACCGTATGTCGCCGCAGCCGGGGACAATACTTCTTGAGCTTCAGCTTCTCGCCACCCGGCTTGCGACGAAGCGCATAGTTGTAGTCGCCCGTTTCCTCGCACACCAGAAAGACGACTTCCGCCTTCTTTCCCTTACCTTTTTTGCCCATTCTACTCACCTACTCCCATTACAGACAGACGTTTGCGATGCGGTATTCTAATCGAAAACGGCCTGTTCGCGACAGAGGCGAATAAAAAAAAGCTGGCGGCGGGGCGACGCGATCGGAATAATCGAGAAACGGCTTGGCGAATAACAGCTTCGGGCACAAACCGAGTAGCCGCAAGTCGTTTCCAACAATTATCTTGTGGACCTTGCGTTCGTCGCCGGATCGGTTAATCTAACCACATCGATCTCGGGCGACGGGGCCAAGCGGAGCAGCAGAGAAATGAGCGCTGAACTGAAGCAGCAGGCAATGGAAGCCAGGGCGGCGGAAGCGGAGGCCGAGGAATACGACGAGGACGAGGAATTGGAGGAGGAGGCCGTCGGACATCGCTTCCTGTTCTTCACCGCCATGCCGGCCTGGCTGGTCAGCATGGTCGTTCACGCCGTCGCCTTGCTGGTCATGGCGATGATTACGGTGGGCGGCAACGTCGAGCAGGTCAAGGCGGTGATCACGGCCGCGCCGGGCGAGGAACTCGAGGAAATCGAGGAGTTCGAGGAGCAGTTGACGCCGCCGGTGGACGTCGAAGCGGTGGTTTCCGACACGACCATCCCGATGGACGTCATCAGCGAGGCCATCCCGCAGGACGTCACCGAAGTGGTGGTGGCCAACGATGTCGATCAGGCCGCAATCTCGGTCGAACTGGTGGACTTTGGCCAGGAGACGGCTCCCCGCAACGACTTGATGAAGGACGTGGGCAGCTATAAAGGCTCGGGCTACGAAGGTCGCGGCAGTTCCGAAGGCCGAGCCCGTCTGGCACGCTCCGAGGGCGGCAACGACGCGAGTGAAGCCGCCGTGGCAGCGGCCTTGCGGTGGATCGCGGACCATCAATTGCAGGATGGCGGTTGGAGCTTCGATCATCGGATCGGGCCGATCTTGAACAACCGCCCCCGCACGTCCGATCATCCGGGCACCAGCGCCCAAGCCCGCCGGGCCGCCACCGCGATGGCCATCCTGCCGTTCCTGGGGGCCGGCCAGACGCACAAGGCCGGCGAGTACAAGCCGACGGTCCAAGGCGGCTTGACCTACCTGATCAACAATATGAAGCCGGACGGCTCGCTGCACGAAGCCCAAGGCAATATGTACTCGCACGGGTTGGCCGCGATCGCCTTGTGCGAAGCCTACGGGATGACGCACGACAAGGCGCTGATGGTGCCCGCCCAGGCGTCCCTGAACTTCATCTCCTATGCCCAAGACCCAATCGGCGGCGGCTGGCGGTATTCGCCCCGCCAGCCGGGTGATACGTCCGTCGTCGGCTGGCAATTGATGGCCCTCAAGAGCGGGCACATGTCGTATCTGCAGGTCAATCCGCTGACGATCCGCGGCGCGATCAAGTTCCTGGACACCGTCCAAGCCAATAGCGGTTCGTTCTACGGCTATACCGACCCCGGACAGGGCCCCGCAACCACCGCGATCGGCTTGCTGTGCCGGATGTACCTGGGCTGGAAGCACGAAAACGAGGCCCTGCAGCGCGGCGTGGAATGGCTCAGCAACCAGGGCCCGTCGCTGGGCAACGGCGCGAACATGTACTACAACTACTACGGCACCCAGGTCTGCCGGCAGTATGGCGACGAGGTCTGGGAGAAGTGGAACTCGAAGATGCGCGACTTCCTGGTCGAAAACCAGGCGAAAGAGATGCCGGCTGCAGGCAGCTGGTACTTTGCCGGCGGCCACGGCGCCGAAGCCGGCGGACGACTGTACAACACGTCGCTGGCCACGATGGTGCTGGAAGTCTACTACCGGCACATGCCGATCTACCAACAACAGGCGACAAAGGAAGATTTCCCGCTGTAGTGCGGGCCGGGCGGTGCCGAGAATACGAGCGGTTTCACTTGCGGACGGGGCTGACCGTCCGCAAGTCGTTTCAGCCTACCTGCCGCCACGGTTTCCGCCGCCGCTTGCGTCGCTGCCACTGCCACTCGAGCTGCCGCCCAGCCCACCCGCCGCGTTCTCGAACGGCGTCCGAGTGCCGACTCCCAGGGCCGCCACCGCCACGACACAGACCATCGCGATGAAGGCCAACATAAAAGCGTATTCCACCATCGTCGCACCACGTCTCAGGCCGGCTGTCCGGCGAAGATCAAGCGTCATCGGTCGTTCCCCCAGGGCCCTTGGCCAGAGAAGTTCAAGCGGAAAGGGCTACACGCAGCATACCACGCGGCCCAACGCCGGGACCTCAGGGGAACCCCTGACAACCGACACCGAAAACCACTAGCCAGGCGGGATTCTATCCCTGATCGGTGTCATGGCTGGTCTCGGCCTCGCAGACCGACCCGGGAGAGGTCGATGGGCTGGAAGCCGACTTTGAAGGCCGGCGACTCGGGCTTGAGCGAATAGTCGTCGTTCTTCAGATCCACGAACAAGGGATCGGCCGTGATGCTGTGGGCGTCCAATCCACGTTGCTTCCAGTCCGCAAACGACTGGACGCCGGGCAGTCCCTTGATGATGGGATCGTTCAAGACGCAGCCGATGGTCGAGAACATGACGTTGTAGTCGGATTCGACCGGCAGCGAACGCTCGCCGGAGATGTCGTACAGGTGCCCTCCGGTCTCCGTGCAATAGACGATGTTCCGGAGAAATTTGATGTTCTCGTGCTGCAGGTTCGCGGGATTCTGGTAGTTGACCTGGCACTTGCGGGAACCCACAAAGACATTGTTCTCGATCAAGATATTGCGATCGAAATACCACACGTGGACGTTCTCCAGCGTGCGATAGACCACGTTGTTCGTCACCTTGGTGTCGCGCGTCTCGCAGCCCAGGTAGATGCCCCAACCGGGACAGCGGGCGCTGCCGGCGTACACGTCGTGAATCAGGTTGTTGTTGATGACGATATTCGCGTCGCGGATGAAGATCCCGGCCCCGTCGTTGATGTTCAGCATCACCCGGTAGATCTCGTTGAACTCGATGGCCAACCCCTGCTCCTGGTTGCGGCGTTCCTTGGGTTGCGTCGCCGTGGCCCAGTGCCGCGCATAGATGCCCGAATGCGTGATGTCGTGGATCAGGTTGTGCGCGACGGTGCCGCCGCCGTCGTCGATGTTGACGCCGACGGAGCTGGGGAAGTACAGCCCGCAGTGATGGATGTGATTGTAGGTAATCACATTCCGTTCTTTCCCGTAACTGCGACTGATAATGCCGCCGCCGCCCGTATCGTAGATCTCGTTATCGGAAATCAGGTTTCCGTCGCCGGTGATCTCCAGGGCGTAGCTCCCCGTGTTCTTGATGCGGTTCTTGGTGAACTGGCAGAACCGGGCCGCCTGGTAAGTGATCGCCGACGGGGAGACGATGTCGCCCACGTCGCCGCAGTCGGGATAGCCATCGGCGGGCAGATTCCAGTCCGTATCGGCAAAGGTGAACCCGGACACGTTCACGTATTCCACCGGCTGGGCGCCGTCCCCGCGGCCTTCGAATCGGACCAGTTGTTGCAGGACCGGGGCGACGAACTGGCCGCCAGCCGCTCCATCCCCCCGAGGCCAGTAGTACAACTTGCCCGCCTGGCGGTCCAGGTACCATTCGCCCGGCGCGGTGACGCCCTCCAGAGTGTTCTCGATGTAGTACCGGTTCGGGCCGCCGGCGCCGTTCCAACCGATGGTGTGCCGGGCTTTCGGATCGCGGAACTGGACCACGCGCTGGGTCTCGTCCAACGATTCGATGCGAAAACGAGACTCGTTCCACGAGTGAAAGACCAGCACTTCGACGTCGTCCAGGTTGTGCCATTGCTGCATGTGCCCCTCCCTGAACTTGAACGAGGTATCGCTGATCGCGTCACCGCGCAGATACTCGCCTTCGTCCGGAGTCCGCGAACGCTTCTGGCGTGTTCCGTCGACCGACAGCTGCCGGAAGTACCACTTGCCTTGTTGGACTTCCGGGACGACACAGACCCGAATCTGGCCCTGATACGCTTGCCAATCGGCCACGATCCGCCTGCCGCCGCTGACAACCGGAGTCTCCCCGGGGTAGGCGACGTAGGACACGGGACAGTCTCGAGTGCCGCTGTCCTCGGGGCCGAACACGAGCGTTTCCGGCAGGTAATAAGTCCCTCCGCGGACCATCACGGTCACCGGCTTCGTCAGCGGACCGCGGGCCTTCACCGCGCGCACCGCGGCGCGAGCCGCACCGAGGGTGGCCAGCGGTCCGTCCGACCTGTCCGCGTTGGGTTGGGCGAGGGTCCCCGTCCACGCGTCGTTCCCGTCCCCGGCCACGAACAAGTCGGCCTGTGGGGCCTCGGCGCCGGCGGCCCTGGCCCGCTGGCCCGACGAGAAACTCAACACGATGCACGCCATCGCAACGAGCGCCCATGTGCACGATCGCCTGCGGAGCGCGAAACCGACGGAATGACCGGCCAATCGAGCGCGAAACATCGTACTTGCCTCCCTTAGGGTTCGGTCCACACGACGACTCCCCGTGCCGGCTGGCTCATTGCCTGCTGGCTCATCCAGATAACCAAGCCATCATACCCCCGCCATAAGCCGCGTGACAGCCCACTCCGTGCCCCGGGTCGCCGACGGGCGACAAGCGTTGTCCACGCAGCGTGCCACCGGCTGGCAGGAGCCCCCGGACTTCTTGGCGTAGCTTGTCGAGTCGCGTATCATAGGGGCAGCTCCGTTCTCCAAGGAACTCTGGATGGCGCGAAAAAGGCAATCTCCCCCGGGCCCTGTTGCTGCACCGACGCCTCCGTTTTCGGAGTGCTTCACACCCGAGCACTTGGAACGTCGCCGGCGAGCGATGGCCAAGTACCGTGCCGCCTGGGAGGGCGTCGACGATCTCGATCCAACCTGCCCCGCCGGTCACGCTTACGGTGTGCGGAAGAGCGCGTGGTTGACGGCGAACTACCGCAGCATCCATCGGAAGCAAGCCATGAACATCGGTCCGCAGGAAGTCATCGACGTGCTGGTCGCGGCGGGCGTCAAGAACTGGGTTCTGATGGGCCTGCACGGATATGTTGGGTACCTGACCCAACCACGCGCCACGCAGGACGTGGACGTGCTGGTCGCCTACCCCGAGCGAAAACGTGCGGTCAAGGCGATCCGCCAGGCATGGCCGAACCTGATCGTCCGCGAAATGCCGCAAGTGGTTCGGTTCTTCGATCCAAATGATCTCGACGCTGGCGGCCTGCCGAAGGCGGTGATCGATCTGATGCAGCCCTGGGGCAAGTTTCAGGAGACGATTCTGAAGCAATACGTCCTGATCGACGAGGAGACGCAACACCGGATTCCGACGCTGGAGGCCGCACTGGTTGCCAAGTACGCGGCGATGGTCTCACCGCATCGAGACCGGGTCAAGCGGGAGTACGATGCGGGCGATTTTCGCCGCATGGTCCGCGCCAACTACGGCCGCATCCGCCGCGACGTCGTGCGACGCTTGGCGGAAGAGGTCTGGGAAGACGCCGGGACCGAGATCCAGCAGTTCATTGAGGCCGCCCTCAGCGACGACCCCTTCCCCATTTGACCGTATTCCGCCAGCGACACGGTCGTACCGCGGTCAGCCGCTTGCGGCGGTGCTCATGGCCGAAAGGCCCCCTGGATGCTGAGCCAATGGCGCAGTGCGGGCAGCGTTCGGGCTGACAAATGCCCACGGCTTGTCCGTGGGATACTTACTTGGAGCCCGCCAAGCCCGGGCCGTGCATGCTTTCCACGACCTGGTCCACCAGCCCGTATTCCTTGGCTTCCGCGGCCGACATGAAGCAATCCCGATCGGTGTCCTTCTCGATCTTTTCCAGCGAGTGGCCGGTGTGCTTGATCAGGATTTCGTTCATCCGCTGCTTGATCCGGCCGAATTCACGGGCGTGGATCAAGATCTCTTCGGCCGTGCCCTGCGCACCGGCCAGCGGCTGGTGGATCATGATCCGGGCGTTGGGCAACGCGAACCGCTTGCCCTTGGTCCCGGCGGTCAGCAGTACGGCGCCCATCGACGCCGCCTGGCCGATACAGTACGTCGCCACATCGCACGCCACCCATTGCATGGTGTCGTAGATCGCCAGTCCCGCCGTCACACTGCCGCCGGGCGAGTTGACGTACAGGTGAATATCCGACTTGGGATCCTCGGACTGCAGAAACAGCATCTGGGCGACGATCAGATTCGAGACATCGTCGGTGACTTGCGAACCGAGGAAGATGATCCGATCTTTGAGCAACCGGCTGTAGATATCGTAGGCGCGTTCTTCTCGCCCGCTTTTTTCGACAACGATGGGGATCAAGGGCATGGTACGCTCGCTCCGTATCTTGAATTCGCGGTAGGCTCCCAGCCGCCGTCCGGCCGTTCACAAGAGCCGCACTGGCCGCACCGATCGCTCAGTCTTGGACCTTCTCCTTGTCCGCTTCTTCCGGCGGCTTGGTCAGGATCGAATCCACCAGGCCGTATTCCTTGCCTTCCTCGGCGCCCAGGAAGAAGTCTCGATCCGTGTCTTTGGCGATCCGTTCGAGCGACTGCCCGGTGTGCTTGGCCAGGATCTCGTTCAGCATCTCCCGGTTGCGAAGAATCTCGCGTGCCTGGATCTCGATGTCACTGACCTGTCCGCCCACGCCGCCATACGGCTGGTGCAGCATGATCCGGGAATGAGGCAGGGCGAACCGTTTGCCTTTCGAGCCGCCGGCCAGCAGGACCGCCGCACCGCTCGCCGCCTGGCCGACGCAATACGTCGCCACCGGGCAGCTGAGAATCTGCATTGTGTCGTAAATCGCCAGCGTCGCCGAGACCTCGCCGCCCGGGGAATTCAGGTAAAAATGGATGTCCTTGTGGCGGTTTTCGCTCTGCAAGTACAGCAGCTTCATCACCACTTCATTGGCGTTGCCCGTAAAGATCTCGCCCTGCAGGAAAACGATGCGGTTCTCCAGCAGCAGATCTCCCAGCGTCAGTTGCCGCTGCCGCTGATAGGACTGGTAGCCGTAAGAATTCGAGACAGACATTCGGTCAACTCCCGTTAAGCTGGCAACTTGACTGGCCCACGCGAGGCCCTGCCGCCGGATGGCATCACGCGCCGCACTCCAGACGAATCCCGCAGGAGGCAAGCCATTGCTTCCCGCTCAGGCGGTCAACGAAAAACGTCGACCGATGCCCCCAGCCGCCCGCGCCACGGGCCAGACTTCGTCCGCGAACAACAGCGAAACCCGGCTTTCCACGCTGCCCGAACACACGAGAGGCCACCGCGGGCACCCCAGGGTTGCCCTGAGGGACCACTAGGAATGCGCTGTCGGCGTTCCGGGCAACGGCTTGGGTTCTTCGCCGTGGTGAGCTTCCGGAATCTCTTCCCGCTCGGTCACGCCGCTGACCGCAAGGTCGATGGCACTGACGTCGTCGACGGGCGGCACGAACGGCACTTCCTGGACCAACGCGTGGCTGGTGATCAATTCGATCACCTTCCGTTCGACGATCTGATTTCGCAGCGAATCCAACTCGCCGCGTTTCTCCAAGCGGGCCCGCACTCGTCGTGGCGGCAGGCCACTCTGTTCGGCGATGAGCTCAATCTCCCGGTCGTAATCGCCCGCCTCGGCGTCCAACTTTTCCTCCTCGGCGATCCGCTCCAGGATAAAGTGCTCTTTCAGAGCCATCTCGGTATACGCCAAGCTCCGCCGCCGCAGGGAGTTCGCGTGGGCCTGAATCACGTCATTGCCGAAACCGGCCGACTGCAGTTCGAGCACGACCCGCTGCAACTCGCGATCCGTCTGCTTGCGAAGCAGAGCCGGCGGCAAGGCCCAGTTGGCACCGATGGTCAACTTGGCCGTGATTTGCTGGCGAACCGCCTGCTGCTCGCGATACTTCTCCTGCCGCTCCAGTTCTTCCTTGACGGCAGTCCGCAGATCCGCCTCATCCGTGAAGGAGCCGATTTCGTTCAGGAACGTGGGCGTCAGCTTGGGCAACTGCACCTTCTCGACCGTGACAACGTGGAACTCCGCCTGGACTTCCTGACCCTTCAATTGTTCATTGTCGACATCGTCGCTGATCTTCAGCGTTGCAGTCCGCTTGTCGCCCGCGACCGCCCCTTGCATCAACTCGCCGAAGTTCTCCAACTGGGCATCGCGAAAACTGAGCTTGGGCTTGACCGCGACACTGCGACCCTCGATCTTCGACAGCACGGCGCCGTCTTTCGAGAACGTCACATCCAGGGTCACCACATCGCCTTCGCTGGCCGGCCCGTGGTGCTCGACCAACTTGCCGTAACGCCGCAGCAGCCGCTGAAGATGGACATCGACATCCTGGTCGGTGATGGTCCGCTGCGGCTTCTCGATCGTCAGGCCCTTCCATTCGGGCAGATCGAATTCCGGGCGGACTTCCAATTTGAATTCGAACGCCAAGTCGCCTTCGTCCGGCAGCACGACCGCGTCCAGCTTCATGTCCGGCTCGCTGATCGCCGCAAAACTGTGCTCTTCGCTGACCTGGGCCAAGCTGTCCATCAGCAACTTGGCCTTGACCTGATCCTTGGCGTGGTCCTTGAAGCGGGAGATGACCAACTTCCGCGGCGCTTTGCCCGCCCGAAAACCGGGGACTTCCGCCTTGGCGGTCAACTCGCTGTATTCCGCCTCGAAATAGCGATCGATATCCGCCCGGGGAACGATCACGGTCACATGCCGCTCGCAGGCGCTCAGATTGTCGACCTTGACCTGCAACTCAAGCCGCTGCTTGGGCTCTTCCTGTTCCTGCGGTTGCTCCTGTCCCGCTTCCGTCCCGACAGATTCTACATCCTGCAGTTCATCATTGTCTGTGGCCGGCGTATTCATGAGTTGCTTTACCGGATTCCCAAAAAATCAGGGGGAAAAGTAAAAAAAGAGCGGGTGATGGGAATCGAACCCACGACAACAACGTTGGCAACGTTGTGCTCTGCCAACTGAGCTACACCCGCACTTTGGCACAGTCTACCGAATTTTTCTGGAGGTAGAACCTCGCGTCCCTCGCTCCATTACAAGCGGATTATATTGATGCCGTCCCGCGTTGCAAGGGTAGGTTGCTTGTTGGGAAGCAAGAACTTTTCCGCAAATTCCGCACGAGGAACCAGCCGAATCTCCGCCAGACCCCTGTCTTGGGCTGGAAACCTCCATAGATTCGGCGTTTTGCGGACTCGGAATTCAGTTTTTCCGCGGGGGAGTTCCGCGCGTGGTCTGCAGGCTGCCCGGGACGCGAACTCCCCGGTAGATATCCGCCGTGCCGTCTGCCAGCCGGGCGCGGCTCAAGCTCGGTGCGGGCCTTGTTCGCCCTGCGGTAAACGAATACGCTGGCCGACTCGACCGGCTGCACGCTGATCTTGATCCCCAGACACGTCACGCGGGAGACATCACATGGCATTTCGCGAACTGTTCTTTCCAGTCGGCTTGGTGCTACTCGGCTTGCTGGGATTCCTGCAGGCGGCCGAGTCGCAGCCGGCTGCGAAGCCACAGCCCCAGTTCTCCGGCATCTATCCACACTTGGCCTATTTCAACGAGCAGGGCGAGTGCGGGACGGGAGCGGTGGTACCGTGGGCGGACCGGCTGTGGGTGATCACCTACGGGCCGCACTTGCCCGCCGGATCGTCGGACAAGCTGTACGAAATCGATAACGCCTTGACGGTCACCGTGCGGCCCGAGAGCATCGGCGGCACGCCGGCCAACCGGATGATCCACCGCGAGTCGGGCCAGTTGTTCATCGGACCCTACGCGATCGATGCCCAGCGGAACGTGCGGGCGATCCCCTCCAAGGCCATGTACGGCCGTCTCACGGCGACCATGCGTCATCTGACGGATCCGGCGAACAAGATCTACTACGCGACGATGGAGGAAGGGTTCTACGAGGTCGATGTGCATTCGCTGGCGGTCACCGAGTTGTATCCGGACGCCAATCGCCATCCGCAGGGGCTCGCGGGGCCGCTGCTGCCCGGCTACCACGGCAAAGGCGCCTATTCGGGGCAAGGCCGCGTGGTCTACGCGAACAACGGCGAAGCGTCCGCCGAGGCTCGCCGGCGGCCCGACGTGCCCTCGGGATGCCTGGCCCAGTGGGACGGCAAAAACTGGGACGTCGTGCGCCGGAACCAGTTCACCGACGTGACCGGTCCGGGCGGAATCTACGGCAACGAGCATCCGGAGACGGACCCGATCTGGAGCATCGGCTGGGATCACCGCTCGCTGCTGCTGATGGTCCTGGACGGCGGCCAGTGGCACCTGTTCCGGCTGCCCAAAGCGGCTCACACCTACGACGGAGCCCACGGTTGGAACACGGAATGGCCGCGGATCCGCGACATCGGCGAAGACGATCTGCTGATGACCATGCACGGGACGTTCTGGCGGTTTCCCCAGACTTTCACTGCCGCGCACGCCGCCGGTATCCGCCCGCGTTCGACGTACCTGAAAGTGATCGGCGATTTCTGCCGCTGGCAGAACCGGCTGGTGCTCGGCTGTGACGACGCCGCCAAGTCCGAGTTCCTCAACACGCGCAAGGCCAAGGGCTTCCTGCAGCCGCCCGGCCAGTCGCAATCGAACCTGTGGTTTGTCGAGCCGCAGCTGCTGGACCAACTGGGACCCGCACTGGGACGCGGCGCCGTCTGGATGCAGGAAGCGGTCCGGGCAGGCGCCTGGTCC
>CAIYOB010000395.1 GCA_903927685.1 uncultured Planctomycetaceae bacterium
CGGCGGGGCACGCGCCGCGTTGGGCGACGTGGCGGTGCACAAGGCGGTGTACCTGGGCGATACGGACGGGAGCGGGGTCCATGCTGCCGCCGACGCTTTTCTGGTCGTGCAAACAGCGTTGGAACTGGCCAGCGGATTCGCGGCGCACGCTTGGACCGACCCGCGGGTCGTAGGTGATGTGGACGGCTCGGGCATTCTGTCGGCGGCCGATGCGTTCTTGATCGTGCAGGAAGGTTTGGGGCTGGTCGAGCCGTTTGTGCCCGACAACCCGCACATCGGCGTCACGCCCGCCAGCGGCGGCGTCGATCCGCAGTTCCGAATCGACGCCGCGATTCCCGCGCCGGCGGGCGGCTGGGTGACGGTGCCGGTAAGGTTGGCCATCGAGCCCGCGGCGACGAACGTGGGCGGGATTGATTTTGACTTGTTCTTCGATCCGGGGGCGCTGACGATCGACGTGCCGTCCGGCGTGTCGCTGGGGGCGGATACGGCGGCAGGTTGGGGCGTGTCAGCAACGCTGGTGGCGGCGGGCCAGCTGCGCGTCGGGCTGGTCGGCGCCGGCGGACAGCCGTTGGCGCCGGGGTTGCGGGAGATTGCGCGGCTGCGGTTCTACGTCGCCGACCAGGTAGCCGCGTCTGGCCCAGACGCGATTCTGCTCGCGGAGCGAGCGGTTCGCGGTCGTCTCGACATCGAGCCCGTGGACTCGCGGGCGGGCGGCTACACCTGGACGGCGGTGGATGGAAGCTTGGCGGTGATCTCCAGGTGTGACGCCCTCTGGCGTGACCTGACGTCGCCGCTTGACCCTCTGGAGGAAGTGCTCGGCGAATTGGCGGTGGACGTTGCGTCGGCCCGTCGTTCGCTTCTTGGTTTCCTGTAACCGACAAGACCTGAGCGGAGTTCGTCAATCGGCATCCATGTTGCGGTGACGCTCACGCGGGAGCGTCTTCGAGCCAGGCGCGACGCCCAGGATTGCCCTTAGCAACGCTCACGAAATAAGTTCCCCGTTTCCCTTTTTGCCCCTCACCCCAACCCTCCCCGGAGTACCGGGGCGAGGGAGTTATTTCGTGAGCGTTGCTACGGGGGATCGGCTGCGCGACGTTCGTCGGTGTCCGGCGTCAGTTGGCTGCGGGTTAGCGTGACCTGGTAGCGTGTGTGGCCTTCCGGGTCGACGACGCGAAGCGTGGCCGTCGGGTCAGCGGTGGTCGTGTCGAACGTGCATTCGCCAAACAGCGTCTGGCCGACTATGCCGAGGGGTTGCTGTTCCGGAGCTTGGCCGATGGCCGCCGGCCCGGGGTGCGCGCCCAGGCTGCCCAGTTCGAACTCCCAGAACGTGAACCCCGACGGCCGTGGGATGCGTATCACCCGGGCGCCGTGGCGGTCTCCGGACAGCAGGAGCACTCCGCCGAGGCGTTTCTCCTCGAGCAGCGAGAAGATCCGCTCGCGGCCCGGCGGATCCCACACGCCCCAGGAATCCTTGCCGGCCGAGACGTAGTCGCTCCACATCGTGCCGCCGGTCAGGATGATGAACGGCCCGGTGCAAGCGGTCAGTTCCCGCTCCAGCCAGCGCATCTGCTCGACGCCCAGAAAGCAATCCTCCTGGCCGCGCTGGGTGCGGCGGGAGCGGGTATCGAGCATGATCAGATCGCAGGGGCCCAGCCGGGTACGAAAGAAGATCCCCAGGCCGCGGTCCTCGAAGCCGTACGCGGGATTGTTCCAGCACTGCGTCCAGACTTTTCGCACCGCCGCGCGGTCGCCGTCGGTGAATTGGGGCGGGATGCCGGACCGGTCGTTGTTGAAGTAGTCGTGGTCATCCCAGGCCGCATACACCGGCAGCGTGGCCGCCAACTGTCGCCAGGCCGGCGAGAATTCGCGGAGCAGGTAATCCGCACGGTGCAGGCCGACGCGATTGTCGCGGTCGTCCACGGCGCTGTCTCCCAGCAGGAGCAACGCGGAATTCCCCCGCGTCCGGATGCGGTCCAGCAAAGCCTGGTTCCACAGGCCGGTTTTGTGGAAGTCGGCGCCGAAGGCGATGGTCATCCTGGTCGCCGCGCCCGGGGCGGGGGCCGTGGTAATGGCGGCGCCCGGCGGCATCGGGATCGGTTGGCTGTCGACCAGCACGCGGTAGGGATAGCGCGTCGCCGGCGCCAGTCCGGCTACCGGCACGACGGCTGTCAGGTCGCTGTCGGCCGTGCTGGCGATCGGTCCAAAGCGGCGTTCCTCGCCGCCGGCCTGCAGCACGACGCTGACCTGCGCCGGCTTGACGGTCCGCACCCAAACCCGGGCGCCTTCCTGGGACAATGCGCCCAGCAGGGGCCCGCCGAGGAGCGCGATCCCGTGTTCGTCAGCCGCCTTGCCGATCGCCGGCAGGTCCGCAAAGCAGGCGTTCGGTTGAGCCTCGAACGCCTGCCGCGCGGCGGCGAAAAAGGCCTGGACCGAATCCGGCTGCGGCACCAGGTTGAGCAGCGCCGTGTCAATCGCGACGCTGCCCTTGTGGGCGGCGTTCAGATTCAGGACCGGAGCCGAATGCTCGGCGGCGGTCCCGGAAACGGCCATGATCGCAGCGGCAAATAAGGCAAGGCAGGCAGCGAGTCGTGAACCCATGTCGATGCTCCCTTGGGAACGCGTGCGAGGCGGGTGCGCCGGGCGAGTTCCGACCGGTAGACCGCGGCTCGAGCCGTTATCCCAGGCAATCCCAGCCGATGGAGACCTTCTTCAACGCGTAGCCGATTTCGCGCAGCTGATCGCCATAGCCGGTCATCCAGTGGAAACCGGGCATGTGGCGGGCGAGGACGTCATCCGGACACTCGTAGCGGATGTCGATTTGCGAACGGCAGATGGGCAGCAGCGGACAGGCTTCGACCTTGCCCCGCAAGCCCGTCCAACGCTCGGCCTGGAAATCCGGGATGATGTTGGTGAGCGTTTGGCCGAGCGGCATCTCGACCTTGGGCGCCGCGCCGTAGTCCGACTCGAAATGCGTCATGATTCGCGCCGGGGCCAAGCTCTCGCCGTCCATTCGCCGCGGGGCCGTACAGTGCGCCAGCGTGATCAGGCCTTCGTGCGGGTACGTGGGGTCGTTCAGGAACACCGGCCGGCCCGAGATATTGGCCAGCAGAATCCCCGCAGGGATGACCACGAAATCGGACTCGCAGAAGGCCAGGTAGCCGGCGTCGTTCAGCAGGCTGAGCGCCAAGCACGCGGTGGTTTCGGCTTTCGGCATGATCGTGCCCATGCACGAGTTGATCGTGAGCGCACGGCAGTCGGCCCGGGCCAACAGTTGCCGGAAGACCTGCTCCAGCAGGAAAGCCTGATCCACAAACTGCCGCTCGGTTTCCAGCGTCGTGCCCGGGCCTTGCAGATACGCTTCGGCACGCTGGCATGCCTGCTCGACGGCGTGCTGGTCATCGCGCGCCGCGCGGATCAGGCCGTCCAGTTCGTCGTAGGCGACCGTCTGGATGTCCAGCTGCCAGCGTTGGCGGGCCAGTTCGGGGATGACGCCCCGGGGTTGAGCCCAGCCGCCGGGTCCGCCGACGGCCAGGATGCGGCTGCCGAGCGTATTGTGCAGTCCGCATAGCGCCCGCAGCCGCCAGAGGACTTCGTCCAGGCGGTCGACGACGACGTCTTCGTAGCCGACCGATTTGGTCGCCAGTTGGTCGGTGTGCTGGTGCAAGAAGCGGGCCATGGCTCCTTCGTACCAGTAGTAGAGCGGCCCGTTGCGGTGCCGCACGAAGAAGATCACGTGCTTGCCCAGGCCATCGATGTGGTTCACGTTGGCCATCAAGTTGCCGCCGCCGTCGCCACCGGCATAGAACAGCACAGCCTCCGCGCGCTGGATGTCCGCGTTGTGCGGCGCCAATTCCTCCGGGCGGCGGACCGTGGCC
>CAIYOB010000396.1 GCA_903927685.1 uncultured Planctomycetaceae bacterium
ACGATATTCGCGTCAGTTTCGAGTTCGACCAGTCGCCGTACGTGACGCGGGCCGTAAAGAGTCTGTTCAACGAAGGCGCCTTGGGGGCGTTGATGACGGGCTTGATGGTGCTGGTCTTCCTCCGCGATTTGCGCAGCGCGCTGATCGTGGTGATCAACATCCCGCTGGCCCTGATGGCGGCCGTGGTTGGCCTGTGGGTCGGCGGGCATACGATCAACCTGATGACGCTGGGCGGCCTGGCTTTGGCGGTCGGCATCCTGGTCGACGAGACGACGGTCGAGATCGAGAACATCCACGTCCAGTTGGGCAAGCACGGCTCCGTGGCGCGGGCGGTCCGCGAGGGGAATCGCGTCACGGCGGTGCCGCGGCTGCTGGCCATGCTGTGCATCCTGGCGGTGTTCGTGCCGTCGTTCTTCATGCGCGGGGCGGCCCGCGAGTTGTTCGTGCCCCTATCGCTGGCGGTGGGCTTTTCCATGATCGCCTCGTACGTCTTGTCCAGCACGTCTGTGCCCGTGCTGGCGACCTGGCTGATGAAGCGGCACGCGGCGCACGGCGAACACCGTCCCGGATTATTCGATTGGTTCCGCCGGCGTTTCGACTCGTTGACCGCAGTCTCGGTGCGGCTCCGATGGGCGGTCTTGGCGGCGTACCTGACGGTTTGCGGGGCGGTGGTCTGGTTCGGCGGCCAGCGGCTGGGGGTCGAGATCTTCCCGACGTACGATGCGGGCGAATTCCGCTTGCGGATGCGGGCGCCCGATGGCACGCATTTCGGCCGTACCGAAGAACTCGCCCTGCAGGTCCTGGATTCGATCGCTCAGGTGGTGGGCCAGGAGAAGATCGCGTTGACCCTGGGCTACGTGGGCACGATCCCGGCCAGCTTTCCCATCAACGGCGTGTATCAATGGACGCGTGGGCCGGAGGAGGCGCTATTGCGGATCGCCCTCCGCTCCGGCGCCGGCGTGCGCACGGAGAGCATGAAAGAGACGCTCCGCGGCGAACTGGCCCGCCGCTTTCCCGACGTGCGGTTTTCCTTCGAGCCGGCGGACATCATCAGCGAAGTGATGAGCTTCGGCTCGGCGACGCCCGTCGAGATCGCCGCGCGGGGAGCGAACTTGCCGGAGAACCGCGGCTACTTGGCGAAGGTGCAGCAGGAGCTGGCCGCGCTGCCTTACCTGCGGGACATCCAATTCGCCCAGTCGCTGGACTACCCCACGGTCGACGTGCAGGTGGACCGCGAGCGGGCCGGCTTGGGCGGCGCGAGCATGGCCGAAGTGGCCCGCTCCGTCGTGGCCGCCACGTCCTCGACGCGATTTGTCATGCCCAACTACTGGCCCGATCCCAAGACCGGAATCGGCTATCAGGTCCAACTGGAGATCCCGCAGCCGTGGCTGACCAGCATCGACGACCTGGGGGCGATTCCGGTTTCCGACGGCGCAGGCAGCCCGCTGCTGTTGCGGGACGTCGCCCAGATCCAACAGGGCACGATGCCGGGCCAATACGACCGGTACAACATGAAACGTGAACTGTCGTTGACGGCCAACGTCTCCGGCGCGGACTTGGGCCGGGTGTCGCGGGACGTGCAAGCCGGCCTGGATCGGTTGGAAGCGCGCGGCGACAAGCCGGCCGGCGTGACGGTGGAAGTCCGCGGGCAGATCCCCCCGCTGCGGCAGATCATGGGCGGTCTGACCAGCGGCCTGGTCCTGGCGCTGATCGTGATCGTGCTGTTGCTGACGGCGAACTTCCAGTCCTGGCGGTTAGCCCTGGTGACGGTCACCGCGGCTCCGGCCGTGCTGGCGGGCGTCGTCCTGTTCCTGCTGGCGACGGGCACGACCTTGAACATCCAGTCGTTCATCGGGACCATCATGGCCCTGGGCGTGGCGATGGCCAACGGGATCTTGCTGGTCACGTTCGCGGAGCACGAGCGGCAGGGGGGACTGGCCAGCCGGGAGGCAGCCGTCCGCGGCGCCGGCGGGCGGTTGCGGCCGATTCTGATGACCAGCGCCGCGATGACCGCCGGGATGATCCCGCTGGCCCTGGGGCTGGGCGAGACCGGTCCCCAGATCGCGCCGTTGGGTCGGGCCGTGATCGGCGGGCTGGTCGCCGCGACGGCCGCGACGCTGTTGGTGCTGCCGGCCGTATTTGCCTTGGTTCAAGGCCGGACGGGACGCGATTCGGCGTCGCTGGACCCCGACGATCCGACCAGTCCGCGGTACGACGGCACGCAGCCGGCGCGGCCGAGCGACGAGTGATTCTTTCCACACCGAGCTTACCAGGAAATCGAGTATGTCGTTCTTGCAACCAGCGCGAATTTGCCCCGGGTACTGCCTTGGCCTGCTCGCCGTCGCCGTCGCCGGTTGCCAGGCTCGCCCGGCGGCCGATGCCGCCAGTTCTCCGGCGACTGCGTCGGGCGCGCCGCCGCCGGTCCGAGTCGTGGTTCGCCCGGCGGAACGTAAGACGCTGGTCCGGAAGATCGAAGTCCCGGGGCAGGTCGAAGCCTATGAGACGGCGCCGCTGCAGGCCAAAGTGACCGGCTATGTCCGCCGGGTCGCCGTCGACATCGGCGATCCCGTCCGCGGTCCCTGGGCGGCCGACGGCGAACGGCCCGCCGACGAGGGCGATCTGCTGCTGGAACTGGACGTACCGGAACTCGAACGTGAACGGGCTCAGCGCACGGCCACCGTCACCAAAGCGCGGGCCGTGGTGGCCCAAGCGGAAGCGGCGATCCAACTGGCTAAAGCCGGCCTGGCCTCCGCCGATTCGGAGGCGGCCGAGGCCGAGTTCGCCGTCGAGGCCCAGGCCGCACTGGTGGCGAAGTGGAAATCCGAGAACGACCGCATCGTCCAATTGGCCGCGGCCGCCGCGGTCACGCAGAAAGTGGCCGACGAAACCGGCAGTCAGTTGCAGGCGGCCGAAGCGGCCCTGCGGCAGGCGCAAGCCAAGGTGCAATCGGCCCGGGCGCGCCGCGGCGAAGCGGCAGCGGCGATCCAACAGGCCGAAGCTGACTTGGCCGCCTCGCAGGCCGAAGTCGAGGTCGCGCTGGCCGAAGCGGCACGCACCGAGACCATGCTCGCCTTTGCCGTGCTGCGCGCCCCCTTCGACGGCGTCGTGACCGCGCGGCACGTCCATCCCGGTCATCTGGTGCGCGTCGGCGGGACCGAACCGCTGCTGGTGGTCAGCCGCATCGATCCGGTGCGGGTGGTCGTCCAGGTTCCGGAAAGCGATGCCCTGCTGATCCGCCCCGGCAGCCCCGCGGCGTTCCGCGTGCCAGCGCTGCCCGGCGCCGGTTTCACCGGCCAGGTGACCCGCACCAGCCAATCGCTGGACCCCGGCAACCGGACGCTGCGGATCGAGATCGACATCGCCAATCCCGAGGGAACGCTCAGACCGGGCACGTACCTTCAGGCGGAACTGGAAGTGGCTAACCGCAAGGAAGTGCTGGCCTTGCCACGCGCGGCGGTCCTGACGCAAGACAAGCAGACGTTCTGCCTGACCGTCGACCAGGAAGGCAAGGTCGTCCCGTTGCCCGTCCAGTTGGGCATCCAAGTCGGCACGGAGGTCGAGATCCTGTCCGGCCTGACCGGTTCCGAACGGCTCATCACCGCCAACGTGGGCGGCTTTCGCGCAGGCCAGACTGTGGAAGCGGTTGCGGAACCTGCGGCCAAGTAGCGCCGGCAAATCCCACCTGATCCGCAAAGTCATTCCAGTCGTCTCGAACGCTATTCCCGGCGCGACCAGTCCGGGATGAGTGCGTATCGTAGCGACCGTTCCGTCGGTACCGATGGTTTCGTAACAGACCGGCCGAAGATAGGGACAAGTACGGTTTTGTGGGTCACGACGAAGGAATGCCTGGTATGACTGGGACGATGCGAATCCGACGGCTACGCTGGGCGCTGAGCCTGGGGCTGATCGTGGCGGTCGCCGGTTGCCGGGCGGCCGGCTCGCGGCTCGAAAGTGCGGCCGGCGAACCACGCGGCTGCGATTGGATGCCGTCCGCTTCGTCCACCGGCGACTCGCCGGCGCCCCAAACCGCCGGCCGACTGGCGGCACACACGTTCGATCCCCAACCGCCCCACGACAGCCCGGCCGCCGGTGGAACCGATCCTGCGGACCCCGTCGCCCAGGCCCTGGATTTAGCGACCCTGCTGTCGCTGGTCGACGGTCAAAATCCGCAGGTAGCGTTGGCTCGGGAACGGATTGCCGAGGCGTACGCGCAACGGGAGCGGGCCGAA
>CAIYOB010000397.1 GCA_903927685.1 uncultured Planctomycetaceae bacterium
CCGGGCTTGATGTCCATCAGCAGATTGGACGCATTGCTGGCCACCTCGGCGGTGATCGACGCCGTCGCAATGTTCGTCGTGATGTTGCGGGGGGCCAACACGCCGTAGGTCAGTTGAGTCAGCTTGCCCAACGCACTCAGCGGCGTGATCGAGGTCAGGGCGGTCGAATTGACCGCGATCAGGGTGAACACAAAGATCAGCGGAATTGCGATAATCCCCTGCCAGACGGCGACGCCAAAGAACCAGCGGGCCAGCACGACGACGACCGCGCCCACAATCGGGATCCCGATGACGAACACCCGCAGCGGCAATTCGATGTCCTTCAGCACGTCGCTGGACTCCTCCGCCCGCCGGCGGCGGATCAGGCCGCGAAAGGCGCTGACCAGGATCTGCGGTCGGGCGAAAAAAGCGTACAGCGAGGCCGTGGTCATCATGGCGACTCCGCCCCACAGACCCCAGATCGTGATCCGGCGGAAGCCGTAGTGCACGACGTCGTTCACGACCTGGCCTTCGATGTCCCCGCGCTGGATCATCCACGGGGCCAGGATGCAGTAGTTGATGATCGCGCCGACCAGCAGCGACACGCCCGTGCGGATCCCCATCAGGCCGCCGGCCCCAAACATGACGATGTCGGTGTCGGGGCGTACGGTCAGTTCCCGCAGTTCCGTGCCGGCAATCCGAGGCGACCAGAAACGATAGATCCAGCCGTCCAGGAACTCCGGAACCGCCAGAAAGCCCACCTTGAGCCGCATCAGCAGATCATGGCTGGTCAGCAGCTTGAGCGCCGCCGAGAGCGCCGCCGCGGCCGTCAGGATCTTGGCCTTGAACAAGCCTTCGCCCGGATCGCCGCTGTGCAACGCGTCCATCACGATCCCGGCCGCTCGACCTTCCGGGAACGGATGCTGCTCGTCGTTGATGAACCGGCGTTTCAGCGGAAAGGCAAACAGCACGCCCAGTAGCGACAGCGATGTGATCCAGACGATCGTCGTCAGCATCGGTATGACCGTGTTGGTCACCATCATGTACGCCGCCAGCGACGAAATCAGCGGCCCGGTCATGTAGCCGGCGGCCGTCGCAATCGACTGCATACAGTTGTTTTCCAGGACCGTGAACTCGCGAGCCATCCCCAGCCCGGACAGGATTTTGAACATCCCAAAGGCGAGAATCACCGAAGTGATGCCGATGCCCAGCGTCCAGCCGGTCTTGGCCCCGACATAGAGATTCGTCAGCGACAAGATCCCGCCCAACAGCATCCCGGTCACCGCCGCGCGGGCCGTCAACTGAGGCATGTCGCCGCGGAAGACATTCGCCAGCCACCAGCGGTCCTTTTCTTCCAGGGTCCAACTGTGGATTTGTTCGTCGGTCAGTTGCTGCAGGGCCATGTGACAAGTCGCTGGGTCGAAGGGTCAAGAGGTCGAAAGGTCGTTGAGTCGCCCGCCGCTCGGACAAAAGGGGCTTTGCGGGGCACATTGTAGGCGATCGCCTGGGCCTGATGCCAGATATGCCGGAGGGACAAGGGAGATTTGGAGGGCGCCCGCCGTTCTCAGCCCAGTCGCTACGCGCAGTGAAGTCGAAGCCGGTTTTCGTTGCCTAGCGAACCGGTGCCGGGCCTCCGAACCGCGGGGCCGACGCAATGCGGTTTCGCTAGTCCGAACAACCGCACCCGTGGGGCAACAATTTTCGCAGCATACATGGATGCCGCAAAGCTTGCTGCGAGTCCCCGTGTAGAATTTCGCGCGGCTGGTCTCGTTTCCACGCGTCGGGGGCTGGGGTCGCATCCTGCGGAGTGTGCCGCCGATGCGTGCGCGAAAGGAGGCTTGCGCGGGCTCGCACGCGGCCGGGGCAGGCGGTCGTTTCGGTCTTGCGTTTTGTGCCCAGCGGAACGATGTTTCGCATCGCAAACTCCAGGCAAACCTGAGCGCTAGCCGCCTGCAGACTGGCGAGACTGCGGAAAGCTTGACGAATAGATAAGCCAGATGAGAGGAGAGTCGGAGGGCACGGACTCGCCCCTGGACAGCCGACGCCCAGTCAAGTCGTCGGATCCGGAGCACAGGCGGCGTATCCCGAATCGGCTGAGACGAACTGGCGGCCACGGTGGGCCCGAGGGGATGACGCGGCGGCGGAGCCACAAACCGGTGAACGAGGCGGTACCGAATTGCTGGAACAGCAACAGGTCGTGTCCATGTTTGAGAATCGAAACCTGGCTGCCGATTTATTTGCCCTGGGCCTGTTGGTCGTCACGGTCTTCGTGGGCATTTCGCTGTTCACTTATGATCCGGCGGACCCGGTCGGCGAGCCTCCGGCGCCGTTGAGCCGGTTCTACGCGCCGGACATCGTCGCCTATCCGCAGAACGAGGCCACGGCCAACGGCTGCGGGCACTGGGGCGCGTCCGCCGCCGATCTGCTGTTCACGGCGTTCGGCATCTGTGCCTATTATCTGCTGATCTCCGTCGCCGTGCTGGACTACCACCTGTTGCGCCGCCGCGAAATCGACACGCCGCTGGTGCGGGCGATCGGTTGGGTGGCATCGCTCGCAGGGCTGGCGGCAATCGTAGCGATTTTGACGCCGGGTCTGTCTCCGGGCCCGGTGATCGGTTCGGCCGGCTATGTGGGGGCGATGGTCAAGGCGTTGCTGCAAGCCCACTTTGCCACCACGGGCAGCCTGATCCTGGCTGCCAGTCTGTTTGGCGGCGGTTTGCTGCTGTGCACCGACTATGTCTTGCTCCGCATCCTGGTCATGCTCCTGTCGGTCGCCCTGATCGGTCCGGTTCGCGCCGCCAAGTTGCTGCCGGCGCGGCGCGGCACCAAGGCGGCGAAAGCCCGTGTGCAGAAAGACGAGGAAGAACAGGAGGAGGTCGAGGATGAAGTCCTGGACGAGGACGACGAGGTGGTCTCGGTCAAGTTCCGCACTCGGGCGACGGGGGATATCGCGGCTGACGAACTGAGCGTCCTGGACCAGGCGGTCGCGGCGTTGCAGGACGATGAGGACGCCACCAAACGCAAGGAGAAACGCCCGCCGGCGCTGAATGACTCGACCGAACCGGAGGCGGCGGAGACCGGCGACGACGAGGCGCCCGGCAGCGATCTACGGATCCGCAAGCCGACGGATCGCAACGCCCGCGAGGCCGTCATGCAGTGCCTGGAAGAGGCCAGCCGGGGGCGCGAGCACCTGGATTACGTGCTGCCGAGTCTGGACCTGCTGCTGCCCACCGAGGATTTCAACTTTGACGACCAGGAGAAAGAGGTCCGCCGCAAAGCCAAGGTGCTGGAAAAGACGTTCGCCGATTTCGGCTTGAAAGTCAAAGTCGTCGAGATCGAGACGGGACCGGTCGTGGCCCAGTACGAAGTCGAATTGGAGGCCGGCCTGCGGCTGTCCAAAGTCACCGCGCTGGCCGACGACTTGGCCATCGCGCTGCGCGTGCCCAGCGTCCGGATTGTGGCCCCGATTCCCGGCAAGAACACGGTGGGGATCGAAGTGCCCAACGAGCGGCGGCAAGTCGTGCGGCTGCGCGAGGTGATCGAAGAGGGCGGAGCCAAGGTCCGCAAGATGCGCGTGCCGTTGTTCCTGGGCAAAGACGTCTCCGGCAGCCCGCTGCTGGTCGACCTGTCGTCGCTGCCCCACTTGCTGATCGCCGGCCGCACGGGGACGGGGAAAAGCGTCTGTCTGAACGCGATCATCACGTCGATCCTGATGACGCGGCGGCCGGACGAAGTGCGGATGCTGATGATCGACCCGAAGATGGTGGAATTGAGCGGGTACGGGCGACTGCCGCACTTGATGCACCCCGTGGTCACCGATATGCGCAAGGCCGAAGCGATCCTGGCGTGGGCGGTCGACAAGATGGAGGAACGTTACTCGCTGCTGGCCCGCGCCGGCGTGCGGCATATCTCCAGCTATAACCAGCTGGACGAAGAGGAATTGATGAGCCGTTTGAACCCGGAAACGGACGAGGAACGGGCGTCGATTCCGTTGCATCTGCCCTTCATCGTGATCGTGGCGGACGAGATCGCCGACATGATGATGACCGCGGGGAAAGAGGTCGAGCAGCACATCATCCGCTTGGCCCAGAAGAGCCGAGCGGTCGGCATCCACCTGATCCTGGCGACGCAGAAGCCGACCGTGGACGTGATCACGGGGTTGATCAAGTCCAACCTGCCGGCTCGGATCTCGTTCCAGGTGGCCAGCCGCACGGACAGCCGTGTGGTGCTGGACGAGATGGGAGCGGAAAAACTGCTGGGTAACGGCGACATGCTGTTCCTGTGGCCCGGCACCAGCACCCTGCTCCGCGGCCAGGGAACGTACCTGGACGACGAGGAAATCGCCCGCGTGGTCGACTTCGTGAGCACGACCGAGCCCGATTTCGTCCACGAACTGGTCAACCTGCAGGTCGAGAACAAGACCGAAGGCGCGCCCGGCGAGCTCAAGAAACGCGACGAATTGTACGAGACCGCCGTGGACATGGTGGTCCGCGAGGGACGCGGCAGCGTCTCGCTGCTGCAGCGTGCGATGGGCGTCGGCTATGGCCGCGCCGCCCGCTTGATCGACTTCATGGCCGAAGACGGAATCGTCGGACCGTACGCCGGCTCCCAAGCCCGCGAAGTGCTGATCAGCTTGGACGATTGGGAGCGGATGCGCGGCTCCGGCGGCGACGCCGCCGCAGTTGTGCCAACGCCCGCCGCTGCCAAAAAGAGCCGCAAAGTCTCGCTGCGGCCGCCGGCTCCCCCGAAGCCCGCGCCGGAGGATGACGCCGAATTCG
This sequence comes from uncultured Planctomycetaceae bacterium, assembly GCA_903927685.1. The sequence continues at coordinate 4,758 of CAIYOB010000397.1, forward strand.
ACTTTGAGAACCAGGAGATCGACGA
>CAIYOB010000398.1 GCA_903927685.1 uncultured Planctomycetaceae bacterium
CGGTTGAGCGCCTCGGGTAACCCGCTGCGAGCCGACGGATTCTTCGTCGGCGACCAGAATGTTTACCGGCCCAAGTTGGGCGATCACGACAATAATCCCTCGACGCCGCCCCAGCCGTTGACGCGGACCTACCTGGCGATCCAGGGGCTGGGCATGGGCCAAGGCACGGCCCTGGATGGGACGCCCTACGACGGCATCGAGTATTCCAATCTGGAGACGATGGAACTCTATCTCACCGGCGGCGCCGACCAGTTCTCGATGGAGGCCACGCACGCCGGTCAGACAACGGTGAACGGCGGGGCAGGAAACGACCGGATCACCGTCCGAGCCCTGGGGGGAACGGCGGATGTCCTGGGCGGAGCGGGCGATGACACCGTGCAGGTTGAAAGCGATGCGGCAGATCTCTCGGCCCTGATCGGCCGGCTGACGTTCGACGGCGACGGGCATTTCGACGAGGCGTCAAGCCGGGTTCCCTTCGATCCGACGGTTCATCAGTTCATCGTCGATACGGCGCCGTTTGTCTACATCCGCAGCGGCGATGCCGACGGCACATTCGTCGACAGTTCGGGCCGTACCGTATCCTACGCCCACGAGGAACGGGCCCGCCTGGTTTTCGTGCGGCCGGACAACACCCTCGGCGTCTGGGTGGCCGATCTCGATCCGGCCAACGGCACGATCATCGAGGACTTCATCCAGGAGCGCGGGCACCAGGAGTACGGCGTCCAGGAGCGAGGGGTGCAGGCGCTGGATGCCCAAGGCCGGCTGTTGTGGCTTGACGGCTCCGGCGGGACGACGACGGACCGGGCGGTTACCGGGCTGCCCGCCATCCAACTCCAGCGGGACGGCGGCGGCCAGCCAGTCTATCGCACGGTCGAAGGCCACCGCACGTTCTCCGACACCGGCATGCCCTCGATCCTGACCATTGCGCAAGAGCGCGGCGTTCAGGAACGCAACGCCGCAGGCCAACTCCTGTACCTCGCCGACAACGGCGACCGCACGACAAGCGTCACCGCTGTACCGGCCATCGCGGCCAACGGCAACGGTGGTCTGGTCTGGCTCGACGCCGGCGGCCGCAAGGTGCTCGTCCCCACGGGGACTCCGTCCCTGATCCGTCAGCCCGCTGAGACGCCTCGGCCCGTCTATCTCGTCTCGCCCGCCTCCGGTTCGCCCTACAAAGTGCTGGATGTTGCGACCGCCGAGGTCCAGGAACTCAGCCTGCTTCGGGCCTCGCAGGGCAATTACCGCATCGCCTGGGGCGCGGCGCCGGCCGATTCGGTGTTGATCGCCTTCAACGCTTCCCGCGACATGATCGCCACGCAACTGGCCAACCTGGCCAATCTCGATGCGGACGACTTCGCTGTCACCGAGATCTCACGGTCGGGCAACAGCGAATTGAGTGCCACGTACCGAATCACCTACCAGGGACGGTACGCCGGTCGCGACGTACCCCAGTTGATCGTCAGCCCGGAGTCCGGCTTCGAGGGCCAGGTCACAGTCACGACGGTCACTCCCGGCCCGCGCAAGTCCTTTGTCTCCAGCCCCGACGGATCCGGTGCACTCCTGTGGCTCGCGCCGGACGGACTCAAGGCCGACGAGCCGATCGTGCAGTACGGGCCAGGCAGCACGCTGCTCTTCCGCAGTGAGCCGTCCCGCATTCCGGTCAACCGGATGCGAGCCGCGGCGCTCACTCGTCCTCACGTCAACCGCAACGACGCCACGGGCGGCTCCGACAGCCTGACCGTGGTGGCCGATGCCGTAAGTTCCGTCCGTGGACTACTGGACCAGTACCAGCGTCCGGTCGATACGTTCGACGCCCGGGGCCTGCCCGTCTTGCATCCCGTCACCGTCCAGTACGACGCGACGCTGGTCGATCCACCGCTGACCATCACCGCCAATCGGCAACGCGACTTGCTGACGGACCAGTTGCGCAACCAGGCGGCGGGAGATGCGGTCGTGTACCTGGGCGGCGAGCCTGTCTTGGACGACGAGGGCCGGGTGGTCCTGGACATCTTCGGCAACCCGTTCGTCCATGCGGCGGGCGAGCCCCAGTTCCATCTGCCGCGCGAACAGGTTCGGGACGCTGTCGGCAATCCCCTCCGGTACCTGGGCGGTGAACCCAAGTTCTACTTCGGGGATGAAGAGGTGGCGGTTGGCGAGCCGGTGGTCGACAAGAACTTCCAGCCGGTCCTGGGCTTGGATGGCAAGGTGGTCGTCTATACCGCGGCGTCGCGTCTGGACCGCTTCGGCCGGCCGTTGACCCACCGCGCCGGCGAGCCGGTGTTCGTCCGCAACGCCAATGGTTCCGCCGCGATCGTGACCCATGCCGCCGGCGAACTTAAGCTCTACCTGGGCGGCGAGCCCAAGTTGTATGCAGGCGGCGAGCCGGCGTACCACACGGCGGCCGACCCGGTCCAACAACTGGCGACCTTCCAACGCATCTCCGGATTGGGGCTCGCCGGCGGCGTGGATTTCGCGCGCATCGAGTCGGTCTCGATCACGCTGGGGCGAGACGCGGATCTCTTCACCGTCGAGTCAACCTACACCGGCCCGACCACGCTGCGTGGCGGCGACGGAGCCGACGCGATTCGCATCCAGTCGATTCAGGGGCCGGTGCGCGTCGAAGGCGGCGGAGGCGATGACCTGGTCGAAGTCTACGATGCTGCGTCGACGTTGAACCGCATCGAGGCCTTGCTGACGGTAGAAGGCGAGGGCGGCTTGGACACCCTGCGGGCCGTCGACACGGGAGATGCGGCAGCCAATCGCGGCGCATTGAACGCCTCCCGGCTGACCGGTTTGGGCATGGGCAGCTCGGATCAGGAGGCGGTCAACCGTTCGCTGGGGATCGCGTACGGGACCGTGGAAGACCTGCAGATTCAGCTCGGATTCGGCTCGGACTCGTTCACCGTAGACGATACCCAGGCCGGCCGGACGAAACTGGACGCGGGGGCAGGCCACGACCTGGTCGACGTCCTCGACGCCACGGGCCACTTGATCGTCCTCGGAGCCGCCGGAAACGATACCGTGAACGTCCGGAGGGCGAAGGCGTCCAGCACGGTCGAACTCAGCGGAGAAAGCGGCGATGATCGCTTCAACTTGGGGAACCTGGCGCCCGACGTACCGACACCTTCCGTCTCGCAGGTCGGGGTTCTCAGCCCGCTGGCCGGTCTGCTGCGGCTCGACGGCGGCGACGATTCCGACACAGCCAATCTGGACGACTCGGCATCGCCGGCGAATTCAGCTGGCGCGCTCACGTCCGACACGGTCCGCGGGCTGGGCATGACGGCGGGCGCCGACTATTTCGATCTCGAGCAGCTGAATGTCTGGCTCGGAACCGGCGGCAACAACTTCGATATCGCCAGCACGCATGGGGGCACGACGTCGTTGTACGCAGGCAGCGGAGCCGCGGGCGCCGGGCTGATTGACGACACGATCAACGTCCGATCGATCGCCGGTTCGACGCGCATTTGGGGCCAGGGTGGCAGCGACATCCTGCGAGCCAACGCGCTGGCCGACGGCTCGGCGTCCGGCGTCAACGGGCTCACGGCGCCGCTGGACCTGGATGGCGAAGGTGGTGGCGACGAGTACGTGGCGTACCTGGCCGGGTCCGGGGCGTCCGTCATCAACGTCCGGGACACCGGGGCGCCGGACGATGGCGCCGACCTGCTGTTTGTCAACGGCGCGGACCGCGAGGCCGATCCGGCCTCCGGCTATCAGGGAGACCTGTTCCTGCTCCGCAAGGACTTGGTGGCGGGGATCCACGGGAACGAGGCCGAATTAGTGCGTTACGACAAGAACATCAACGGCCGCCTCATCGTGCGAGGTCTCCGTGGGGACGATCGGTTCGTCGCCGACGACAACAGCGCGATCACGACCCTCGACGGCGGGGACGGGCGGGATTCGTTCCAGATCGGCCAGATCTTCGCGACACCTCGCACGGCCCCCAACGTGCCCGCCGCGGAGGCGTTTGCGACTTCGGCCGTGGTCCTCGGCCTCGTCCGCGACGTGCTGGACCGACCGGTGTTCGACCCGGCGAACGAGGCGTTGGACGAGGCGGCCGTCGCCCGCATCGCGGCCGCGCTGGCCGGTTCGCCCAGCGGTGCGCTGCCCGGCATCGGCTACCTGAGCAACGGCGTCACGTACTCGACGACCGTCTTCGGCGGGGGCCAGGACGACGTGTTCTCCGTGTACCACAACTCGGGCACGCTGCGTCTGGAAGGCGAGGACGGCGACGACCAGTTCATCATCCGGGCCTTCGTCCTGTTGCCGGGCCAGGGTAACGTCCAAGCCCACACGGAGCTGAGCGGCGGCCGTGGAGCCGATTTGATCCAGTACGCCATCAACGCCCCAGTCCGGATCGACGGCGGCGACGGCTTCGACCGCGTCGTCGTGCTCGGCACTCCTTTCTCCGACTCGTTCGTGATCGATGGCGACGGGGTCTTCGGGGCCGGCTTGAACCTCCGGCTTCGGGATATTGAAGGCCTGGAAGTGGATAGCCTGGAAGGGGATGACGAAGTGTTCGTGGTGGCCACGTCCGAGGATCTGGTAACCACCGTCACCGGAGGTCTGGGCAGCGACTCGATCAGCGTCGGCGGCGACGTTACGGAGACGATCTTCAGCCAGGACCCGTTGGGACGCGGCGGAGTCGTCAACCACAGTGTTCATCGATCGGCCACGACCGACTTCGGCTACTGGTTCGCCCGCGGCGACGGACTGAACGTGAGCGTGCTGGGGCAGGATGCCGAGCGGCGGTTGGACATTCGGCCCAGCGGTGAGGACACGCGGGTGTCGGAAGACGGGACGGTCACCGATACGTACGAGATCGAGCTACTGGGCTCCTTGCCGCTCGACTTTTCCACCCTGTTCTTGACCGTCGCAGCCGGGGTGATCAGCACCCAGCAGTTGCGGGCTGGAGGGGGCGGCGTCCTGGTGTCCGTCGACGGCGGACTCACGTACGCTCCGGCCGGAGTCCTGGCCTTCCGCCGGGATGACACGTCGCGCGTCCGCACCGTTCGGGTCAAGGGCGTGGAGAATTCCGTCGCAGGCGACCGGACGATCGCGATCAGCCACGGCCTGTGGTCGGCGGACGGACGCTATGAAGGCATGGAGTTGCCGGACCTGGACGTGCGGGTGCTTGACAACGATTCGATCGGCTTGAGCATCGTGGAAGACGACGGCACCCAGGTGTTGGAGGCCGGTTTTGGCGACAGTTATACCGTGACTCTGACCCGTCAGCCCGGGGCTGGCGAGGTCGTGACGGTCGACTTGGAGCGCGACCCGCGCCTGGTTGTCAGCCCCGCCCGACTCCAGTTCACCAGCGCCAACTGGGCCTCGCCGCAGACCGTGTCGGTTTCCGCAGCGGATGACTCCGTCGCCCAGCCGACCGATACGCGGTCGATCGGCCATCGTCTGTCGATCAACGGTGCGGCACTGGGTTCGGCCGAGGATTGGGCCACGATCCAGGTCGACGTGTACGACAACGACTCAGCCGGGGTCGTCGTCCGCGAGACCGACGGCGGCACACGCGTGACCCAGGGCGGAAGCGGCGACAGCTACACGGTGCAATTGACTCGCGCCCCACAAGTGTTGTGGTTCCAGACCTTGGCCGGCATTACGCCGTCCGTCACGGTTGCCTTGGCGACCGATGGACGCACGGAGGTCGTTACGGACAGCCGGATCCAGCTGGAATCGCTGTACCGGCTCTCGGCCGGGCCGATGATCTTCACTGCCGACGGGACGATCACCCGGCAGGGACCGGGCAGCTTCCGGCGCGAGGGCTTCGCGCCGGGACAGCTGATCCGCATCGCCGACACCGGTTCGTCCAACGACTCGGCTGCGGGAACCGCCTACAAGGTGGCCGCAGTTGCGGACAACGTCCTCACGCTCACGCCGTCCGCCGGACTGACCGCAACGGCGTCGCCCCACGCGGCGATTTGGCTGGCCTCGGCCACGCTCCGCTTCGATGCCACGAACTGGAACGTGCCCTACACCGTTCAGCTGACGGCCAGCGCGGATGTTCTGCCGTCCGCTCAGGCCGTAAAGCCGTTCCCCGTCCGCCCGCACACCGTGGCCGACATCGCGGGCCCGCTGGTCGTCCAAGGAGGCCCGGATCCCACCCAGGATCGATCGCTGGCCCCGTCCGTGCGTCTGCCCGGCGAAACGGACGGCTCCGTGATACAGGAAGCCCTGCAGACGCCCGAACAGCAACAGGTCGACGCGCTGGCCGTGTTCAACGACTCCGACGCGAGCGGAGTCCCGGGTGCGATGGTGCTCCGCATGGACACGCCGGCGACCGACTTTGCCGTCGAAGGGCTGGCGATCACTGGACTCGGCATGGCCCGCGGATTGACGGACGGCAAGCTGTCGATCAACAAGGGCACTGCCGAGGCTCCGGCCTGGCTGACCTACGGCGGCGGGATTACGTATTCTGACCTGGAGAGCGTCGAAGTGTTGCTGGGCACCGGCAACGATCGGTTCGCGATCGACGCGACGGCCGAACGGACGGTGACCGTGATCCACGGCGGCGGAGGGGACGACACGCTGACCGTGTCCCGCACCTCCGGTGGGCCGCTGGTCGTCTACGGCGATACGTCCGATGACCGGCGCCGCTACTCCGGCAGCGACGATGTGATTTCGGAGCACGCCCGTGCCTTCGGCGAACCGGGCGACGACCGCATCGACGCGTCGCTGGCGACGGTCGGAGCCGTGCTGTTCGGGGGCGGGGGCAACGACGTGCTCATCGGCGGCCAGGGCGGCGACCAGATCGCGGGCGGCTTGGGCGACGATTCGCTGGACGGTCAAGGCGGCAACGACATCCTGTACGGTGACTCGGCCCTGAATATCGACGCCCACCTGGCGGCCCGCGACCTGGTCCGGCCCGGCGGCCTGTCCGATCCGGCCGAACTCGAGTCCCTGTACCAGGTCGTGCATTCCGGACCGGGCGGGATGGATACCATTCTGGGCGGCAGCGGCGATGACATCTTAGCCGGTGATTACGCCGTCGTCCGGCAGGCCAGCGGCCAGCGGCCCGTGGTGACCACTGACTGGGTTGTCGAGGTTTACACAACAGCGGTGGGCCTGGGCGGCTCCGATCGCCTGGTCGGCGACGCCGGAGACGATTTGATGCTGGGCGGCGACGGCGCCGATTGGTTGGACGGCGGAGCCGGCGGGGACGTACTGATCGGCGACCACGGCCAGGCCAGCTTTGATCCGGCGGGCCTGCGGCAGCAGATTGCCACAATCGAGCCGAGCCTGGGCGGCCGGGACACCCTCCTGGGCGGCGCGGGCCAGGACTGGCTTTTGGGAGGAGCCGACCGCGATACAGCTCGCGGGGGCGACGGGCCAGATGGGATGCTGGGCGACAACGGCTTGCTGAACTTCATCGCCGGCGGCGTGTCCGGCACGCTGGCTGTGATGGCCAGCACCGATCCGGCGTGGGGCGACGCGGACAGCCTGTCCGCGGACGCAGGCGACGACGTGGTCTTCGGTGGTACGGGCGACGACGAGATCCGCGGCGGCGCCGGCCGCGACGTGCTGTTCGGGGACCACGGCCGTCTGGATGTCTCGCTGCCTTTCGATCAGAACGTGCTTTCGATCTTCACCGGTCCGGAGTTGGGCGCCGGCAACGACATCGTCCACGGAGACTCCGGCGACGATCTGCTCCTGGGCCAACAGGGAGCTGACTGGCTGTACGGCGGCGCTGGCGAGGACGACCTGATCGGCGGGCACAACGTGGTCGGCGGCGCCGACGGCGATGACTGGATCTATGGCGGTAACCGGCCGGCCTCGCCCCGCGGCGACTTGACTTTGGAGACTTACGCCACGGTCGGCGACGGCGCGGACGTGATCCTGGGAGACAACGGTCAAATCACCCGCGCACCGCTCGCCGCCGATCCGTCGAATTGGCAACGGTATCCGGCGCCCTTTGCCGATGTGATCCGGCACGTCCAGCCCTTCGACGACGCCGATCGCGTGGCGGGCAAGGATGTGCTGTACGGCGATGCCGGGCGGGACGTCGTGTACGGCCAGCGCGGCGACGACGATTTGGGCGGCGGAGCGGGCGACGACGACCTGATCGGCGGCCTGGGTAGCGATCGCCTGACGGGCGGCGCCGGGGCCGATATCCTGATCGCGGACGTGGGCTACATCCAGCGGACGTTCGCTGGGGACGGTTCGCCCCAGTTGCATGCTGACGGCAGCCCGCACCGAGATGTCTATCTGGAGGAAGTCGCGTCGCTCGACGGGACGATCGACTTGGATACCACGCCGCTGCGGTCCACGAATCCGAACCTGGCCGAACAGCTGCTGCGCGCCGATTTGGCCGTCCTGGCGGGCGGCTTCACATCCGGCGGCGCCCCGCACGTGCAGCCGGACAACGGCGCGTGGAACACCAGTCTGCTGTTGCTCGACCTGGTGCCGGCCTACGACGATGTTCTGGACGGCGGCGAGGGCCGGGACGTGCTGTTCGGCCAGCGGGGCAACGATACGCTGGGGGGCGGCGGAGGGAACGATGCGCTGTTCGGCGATGGAGCCACGAACCTGGCGCCCGGATATTCCGATCTGCCGCGTGTACTCAATGGCGTGCGTCTGATCGAGGCCAGTTCCGGCGCCGTCGTTCTGCAGCCCTTCGGTTCGGCCTTTCAAGTGCCGGCCACGCTGTATCCGGAGCAGCTCGGCTTGAATCAGCCGTTCTTCCTGGAATTCACCTTGGGGCACGTCTTGCCGGAGCTGCTGCCCGCGTCCTCAAACGCACTGCTGAGCCTGGCCGGCACGGGGCCGCTGCAGCGCGGCGACGGTGTCCATCTGAGGCCCCTGCTGGCGCTGGTGCCCGACGTGGTGCAGCACGCCTGCGAGTTGCCGCAGGCGGATGCGCTGGGGCGAATCGTGCCGGCAACGCACTTCGTGGACCGCTGCGTGCTGCCGGGACACGACGCCCTGGACGGCGGCGCGGGAGACGACTTGCTGGTGGGTGATCGGGGGCTGGTCTACACCCCGTTGATTACCGGCCTGGTGGAGATCGACAACGCGGCCCAACAGGCTCAAGAGGCATTGGACAACGTTCTGCACAGCCTCCGAGTGCTGGGCATCGACTTCGATCACGTCCAACACGACCTACGGAATGACCTGCACGAGCAGGACCTGCACGTGGGGCAGGATCGGATCGTGGGCGGCGCCGGAGCCGACACGATCATCGGCGACAACGGACTGATCATGGACTCGTTCCAACTCGGGTTGCCGGTCCCCGAAGAGCGTTTCGCGGCCGCGGCCTTGACGATACACGGACACTTGCGCGATTTGGAACAAGCGGCGCTCGACTTGGACTTTGTGGTGTTCGAGGCACATCACCAGGTGCTGGAAGCCTTGCGCCAATCCGGCCCCCTAACGCTGCCTCGTGCCGACCATGCGCATCACCGTTTGTTCATTGGGAACGACACGCTGAACGGACAGGAGGGCGACGACCTGATCACCGGTGACGATGGCGTGCTGGCGACCGTGCCGGTGACCGGGTTGAGGTTCGACCAGATTGAACTCGGCTCGCCAATCAGCGGCGCCGCGTGGAATGCGGCGCGGACGGCATTGACGGCCCAGCAAGGGGTGCGGCAGAGCCAACTGGCGGCGCATCGCCTGGACCACTTGCGGGCCCCCCGGACGATCTCGTCGACGGCGCTCGCACAGCTGGTTTGGGATTACGATTACGTGCTGCAGGCCGGTAACGACGTGGTCCAGGGCGCTGAGGGCCGGGACGTGATGTGGGGAGATTTTGGGATCACCGTGGCGCCGGTGGCATGGGAGACGCCGGTCACGCCAGACGACTGGGACGAACTGGAACTCGGTGTCCAAGTAGTGCTGCGGGACCTGAACGAGTACCTGACGCGCCGCCGCCACCGCACCAGCTTCGACGAACTGCACGCCCGCTATGGCCATCCGCACTACGGCGAGCGAGGCGGCGTGAACCAGGAGGTGACGATTGAGGCGGGCAATGATCAGATGTCCGGCGGTGCGGGCGACGACGTGGTCCTGGGGGACAGCGGCTCGCTGTTGGTGATCTCGGTCGCCACGGCGTTTGCTCCGCCTCCGCCCACTTGGCGCGTTTCGGCCTTCGATTTGAAGTACCTGCGGCGTGAAGACTTTGAACTGGCGGGCCGCTATCGGCGCGACGGCGGCGAGTCGCAAATCGGCAACGACCAGATTCAGGGCGGCGAAGGGAATGACTTGCTGTACGGCCAGCATCGCGACGACGCGGTCCAGGGCAACGCCGGCAGCGATCGGGTCTTCGGCGGCGATACCGGTCGGGACGTCGTCGAGGGCGGTCCGCAAGTCAATCCCGGCGACGTGGATGACGTCCGTTCCCGCGGCGACGATTCGCCCAAGCTGCAGCAGCTCGCCGCGTTGCAAACGCGCGTCGCGGCCGCCCTGTCCGCCATCTTCGTCCCAACGCCGGCGATCCCCGAGGATACGGACATTGATGGATCTGTAACGCCGCAGGATGCCTTGCGGCTGATCAACTACTTGAACGCCAGCCTGCAGGACATCGAGACGCCGGATCCCGAGCGTGAGTTTCCCGCAGCCTACGACGTCAACCGCGATGGTCTGCTCACCCCGTTGGACGTGTTGCTGGTAATCAACTATCTGAATGCGGTCGCTGGGGCTGGTGGCGAAGGTGAATCGGGCTGGGCTCCGGAGTCGCCTGCGCTCGCCCCTTCAGTTGCCCAAGACGCGGCGCCGAATTCCGCCGCACCCGCAGGCAGCAAATTGCACATGTGGCCCACAGGTGACTTGGACGACGAGCCGTCACCACCCGAGAGCATCGCTGTCGAGCCAACGTGGGATGTCGAACCGTCTGAATCGGTGCTGGTGGACTTGGAGGACGTCTTGGACGACATCGCCGGGCCGATCTCCCGCAGCTGGCAGTAGTTTGGCGCGCGGCACGGGCAGGGCAACGCTGAGCCGAAATGGGGAAGCTATTTCAAGAGCGGTGCTACTGCTTCGATTCGACCGGCAATTTCATCGCGGACGGCCGACAACGCGGCCGGGTCACGGGTAAAGTCCGTCATGCTGGTGACCAGGCGGCCGACATATTCCCGGGCGACTTCCTGGCCCTGGGCGTCCGCCAGCAACGCCAGGTAGTCGTAGTCTTCCAGCCCGTCGCGGACGTTCTCCAAGCGGATCGAGCTGACCGGCCCGGCCGGCGTGGGGTATGTCAGGCATCCGTCGCCCGTCATGTTCGCGACGCATGCCGGCTTCCAATCCAGGTAAGGATCGCTGCCGTCGATGATCCGGTTCGGGTGCCACAGGTTCACGTGCCAGAACAACAGCCCATCGGCCTGGAAACCGTAGGTCATCCAGCCCAGCAGCCGGCCCTCGATCGACGGGTAGTCCATGGCCGCGAAGTTCGCATACGGATGCTGCGGACCGCAGCACACGTACCACCAGACCTGCTTGCCCTGCTGCCGCAAGCGGGCCGACAACTCCGCGTCGTAGACGGACGTAAGCGGGCAGTACCAGTCCATGTAGTCCGGCTCCTCGGGCGGCGCCGTGCGGCGTTTCTGGTACATGTAGCCGGCGGTCGTAAACGTGCTGACCTCCGTGGGATACACTTTCCGCATCGAGTTCTCGGCCCAGACGGTGTAGCCCTCACGAACCGGGTTCTCCGGGCGCTCGGCGATCGAGACGGGAACCGTCAGATCGAGTCGCGCCTCATCCCGAGCCTCTCCGGCGAGCCGCAACCGGGCAGGACTCGATTCCGCCGCGTCCTGCCAGTCCCAAGCGATGGTTTCGCCGTGTCCCGCCGAGGAAGCCAGTTCCCGGCCGTTCGAGTCGAGGAGCGTCGCCCGCCATTCCGCCGCTTGCGTCAGCCGCGCGCGAATGCGTTGCCCTGGAGGGCGGCGCGGGAAGTCGGACAGCACGCGGACTTGGGTGGCATGGAGCCCGCCGCGATCCAGGAACACGCTGTCGAACCACGCCTTGCCGCTGGTCCGCCGCAAGAAGACATACGCGCGAATCTCGCGGACCGGCTTTTCGGGGTAATACACCTCGGCCGCGTACTGCCAGCCGTGTGTGCCGCGTGTCCAGGCGGCGGTCTTGCCCCACCACGGCGTGCCATCCTCGTAGATAATGTCCAGGTACAGTCCGTAATCGCCTCCCGCCCCGATGTCCTCCGCCTTGCTCCAGCCGCCGACGATGATCGGCCGCTGGTCGGGCTGATCGTAGCGGATCACTTGCGCAATCCCCATTCCATCCTGGTCGCCCGTCGTTTCACAGCGTACGGCGAGTTTTCCGGACTGTACCTCGCGCGCATCCAGCGCATACCCCCGGCCATAGGGCGTCCACGCGGTCAGACGGTCCGCGGCTGCCTGCTCAAACCCGGAGTCGGCCAGTTCGTTGCTCAGCGCCGGCGACGCGTTGATCAGCGCCACGGCGAGACAGAAGATAATCTGACGGCAGGTCATGGTCGTCCCTCGATTCATTGCCAATCTCTGGGAACCCTCCGTGTTCACGGCGTGGCTTCGAGCGTCAGGGCGCCCTGCCCACCCACGCGGCTGCCCAGCAGCTGCAGTTCGCGAATCTCGCCGCGGAACTGGCGGTCCAATCCAAAGCCCTGCATCGTGCTGTTGAAGTTGCCGATGGCCAACGGGCCAATATCCGCGTCCACGGGGCCGGCGCGGTACGAGGTCTTGCGGTCCAGCTTGACGTCGGCCTTGCCCGGTGCATCCAGCGGCGGGCTGAAATACCAACCCACGTTGTCGGCCGACCGGGTCGCATCGTAGGCAACGGCAAAGAACGTCCACTTGCCGACCTGTAGCCGGCCCGGCGAACTGTCGTTCTGAACGGAGTCGGGCCACTGGTTCACGGCCAACCGCAGCCGGCCGTCTGCGTGGCAGACGAGGTCGATGCCGGAGCGGTCTTTGTTCAGGCAAAAGACGATCCGGTTTCCACCGCTGCCGGTCTGGAGGCTGGCCGGCTTGAGCCAGCCAAGGATGGTGAACGAGCGCAGGCCGCGGAGGTCTTCCAGCGCTCCATCGCCGGCCTGGACCCAGCCCCAGGGCGCACCGTCGGGCAGGTCGAGCGAGCCGCTGTCGGTTCGCCGTGCGGTGCCGTGCAGCGTCAGCGACGGACTCTCGCCCTGGGCGACGCCGGCACGCACGATCGGGTCACGGGTCGTCCGATCCACGGCGATTTGCACAGACGTGCGGGCGCTACCGCCGTCGGCGTCCGTCACGGTCAGGGTGACCGAGTAGAGTCCGGGCTTGGCGAATACGTGGGTCGGGTTGGGCTCGTCGCTCGCTGCATCGTCGCCGAAATCCCAACGCTGCTGGCCGTCGCCGCTGCTGCCGAATTGCACCGTCAGGGGCGCGATGCCCTCCGTGACTGAGGCGGTGAGTCGGGCCTCGGGCCGGAGTTTTTCGCCGGGCCGGTACGGTGTGAAGCGAAATGCCATGTCGGGTTGGGGCGCCGCAACGCTGAATTCGCCAGCCGGCGCCGTGCCTACGGGCGTAATCGTCATCTCCCACGGGTCGACGGCGTCCAGCTTGTAGGGGAGATTGCCCGCCAGGGTCAGCGTGTGGTTTCGCTGGTCCGAGCAATACAGCAGGTAGTACGCGCCGGGTTTGGCCAGCAGGAAACGCCCCTGGTCATCGCCCAGCGGCCGGAGTTCGTGGAAGGCCGGGGCCTGGGACATGAAGTCCTTCAGCCACTGGATGCGCTGCGGGCTCTGGCCGTGCAGGACGCCGCCCTTGGACCACCAGAGGATGTCTTGGGGGTGCAGGTAGGTTTCGCCGTGGCCGACGTAGCAGCCGCGGAGCGTGCCGAGCCAGAACCGCTGGACCATCTCGCGCGCCGTGAGATTGCCCCAGCCCTCCGAGATATTCCCCTCGTATTTGCACTCGTCGTAAATCACCGGCTTGCGATACTGGGTGCGGAAACGCACCCCGCCGTTCATGTCCGAGGTCTGCAGACTGGCATGTGTGACCCACACCTTGGTGTGGTCGTACCACTGGCTGCCGTTGTGAATGCCGCGCAGCCGCTGGTGCGGGTCTTCGTTCTGGAGGATCGAAAAGAACCGGTCCCAGTCCTCCCATTGCTTGTTGCCTCGATGACCGGCCGGCCGATTGGTCATAAAGTCGTACTCGTTGGCCAACGACCACCAGACATTTCGGAAGGCGGAGAGGCGAGCAATGCAGTAACGCAGATAGCGGTCGTCCTCGGCGTCGCTCATGTCGGCGAATCCCCAGCGGTCGTAGGGATGCCACAGGATGATGTCGGCCTCGATGCCGAGTTTCTGCAGGTCCAGGATGCGCTGCTCGAAATGCCGCCAGAAGACGGGATCCGGCCGGCTGAAGTCGAACTTGCCGTCGGCTCCCTTCTGAAAAGCGAACCGTTCCGGTTCGTTCTTGTTGGCGACGTAGTAACTCTTGGGAAAAACGCAGAAGCGGATCTTGTTGAACGGCGCGGCGGCGAGCGTCTTGAGGGTTTGCTCCTGAAGCTCGCGCGGCTGATGCACCCAGGCGTAACAGGTGGTGCCGAACTGATGATAGGGCGAGCCATCGGCGTACCGTAGATAGAACGTCTCGAACACCTGCACCGGTCCGTGGTTGTGTCCCGACGGCGGCCCGGCGGTCAACGAGCCGCTCGTGCCGGTCAGTTCCGGCCGATTGCTGCGAGTTTCGTACTGCCAGGACCCCTGCGCCGGCGGCGAGAAGCGGACTTTGTAGACGCCGTCCCCGTCGTAAAAGCCGGGCACCGTGACGCGCTGGTCGCCCTGGCGGAACGTGGCCGACCATTGGACGTCGCAATAGGGGTTGCCCGCCGTTGGGCCGGGGAGGGTAAGCTCAAACACGTCCCAGCGTTCGATCGCGGACGCGGAGCGGGCGCTGCTCAAGGCAGCGACCAGCAGGACAAGGATTTTGGCATTCATGCTCTTAACATTCCTCGCGAGTAGCGTCAGGAGTCTTTCCTCCAGTGCCCGTTGTGTCGCCATTGTCTCACAACGATTCCCGATTTGCTTCCTTGAAACGGGAATTTTCTTGCGGGATACGAAGGTCATTGAACCTGCTGGAGAGCGCAGCCCGATTGCGGCGTCTCGCGCTCCGCACTGCGGCCGACTTGCCGCGGCGTTTGAGGCGGAAATCGCCAGCCGTCGTGGACCAACGGCACTTGAGCCGGGCGGAGCAGATGGCTTGTTTCATCGCCCAGAGCTTCGGCTCACTCAGCCGTTTCAATGAGGCTTGCCTGGCCGCCGGTCACCGGGGAATGCGGATCAAGGCTAGCCGCTCCACGCTGGCAGGGTCGAGCGAGAAATAGGCGGTCTCCCAGCGGACCAACTTGTCCGCGGTTTCTTTCTTCATTTTGCCACTCGACGCATTCTACCAGCCCCGCGCAGGCGACACGATGAAAGGGGCTGCAGGAGACGTCGCCTCAATCACTCGCCCCCCGTCAAAGATGGTGCTCTGATTCAATAAGCGGTAGCGTCTTGTAGTACGGAGCGGTGCCCTTCAACCAGGCGGTATCGATTGCACCGGGATCGGCCGCGCGGGACATGATCGCATGGCCGCTCGCATGGCCCGTCGCGGCGGCCGGTACCGTGATCTATACTGAGAGCCGGCTCCGACCAGCCAGATGAACACAGCCATGACATTTCCGCCACCTTCCAGCACAGAGAACCGCACGATGGCGTGCCCCGCAAACGCGTCACTCTTCCGCCTGCCCGGCGTTCTGGCAATCGTTCTCGCGTCAGGTCTGAACGCGTCGAGTCAGGACAAGTCAGCCACGGATTGGCCGTGCTGGCGAGGCCCGGATCACACGGGGCTCTCCTCGGAGGCCGGCTGGAACCGATCCTGGCTCGCCGCCGGTCCCGGGATTCTCTGGAAAGCGTCCGTGGGCAACGGATTCTCGTCGCTCGCCGTCGTCGGCAATCGAGTGTACACGATGGGCAACAGCAACGACGTCGACACCGTCTTTTGCCTGGATGCCGAGACGGGGAATGTCCGCTGGCGGCATGCCTACCCCTGCCCGTTGACGCCGCTTTCCTACGAAGGCGGTCCCAGTGCCACGCCTGCCGCTGACGGCGATCGGCTCTACACGCTCAGCAAGTCCGGGCACGTGTTCTGCCTCGACGCGATGACCGGCGAAGCGGTCTGGTCCAAGAAATTCGATCCGGCACCGCGGCAAGAGGGGGACTACTCGGTCGACTGGGGCTACGCCGCCTCGCCGCTGGTGCTGGGCGATAAGCTCGTCCTGAGCGTCGGCCGGGCCGGCATGGTCCTGAACAAGGAGACCGGGCAGCCGATCTGGGACAACGGCCCCGGCCGCCCCGGATACTCGTCTCCCGTGCCGTTTACCTTGGGCGGACGGCAGGGCCTGGCACTGCTCGTCGCCCGTGGCGTGGTGGCCGTCGAGGCCGATTCGGGCAGACTCCTGTGGACCATTCCCTGGCGGACCACCTGGGACCAGAACGCCCCCGATGTGCTCGTGTCCGAGGGACGCCTATTTGTCTCCACCGGGCACGGCGTGGGCTGTGCGCTCTACGACATCACCGGCGGAACGCCTCGGGAAATCTGGCGGAACAAGAACCTAAAGAGTGAGCTGAGCAGTCCCGTGCTCTGGAAGGAGTACGTGTACGGTTTTGACGGCAATCGGTTGGTCTGTGTCGCCTGGGCGACAGGCCAGCGGCAATGGTCCGAGGCGGGGCTGGGCCGGGGCTCACTGATCTTGGCGGACGGACACCTGATCGCCCTGGGCGACCGGGGAAAGCTCGTCTTGGCACCGGCCCGCGGCGAGGGCTTTCAGGCATTGGGAACGCTGCAACTGCCCGCCGAGGGGCGTTACTGGACCGCTCCGGCGTTTTCCGGCGGACGGCTCTTCGTCCGAAATGCCGTCGGCGATGTGTTCTGTGTCGATGTGCGACAGTAGCGGCGGGACAACCCGCTC
>CAIYOB010000399.1 GCA_903927685.1 uncultured Planctomycetaceae bacterium
GGCGTGGCGGACGGCAACCCCTGCCAAGTCTCGTACTGATCCCGCGGCCCGCAGAACATCACCACGCGGTCTACGCGCTGGTGCTTGGCAAAACGGGCTGCGGTGGTCGAGCCGTGCGAGGCTCCCGCCATGATGACGCGATCCCACCGAAGCCCCTGCTGGTCGTCGGTCAGGAAATACTCCCATCGCCCCGCCGGATTCTCCTGGGCCAGCCAGTTCACAAACACCCGCGCACGCTCCATCATCCCGTCGGGCTGGGGGATGCTGACCGCATCACTGCAGTCCTCGCCGGTCGCCGCCTCCAGGCGGATCTTGCCCAGGAACTTGTCGTCCGCCGGCGGCGGTTCCTGGCCAAACCGACTGAACCAGCCGTTGGCATAATGGACCCGGATGGCGTGCAGCCCGTAGCTATTCACCCGCTCGAACAGCGGTGCGTTGTAGCCCATCAGCCAGATGACCAATTTGCCTTGCGGTGGAACCCGCGTGTCGACCGAGGCATGCTGCACGTCGGCCGGCTTGCCGTCCTTGTCGAAGACGAAATCGATCTCCGGATGAGGCCGAGCGAGCGGATCCAGCTGACTGGCCCGGGCCGTCAGTTCATACCGCTGCGGAGCAGCGTCCGCGAACGTCAGAGGCGGTTCGGAGGCAAGTAGCGAAGTCGCTGCAGACTGCAGCAGAAGGGTCAAGGCAAGCACGCGTGAGGCAGGGGGAATCATCGCAAGTGGGTTCCTTTCCGAGAGCCCGCAATCGTGGTCTTGCCTCCGCCGTTACGGGAAGAAACGACGGAGGTTGGGGAGAAGGTCAAAATGGGGATCGCTGATTCATCGATTGCCTGTTTCTCGCGGGAATGAGGCCGGTTGAAGAAGGGTACCCAAATACAGGTATCAACCAGCACTAGATCACCGACTCCCATACTGCTCTCTCAACTCCGCGTCCTCGAACAGGGCCCAATTCTCCTCCATCTGAACGCGTCCTGAGAGGGCTTTTAGCCGCTGCCGCCGCGCAAATCGCAGGTACTCGGTGGTCGCACATCGTACCGCTGCCGCCGCGTCCGGTTGGTTTGTCAGTGTTTTGAGCTCTGCAAGTTCCTGGTCGGACAGGTCGATTGTCGTTGTCATACTACCTTCCTCGGCGGCCCTCAGCCTCCCAGTCGATTCACCGATTATATAGCAAGACACTCCCTCCGGCAGCAGCCAGCCCTCCAGTCTTCATCGCAGCACCGTCGTCGTGGATTAACAGTCGCGTGGTTCCGGCTTACTCCAGTACATACCACGTCATTCCCTGGGCCGGCACGTGGACCGGCAGATCGATCGTGTAGTCCCGGGAAATTGACACCGACTTGCCCGGACCGGTTTCTTCGCGGACTCGGGCCTGGGCCGCAAGTCCGGTGTAGTAGACGTTCACCCGCAGCGTCCGCTCCAGGGGTTGGTCGAGCGGATTGAACACGACCAGCAGGCCCTTCTCCTTCAGCGTGGGATTCACATGCAGCATCCAATCCAAGTCGCGGGCGTCGGCTCGCCGGCCGTGGATCAGGTCGCTCTCCAAAATGTCGCGGTGCGACTTGAACCAAGCCACCCAGCGTTGGACCATCGTCTGGGTGCGGTCGGTGTCGTACAGTCGCGGGCCGCGATAACAGGCTTGCACACCCAAGGCCAGATTCGCGGTCAGCATCCGCTCGTAATGATCCAGGTGCTCGGCCAGCGGCTCGATGGTCGCCGCCGCGCCGCCGCCGTGGTATTCCGTCAGCGGGACGAACATCCAGCCCATGCTCGGCGTCTTTTCCCACGTCCCGTCGAAGATGTTCTGCCGCGTGTGGATGACCTGCTGTTCGCGCGGCAGCGACCAGTTCACTTCGCGGTAGCCCATCCCGGTCTTGTTCGATCCGGCCAGGAAATAGTGGTCCGGCACGTTCAGGAAGACGCCCTGTCCACGGCACCACTTGTAGAAATCCGAGATCGTCCGCCATTGCGTCCAGCGCGAATCGGCCAAGCCGCGGTGCCCTGGATGCTGGTCGCTCTGGCAGACGTCGCCCGGGTACGAGCCGTCGTGCTCCAGCAGTGTGAAGCCGCTGTCGCGATAGAAATCGTACAGGCGCTGGAAGTAGTTCTGGCCCCACGGGCTGCCCAGGCACGGCGAGTTGCCGAACGTCGGCGTCTGGCCCGGCGGCATGACCACGTCGTTCCCGCCGCCGACGGAGCGCGAAGCCAGCAGCGAATAGCTGCCGATCTCGACGCCCTTGCTGCGAGCGTAGGCCGCGTACTTCTGAGCCGTGGCCAGGACTTCCGGTTGCGGGTTCTCCAAGTCGAAACCGCTGCCGAACGTCAGGATCACCATCTCGAACCCGACCGCGGCGCACTGGTCGATGGCCGTCATGACCGAGCGTTCGTCGGCAAACCGGCAGTGCATCATCAGCGGGTTCTCGGTGGCCCAGGGCGCGATGCTGCGAACCATCCGTCGCACGGCCAATCCCTGCCGCTCGCGGTCCGTCGCATCGAACGGCAGGACCCACGCGCGGAACGACTCGAACGTCTCGCCCGGTTTCACTTCCTGGTCCGGCCCGAGTTCGGGGCCGACGTCCAGCAGGCAGGGCGTCTTCTTTTCGTAATTGACCTGCGTGTGGAAATCCGGATCGGGCAGCCAGCGGAAGGAGCGGCGGTTGGCCCCAGCGGCCATCATGCCGCCAAAGGCCATGTCGGTCTCGACATGGAGCGGCGGCGGCATCTTGCCCGCGGTCAATTCGTCGACTTCGGACGTTCGCTCCACGACCGCGAGAGTTTCGCTGGAGAAACGTGCCACGCGGATCGGTTTGTCGGTGCCGTTGGCGATCGTCAGCCACTTGCTGTAGCACGGCAGGCCGTCGTACAGTTCATAGTGGATGGAGACACGAATGTTGCGGCCGTCCGGTGCGGCGAAATCCAGCCGTAGCGAAACGCCCTCCGGCGGCCACTTCGCGTCGGGCGCGTGGTGGCGAACACGCTTCCACGCCAACCGCTCGACCGGCTTGCCGACCTCGAAGCCGACGAAC
>CAIYOB010000400.1 GCA_903927685.1 uncultured Planctomycetaceae bacterium
CGCCCAGATAAGCGACTTTGTGCAATCCCAGATCGGCCGACGCGTCCAACTGGCCTTCGTTGATCCGCACGCCGTCCAGGCCGATTACCTGGGAGGCTCCGTACGGCGCCGTTTCCGGCACGTGGGCTTCGATCGTCACCAGGTCCGCGCCCCCCGCCGGCGCGGCCGATGTCCCGCCGGCGCTGATCACGGCCATCCCGGGCGTCGTCAAGTTGGCTTCGACCGTCCAGCCTGCCGCCGCCAACGCCGCCGGCACTTGGACGCCCGTCACGGTCAGCAGGTCGGGATTCCAGCGGAGTGTGAAGTCTGCCCCGACGACCCCGCTGCCATCGCTGATCCGGATCGGGAACCCGCTGCCGGTCGCCGGCACGGCGACCGGCTGGCCCGGCCCGCGGGCAAAGTTCGGAACCGTGACGGTGACGCCCCCCGCCGGCCGGCTCGCGACGACGAAGTTCTCCGCGTAGTCCGTGCCCCCGTTCAGCCCGTCGCCCGAAGCCCTGTCCTTGAATCCGTCGGCTCCGCTGCGGAGCGTCACCGAGTACGTCCCCGGCTCCAGCAAACCTGCGGTCTTGATAAACGTCGCCTTCTGCAGATTGCTGTCGAGCGTCAGCGACCCGGCGACGACCGCGTTGCTGCCATCGCGGAGCACGATATCCGCGGCGCCCTGCGCCGGCGTCGCTCCCTGCCCCGCATACAGGTTCAGCACGCTCGGTTCGATTTGCCGACTGAACTCGACGACAAAACCCGTACTGGTGGGCGTCAACGCCGTGACGACGGGTGAAGTCGCTGGGATTTCGATCACCAGTTCATCCGTGGTCGCGTCCGATCCGTTGTTGCCCGCCGGGTCCGTCGCCGCTGCCGCTACCTGGTACGTGCCCACGGCCAGGGCGTCCGGGTCCGGGATCGCCAACGTCCAGTCCGTGCCGCTGACGATCAGATTCCCGTCGCCGACCAGGTACGTCTTGCCGTTGACCACCACCTGCAGCGTGCCGTCGCTGACCGTCCCCGTGATCACCGGTGTCGTGTCGGTGGTGCTCTGGCTGACCACCGTCACGACTGGGGGCACCGTGTCGACAGCTTGAAACGCTTGCGCCGCCTCGGCGATCGGGTTGCCGGCCGCGTCCGCCGCGACGCCGGCCGCCACGTCCACAGTGATGTGGGCCGTCGAGTTGCCGTGGGGCGTCACCGCCAGGGTGTAGACCGTGCCGCTGACCCCGGTGAACGTTCCTTTCGTGCCTCCGGCGATCGTGATGCCGCTGGCTGCAAAACCTGTCATGGGTTCGCTGAACGTGAACGTGAACAACACGTCGCCGCCGACGATGTTCGCCACCCCCGGCTCGTCGTCCATGATCGCGACCGTCGGGTTCAACGTATCGATCGCCACCGTATCGCTGCCGGCCGCGCCCGGGTTTCCCGCCGCGTCCGCGTAGCTGTCCGCGGCGACCGTCGCCGAGCCCGTCGCCTGCACGCCGTCCGTGGCCGTGAACGTCGCACGGTAGCTGCCGCCGCTGCCGCTGAAATCCGAAAGGGTTCCGCCCGCCACCGTGACGTCGGCCTCGGAGAAGCCGGTCACGGCCTCGCTGAACGTGAACGTCACGGTCGACTCGTTGTCGGTGTCGCTCAACGGATCGTCGCCAAACGCCACCATGACCGTCGGATTCCGTGTGTCGATGGAGAACACTTCCAGTGAAGCATAGTCCTGCTGCGTGAAGCCGCGTGCGTCTCGCGCCCCCGTCACCGTGACGCCGAGGTCGGGGGCATGCACGTTCTGGTCGCTGACCTGGTAGGCCACCGTGAACGTGTCGCTGTCGGTCCAGGCGGCGGCCGGATTGCTGAGCGTATTCTGCTGGGCCGACGCGATGCTGAGGGCCGGCAGGATCGCCGTGTCCATCTGCTCGGAAAAGTCCACGGTGATCGTGAACGCCTGGCCCGCTCCCGTGTCCGAATCGCTGATCAGCGGGTCGCTGACCGCCACGGCCGTGACTTGCGGCAGCGCGTCCCGGACGGTCAAGGTCAGCGTTTGGTCGGCTGCATTTCCGACGGCGTCGCGGACGCGGACGCGGACGGAGTAGCTGGGCTGGGCCTCGTAATCCAGGACTTGTCCCTGCTTCAGGTAGATCTGGTCGCCGACGACAACGAACCGGCTGTTGTCGACATCGCCTTCGCCCGCGACCAATTCAAAGGTATGCAAATCGCCCAGGTCCGCATCCTCGGCCCACAGCGTTCCGAACAGCAGGTCGGCCGCGGCCGTGCTCGTGTTTTCTTCGATCGGCCGTTGGTCGAGCCGGACGCCGGTGGGAGGATACAGCACGACACTGAGTTCGTCCAAGGTGGCATCGCGGCCGATGTTCCCCGCCGAGTCGCTAGCCAATACCCGGATGTCGTACCGCCCCGACCCCAGTGGTTCCGCGAAATACTCGCCGGGCAACAGCCACGTGCCGTCGCCCAGGTTCCGGGCCATCAGGATGCGGTCCGCCACGGTGATTTCGAGCGTGGCCAGCGGATCGTCGATCGTCCCGGTCAGGGCCGGGGCCGGATTGTCCGTCGCCAGCCGGTGGATCGTGACGGCGGGCGGCAGGTGATCGGCCGGCCCCACGACGACCGTTTCGACCTGGGTTGTCAAGCCGCCATCCAGGTCGCGAACCTGGAACTGGACATGGTACGTTCCCGGCCCTGGGAATAGGTACTCGAAGGCAAAATCCCCGCCAGCCACTTCGATGGGGATCGTCGGGTTAATGCTGATGGTCCCGGTATGCACATCCAGCGAACCGCTGTCACCGAAGCTGCCCTGGAACCGCACGGGCACATTGGCGGGCAGGCCGTCGAAGACCTGCACGTCCACGAGCAGCGGCGCGGCATTGGCGACGGTCAGCGGCTGGTGGCGAGTGACCGGCACGTCGTCGTCCGTCACGGTCAGCTGGATCCAATAGTCACCATCTTGCAGCGGCGTGAACGCCAACTGGCTGGTGTCGCCGGTGATCAGCGTTCCGCCCCCGACGCTGGTCACTGTCCAGGCGTACGTCAGCTGCGTGTCGTCCAGCGGTCCGGGTTCGATTACCTCTTCCGCCCGGAAGACCAACGGCGATCCTTCCAGGCCTGTGCTCGGCCCGTCGATACGGAACTCGGGCGCCACGTTCAGGACCGTCAGCGTCAGAGTCTGGAGCGCCTCGCCGCGGCGCTGCCCCGAGTCATTCTCTTCATCGGCATCGAAGCGACCATCCGGCTCGTCGTCGAACACCAGCAGTTCCAGCGTGTAGCTCCCGTCATTGTCCGGCGTGAAAGCAAAATCGGGATGGGTGGACGAGGCGACGACCGTCTGTGCGGCATCCTTCACCGTCCACTCGAAGGACAGCGTGTCGCTCGAAACGTCGCTGGCGATCGCCGAGCCGGCGAACGTCAACGTTTGTCCCTCGAGGATCGCCGCCTCGACCGGGAAGGAACCGATCACAGGGTCGGCGTTCTCGGGGTGGACATTCACCGTCTCGACCTCGGACCAGTCGCTGCCGTCGAACGCCCGCACGGCTACGAGGTAGCTCTCGCCCGGCGGCTTGTTGTCCGGGAAGGCGTGTTGGACGCTGGGTCCGGTCGCCGCGACGTCAAATGCCTGGCCGTCGTAGTCGAAATCCCATTCGATGGTCAGCGCATCGGCGCCTTGATCGGCAAAGTCCGCCAGGAACGTCGCGAGGCGGCCTTCTTCGGGCGTGGCGGGGAATTGAATGGCGCCGGCGAGAGCTGGCGGCACATTCCCGATGACTGCGGTGGTCGTGTGCTGCTCGGATTCCAACTGGTCGTCCTCGTCGTAGACCCGCACCGTGACCGTATATCCGCCGCCCGCGTCGTCCTGATAGATGTGCGCCAAGTCGAATCCCACCAAGCCTTGGCTGGGATCGACCGGGTAGACGGGGACGCTCACCGGCGGCGAACCGTCGCCGTAGTCCACCCCGACACGAAGCGTATCGCCGCCATCGCGAATTAGCCCCGACGCGGTCCACTCGGTGGCTTCGTTCGCCGGTTCGGCCGCGAGGGCTTGGACGACCGGCCTAGCAGGCTGGACCAGGGCGCGGATCGTCTGCGTGGTGCTGAGTCCGTCGTCAAGATCCTGAATCGTGACCGTGATCTCGAACTCGGTATCCCCGGCCGGCGGCCGATCGTCGCGGTAGCGGTGCGCCAGGATGAACTGACGATCCGCCAATTCCGTTTGATCCAAGTGAACCACCGTCCCGTCGCCATAGTCGATGGTGGCGATCCAGCGATCCTCGCCTGCATCGTCGAACGAGACGGCGTGCGTCCAGTCCACTTGCTCCACCAGCGTCGGCAATCCGGTCAACAGGAACCGGGGTTCCGTCGGCCCGACGAGCACGCCCTGGGTATCGAGGTAGGTCAGCGGATCCAAGGAGCCGCCGAAGGCATAATCGGGAACGCCGGATGGCACCACGCGATAGACGACGGCATCCAGATCCGCACCGGAACGTTTCACGATCTGATCCGAAACGGGGACAAGCAGCGTCCCGTCCGCGTTCATGAACGACCGACCGGGTCCGCTGCTCTTGGGTAATCCCAGATCCAGCAGTCCGTTGGCGCCGAACGTCGCATCCAAGTCCCCGGCGGCAGTGAGTCTCGCGATCATAGGCTGCCACGTCGCGCCAGCAAAGGACGCCCCCACGACGGAGATCGTGCCGAGTTGTCCGCCGTACAGCGCGCCCGGCCGGAAACTACTGCTGGGCAGTTGAATCTCCCGCTCCCCGCTGCCGGCAAACGTGGCGTCCACGGTTCCGTCGGCCCGCAGCCGTGCAACATACGACTTGCTGCTGCTTCCCGCTTGGCTGGTATACGAAAGCAGGACGCGTTCGTCCGGCTGGATCTGGATCGCCACGGGCCGATCATCGCGGCCATTGCCGGCCGTCGAGTCCAGCGTGGCGACTCCTGAAACGCCAAAACTCGCATCGACGGAGCCGTTCGACTGCAACTTGAGAATAACGGCCGTCGTATCCGCCGGATAGTTGCGGAATCCGGCGACGCGCAAGCTGCCGTCCGCAGCGACGGAAAAATCCGTCGCATAGAAATCGGGAAGAGCGATCGAGGCCAGTCCGTCCGTGCCGAAGCCGGCCAACGGCGAACCTGAGGAATCGAGCGCGAATACGTAATAGCTCGACGGCGTGCCTGACGTGCTGAACAAGGTGTGAACCGCTCCTTCGGGCGACACGGTCATCCGTTGCACGCCAACCTGGCCGCCTGGAGACACCAGACGCGATCCATTCACGCCAAAGCTGGTGTCCGGGCGGCCATCGGGCAGGAACCGCCACATGGACAGCGACGAGCCAACTCGCGCCGCCACCACCAGGCGATCCAGCGAATCGACCCCAAGATCACTCGGCACGTGAGAGGAAATGTAGGCGATTCCATTGTTTCCGAAAGTCGTATCCACCGCGCCATCCGGACGATGTGCCACCAGATACCCGGCGGAGGTTCCCGGAGCACCGCCGATGACCTCGCGGTAGACGGCCGTAATGGTCCGGCCTTGGGAGTCTTCGATGCTTGCCACGGCCGTTTCGTTCTGGCCGAGGTCGATGGCCACACTGCCGTCGCCGGCCAGGATCGAGTCGACCTGGGTGCGAGCCTGGTATTCGCCGTCGTCGGGCAGCAGGAACTCGTGCGTTACGACCAGCTCGTGAATGCCCGAGCCATCCGGCCGCACCAGCGGCGTCCAGGGACCGGCGTCAACCATCTGCCAGCCGCCCACGGAGTCCTTCCGCAAGAGCTCAAAGCGATACCGGGTCTGGTTGGCATCGCCGGGTGCGGACAGCGTGGCCGTGAACTGCCGGGAGGTCCCTTCGGCAGCGGTTGCCTTGGGCGGCGAAACGACCACGTCCAAGGCCCCGAAATCCAGTCCGCGGACAACGGCTCCTGCCCGGGCATCCACGCGATAGGCAGCGCGCACCGTCGGACCGACCGCCCACAACTCGCGCCCGTGCCGGCCGTCGTCGGCGGAGAACAGCAGTTCGGCGCCGAGTGTGGTCAGCTGCTGCGGGGCGGCGCCGAGCGGACCGGGGCGCACGTCGACGGCCTCCTGCAGCATCTGGCCGTCCCAGCGAGACAGCCGAGGCTGGCCGATTGCGCTGCCCGCGGTAACGTACAGCTCGCCCCCGACGATGTCGATCCGCGGCGCGGGATCCGCGATGCGTCCCGCCGCCAGGGCACCCAATCCATACAGGGCGCCCTCGGGCAACAGCACGCGATGGAGCACCGCCCCCGTATCGGGATTAAGGGTGTACAATTCGCCCGCCGCGTTGGAAACGTACAACGCGTACCCATCGAAGGCCAAGCCTTCGGGCTGGCCCCCGGGCGCGGCAAAGGTCCGGATCACCGTCTGCGACGTCGGGCTGAATTCGGAAATCTGGCCGTTGGCCAGCAGGGCAAAGGTCCGGCTCGTGTCGTCACCTCCCAACCCGCCGCGCGGGACCAGCGTGGTCCATGTGGTGCCGGCGGCGGAATAGCTGGTCTGCTTGCGCAACGACGTCCCGTCCAAACTGGAGAACAGCGGGCTCTGGAAGCCTTTGATCTGGATATCGTCCAAGTTCCAACCGGAGTAGGTCACGCTGGAATCCGTGGGCCCCAGGCCGAAACGGACCCGCACGTTGGCGTTGTTGGCCGCTGCGGAACCTAGCGGGATCGAGTGGAAGTTCCAACTTGTGTCGATGATCCCGGAATTGTTGTTTTCCCAAACCGTTGACCACGTGCTGCCGCCATTGGTGCTGACCTGGATGTACCCGTGGTCGTAATAGGCACCCTCGAGCCCCAGCCAGCGCCAGAAGTCCAGCGTGATGTTCGAGTAGCCGACGGTGCTGAAAACAGGCGAAGTCGCCCACTGCGTGGAGGCGAGATTGTCCGCATAAGCGCCCGCCAGATTGTACCCCAGCACTTGGCTGCCCGTCTTGCCAGAGCCGGGATCGCCGCCGGCGCCCGTGGGCGTCCCGTTGGCCCAGGGACTGCTGAACGACCAGCTGTTGTTCGTCGACCAGTTGCTCCAGTCGCGAAGCGTTTGCTGCGTCGAGGCGGC
The DNA here is from genome assembly GCA_903927685.1 of uncultured Planctomycetaceae bacterium. The sequence continues at coordinate 7,058 of CAIYOB010000400.1, forward strand.
CGCCGCCACGCCGTCGATCGCGCCACCGCCCCCGGTCGTCGCCGTCGAAAGTACCTCGCCGGTGAACGGATCGAGCCGGTACAGCTGATTCGGGTTGTCGTCCGAGTTGACGTACAACAGGGCCGCACCGCCCTCGGCGATGGCCAGACCGATATTCTGATGGTAGGGACGCAGGTTTCCGGGCGCGGGAAAACGGGCGATCGGCCGTCCCGTAGCGGCATCCAGTTGGACGATTTCCCCCGTGGCGGGCCTGACGCCCCAGACGCCGTGGGAGCCGGGGATGGTGGAAACGACCGTGGCTTCCGCACCCCTGACGGTGGCCAAGTGGATCTGACCAGCCTGGGCCACCGACTCGACCAAGAAGTACGCCTGATCGGCGAGAACGGTGAACTGGGGGTCAGCGGCCAGGCGGTACCCCGGCGGCGCCGCAATGGCCACCAGGTCCGTGTCGACCAACCGCCACAGCTTTCGCGTGGTTTCACCGCTCGCCGTGGCTGCGAAGATCAACTGCCCCTCACGAGCGAGCAAACTGCGGATCTCGGTTCCCGCGGCGGCCACGAACCGCTCCACCGCATCGGATGCCGTGACCTCGTACAGTCCCAATCGCTCGGGCTCCGTCACCGGACTGGCGATGACGAACAACGAGTCGCCGATCTGCAAGTGTTCGCCGGCGATCTGGAGCGGCTGTCCGGCAGCTTGGACCGTCGCTACGTCCAGGGACGCACCGTCGAGGTGCCAGAGCACCGGCTCCCAGGCGGTCGCTCCGAACGAGCCATCCCGGCGGCCGTCTTCCGTCAGCACCACGAGCAACGGGTCGTAATTGTTGGGGCCACCGACGCCGTAATCCGCCGCCGCCGGCAAGACGATGCGCCCGGACGCGGCAAACACGGGCACGCCGCGGAGGCCGAAACCGGCCCGATCGTGATAATACACGCCGGACGCGGCGAAACTCGAATCGGAAGCTCCCAGGGCCGTAAGTCTGGCGACGTACTCCCGGTACGGAGAGACATTCTCATACCCGCCGAACAGCAGGCGATTCTGTGCATCCGTGAAGACGTCGTAGACGCTGGCGAAGGCGTTCGCCGCCACGACAAATCCGTTCGAGCCGAACGTCGTATCGAGCAGGCCGTTGGACTGAACGCGGATCGCGAACGGCCGGCTGCCGTCGTCTCCGGAGAAGACATACCGGCCCGCCTCGTCCATTCGCATCCGATCGACCAGTCGTGACGTCGAGCCCAAATCCACGGTGCGTTTTCCCGAGCTGCCGAACGCGGTGTCCGCAGCGCCCGCCGAGGTCAGGCGGGCCAGCACGGCCACATTGTTGCCGGTGCTCGAGTCGGTCGACCCGCCGAGGATGAGCTTGCCGTCCGGCAGCACCTCGAAGCCTCGGGCGTAATCATGATCCGTTCCCGCAATGAACGTGATCCCCGATGATCCGAAGCTCGTATCAAGGGCTCCGGCGGATGTCAGACGCAAGGCAAACAGATCCTGGGACGTGCGGTAGGTGTCACCGGCGAAAACCAGCTTTCCATCCGCGAGCAGGCGAATTCCCATGACATTCAGCGAGGTGGTCGTCGCGGTCGTGCGTTTGAAGCCATTGGTCCCGAATTCTGACACGCGATTCCCGAACGCGTCCAGCTTGAGGACCCAAACGTCGCCCGTGCCAACCGAACCGCCCAGCACGGTCGTGCCGTCGGCAGCGAATTGAATGTCGCCGATCCCGAACCACTCGGAAAACGGCAGCAGTAAGACTCCTTCCTCGGCGAAACTCCGATCGAGCCGGCCATCGGGCTCGTAACGGTACAGCCGCAGCTGGGGAGTCGAGAACTGATCCTGCTCGTAGGTGTTGACGGCGTACAGGATTCGGCCGGCGGAATCCACGGCCGCCACGTGCCCCGAGAGATCAAACTGCTCCTGCGTCGAAACATGCACCGAGCCGGGGCCGCCGACGCCCGTTCCCAAGTTGGCCACGGAGCCAGAGAACCACGTTCCCGCGCCACCGCCCAACGCAGTGTCAATTTCCGCCCCCGCCGTTGCCGTGGGCGCCGCGGCCAATCCGAAGATTCCGTGGGGCACATCCCGCTGGGCGATGACCGTGCCGAAATCGGCCGGATCGGCGCTCAGCACGAACAGCCTGCCGGAGGCCGTCGAGGCATAGATTCGCTGGCCGTCGAAGGCCAGGCCTTCGATGTCGGCGGCGGGGGCTGCGGCGGTCCGAAGGTAGCTGTCGGTGTCGCGAAACGGACTGAACTCGCGGATCTGGGGCGTGCCGCCACCCGCAAAGAACGCAAAGGTTCGCCCCGAGTCGTCGCCCCCGATCGCGCCGGTGGGCGCCCCAGTGGCCCAGTTGGGCGTCGCGGCGCCGAGGTATCCAAGCTGACGCGTGATATCGGTCCCTTCGCGACCCAGGAAAATGGCCGCCGGTTTTGCGGTCACTTCGACGTTGTCAATGTTCCAGCCGCCGGAGTTGGTGGTCGAAGTTGTCGGTCCCAGTCCAAAACGCAGGTACACCGCGTCCCGATCCGCGGCGGTGGGGAGTTCGATGCGTTGGAGCTTCCACGCGTAGTCGCCTACGCTGCTGTTGACGAGCGACCAGATGTTGGTCCAGTTGCTGCCGTCGAAGCTGATCTGGAGATTGGCCTGATCCTGATACTCCATCATCAGCCAACGCTGGAACTGAAGCACCACGTCTCTCATCCCCCGCGTGGAAAACGCGGGGAGCGTCGCGTACTGCGTGGTCGCAAGACTATTCGCGTACGCGCCGGCCAGGTTGTAACCCATCACCCTGGGCCCGTCGAATCCGGCCGTCGGATCACTGGCCACGCCTTGCGGAACCCCGTACTGCCATTGTCCCGTCAGCGTCCAGCCGGGGTTCGCATCCATGTTGGCGGAGTAGACCACGCGTCGCGAGTACTCCGCTCCGAGCCCGTCGACGCCGGCCCCGCTGACCGCCGTCACACTGCGGACGCGACCCGTCATGGGATCGAGCCGGTAGAGATTGGTGGGATCGTCGTCCGCATTGAGATACAGCAGCGCGGTTCCGTTTTCACTGCTGGTCAGGCCGATCTGGGTGTGAGTCGGCAACAAATTGCCGGGCGCAGCGAAACGGTCGACGATCTGGAGTGTGACGGGATCCATGCGGAGAATGCTTCCACTCTGCGGATCGACTCCCCACACGCCGCCCGCGAAAGTTCTCGCAATCGATCGAGCTGCCGATCCGTCGTAAGCCCAGAGCGTGCGTTGGCCGTCGGTGTCTTCCGCCGTGAACGTCAGCCGGGAGCCCACGATGGCCAGATCCTGTGGTCTCAGGCCTTCACCGCCGCCTCCGGATGTGATTCGCTCCAGGACTCCCGGCCCACCGCTGGAGGACGGGGTGAATCGGTACAGCTGGCGACCACTGACGGTCTCGAATCCCGTCAAATAAATCGAGCCGTTCCACAGCAGGAGATCATCGGCCGAGAATCCTCCCGCAGAACTCAACTGCGTGACAGCGCCATCCTGGTAACGCAGCAACTGACGCCCTCTGCCACCACCGAGTTCTGCCGTGAAATAGAGCGCATCGCCAACGGTCACCAAGTCCGCCGGAGAACTCGAAAACAAATCGTCCGCCTGGTCAAACAGTCGCTGGTAATCCCGCTCCGTTCCGCCCTGGGTCTCCGCTTGATTCGGAGGCAACTCCTGGCGAATGTCGTAGACGCGGTCGGGCGTGAGCCCGGCCAGCGAGTAGGAGCCGTCGGCGGACGTGACAGTCAGCGTTTCGCCGAGATCGTATCGTCCGTTGACCAAGGCGGGCTGGTATTGATCGCCGACGTAGCCGTCCAGGTAGATCGCCGTCCCCTCGTCGCCCGGTTCCCGGGCCGGCGCGGCGGCCGCCGCGGCCAGCCCTGCGATTTCGGTGTCGCTCAAGGCCCGGTTGAACATCGCCACGTCGTCCATCGTGCCGCGGAAGCGGTAGCCGCCGCTCATCGGCGAACCGCCGATCGTCAGCGCCAGGCCAGCCGGGTTCGCGGGCACGGCGTCGGCGTTGACCGCCATCTGCAACGGTTGCTCGATGCCGTCGAGCCACAAGCGGCCTTTGGTGATCGAGTCGTTATGGAACTCGGCCACGACATGCACCCAGCGGTCGGCCAGCCCAGCGGCCGGCACAGCCCAGTGGCCGCCGGGCGCTCGGCCGAATCCAAAATTGCCGTTGGCAAAGATCAGATGCTGGGTGCTGATGCCCAGCGGAACGCGGCCGGCGTCCGTGGTGTCGCCGTCCCACTTCATCAGGAACGAGACCGTATTGACGCCGCTGGCGGTTTTGTCGGGAGCCAGGCTGGGAATGCCGGGATCCGCGACGGTCAAGATGCCACCGTGGAATTCGAACGCCGCATCCCCGGCCAGCCCCCAGGCCCCTTCGGCTCCCAGGTTGATCCCGGAGCCGAGAGACACCGGCGGCGAGTTGCCCGTGGTATCGCTGACGAGGCTGCCGCTCTGCTCGCTCAGCGGGAAAAACTTGATTGCCCCCAAGTCCGTCGCCGTCTGGCGGTAAGCGTTGGTGCCGGTGCGCAGGGCGTCGCCATCGCCGTCCTGGTACTTCCGGCCGCTCAACGCCGTCTGGCCGACCGAGAGGGTCAAGGTCGCGGTATCGCTGCGGCCCGTCGGAATCGGACTAACTCCGGCCGCAACCAAGCCCCGAATTTCTTCCGGCGTCAAGGCGCGGTTGAAGACCGACAGCTGGCTGATGCGGCCATCGAAATCATAGTAGAATGTCGGCGTCCCACTTCGCGATCCCCCAACGGTAATCGAGGTCGGTGCCGTCAAGTTGTTGGACGTCCCCGAAAGCGTCAGCCGCTGTTCGACGCCGTCGATGAAGATCCGGCTGTTGGTGATGGGCCCGTTGTTGATAATGGCCGTGATGTGTGCCCAGCGATGGGCAAGCCCCGCAACGGCCGTTCCGTAGAAGTTCCCGTTCCCGCCGTTCAGGCCGAGCGAACTGCCGTTGGATAGCGAGATGTTCCCGCCGCTGCTGATCGGCATCTGGTAACTTGTCGTACCGTCCCAATGCATCCAGAACGAAATCGTGTTGGATGCGCCCGACGTGGTATCCGCGGGCACGTTGTCGAGAAGTACTTCGCCGCCGAAGAAATCGATGCTGCCGACGCCTCCCGCCAAGGGATGGAGGCGGGACAGGGCCAGCTGATCCGGTTTCGAGGCGAGCCCGTGATTTTGGCTGGCCGACGCATCGCGGACCGTCGTACCGCTGGTTCCCGTGAATCCGTCCAACGCCCAGTATCCGGCCAGTCCCGCCGTCCGGAGAACCGCAGCGCCATAGGGATCGTTGCTGTCCGCCAGTTGCTCGGCGCGGACTGCCAAGTTGCCCAAGCCGGCCGCGCCGGTGGCCGCGGTCGCCGTCAATTCATAGACACTCGGCCGCAACTCGCGAATGGCGACCTGCACATCCGGGCGATCCGACGACGCAGTCACGCGGATCGGCATGTGGGTGTCGACCGAGAACTGCGTTGACGCCCGGAAAGGGGGCGCGAACGCGGCCGCGAGCTGCGACTGGATCTCGCCGGCGGTCAATTCGCGGTTGAAGATCGCCAACTCGTTCAGCCGGCCATCGAACCGATACGAGCCGTGCAGGCCTGCCGTTGACTGGAACCCACCGATCACCGCAGCCGACGTGGCTGTCCGAGTGGTCCCTGCCGTTCCGGAAAAAAAGGAAAGGGGCTGAGGCGAGCCGTCGATGTACAGTCGATTATTCGTGATTCCGTTGTTCGCGAACACGGCCGCGACATGGACCCAGCGGTTGGCGAGTCCTGTGGAGGAGACTCCGTACAAATTACTTTCGTTCGTATTGAATCCAAAGCCGCCGCCGCTGAAGAACAAGTCGTAATCCGTGAACGAGATCGGCATCACACTGGTGGTCCCGTCCCAATACATCCAGAAAGTGACCGTGTTGCGTTCCGCAGCGCCCGTGGCGACGTTCAAGCCGGAAAGCGTGAGCGCCCCGCCGAGGAAGTCGACACTGGACGGATCACCCGAGATGGGGCTGGAGGGATCGCTCGCGACGCTGCCTACCGCAACGGCGTTCTTATTATTGGCCGAGAAATCGGCGACCGATCCGCCCGCGGCGCCATCCAGCGGCCAATACCCGATGAGCCCGGACGTGGCGAGCACGGTCTCGCGAAGCAGGGGAATGTTGGTCGCTGCGGCATCAATCGCCAGCGGCTCGATCGTCGAGACGCTCACCGTCGGCGAATAGCGATCCGCCCCAGGACCCTCGATCAAGGGCGTGTTCGCCCGGTCGCTAAACCGATCCAGGGCCGGCAGGATCACGGACTGAGCCCGCTCGTCCAGCGGATTGCCGGCCAGGTTGACCACGGCGAACTGGGGAGCATCGCGGCGTTGCAGGCGAACGGCCGAAAGACTGACCGGCCCCGCGCCGCTCCCCTTGACTTTGACCTCGACGCTCGCCTCCTCGGCGTTCTCGACCGCCCATTCCCCGATCATCGCCCACGACGCGCCGCCGAACTCGCTGCCATCGAGCGTCGGAACCGCCGCCGCTTGGTCGACCGTGACCTGTTTCGACTGGTCCGTCAAGTAGAGGATCTGGCCGTTGCCCAGTTCCGCCCGGTTCAGGATCAGCCGCCCGTCGACTTCGCCGCCGAACTGGATCTCGGTCGCGGATTCCGGGATCAGCGTGACATAGACGTCCGCTCCCAGGGACTCCACCAGGGTCAGCGAGCCGCCGAATTCGGGCCGGAAGGGATAGCCGCCCTGGCGCAACAACTCCAACGTTTCACCGACGCCCAGCCGCGGCCGCAACAGGCCTTGCCCGCCGTTAACCGGTTCGACCGTTCCGTCGTGCTTGACCCGCTGCTGCCAGCCGACCAGCAGCAGCATGTCGTAACCTTCGTAATCCTGGGCAAAGCCCGCGGGTCCGAGGTCGGCGCGGACGATCATCCCGTACGCCCCTGGCGTGGCAATGCCTTCGACCTTGGTGGGGGTGGAAAGATCATCCGGCGTCAAGACGTCGGCGGCGAACACCTCGCCAGCCGCCAACCGTCGTACTGGCCCCGACGCGGTATCGCGTGTGGCGAGGAAACCGTAGGCATCGGCGCCGTACTGCAGCCCGACGATGTTCGGAGTTGTGGCCGTCGACGAGACATAGGGATTGGCGCTGACGACCAGCCCCAACGGCTCCTCGGCCGCGGAGTAGGAGTTCTGCAACTGGGCATTCGTGAGCGTGCTCAACGTATTCAGCCCCGCGACATTGTCGGCGATCACCAAGCGGCCGGGGCCGCCGACGTTCCCTCCCGTTCCACCCGAGGTCCTCACGCGCCCGCCACTGCCGAGGATCTCGGATGCGACCAGTTTCACCGTGCCGCCCGCGCCGCCGCCGCCCGCGCCGCCCGTTCCGCCCACGCCGCCCGCGCCACCTTTGCCGCCCGCGCCGCCTCGCCCAGCGGTTTCCGGGGGGACGCGATTCGGATCCTCGTCTCCCCACGAAGAATACGATTCATTGGTCGGACTTCCTCCGGCGGCACCGTCATAGCCTTCGTAGTAGCTGCCGGTCTGCGGCGTAACCGGGTCACCGATTTCGGCGTTGCCGCCGTTGGCCTCAAAGGAAGCACCTGCCGTCAGTTGGCCCAAGGCGATGATTTCAAAGGCGCCGCCGCCTGCACCGCCCAGGCCGCCCGCACCGCCCGTCTGGCCGCGGCCCCCGTCACCACCGTAACCGCCCCCGCCGCCGCCGTGCCCGCTGGCGGCCGAATAGTAGGTACTGCCGACCAACCTGCTGCCCGGCATCGGGCTGGCGCCGCCACCCCCGCCACCGCCCCCAGCACCACCACCCCCGCCCCCGCCGCCGCCACGCCCGGTGCCACCACCGCCGCCGCCGGACAATTCCAAGCTGACGACGGGATTCGTACCTCGTCCGCCCGCACCTCCGTTGGTGCCAAGTTCGCCTCGCTCCCCTGGCGACCCCGCCTCCCCGGTCTGCCCGGAGCTGCCATTGCTGTTGAAGCCCGGAACACCCGCTCCGTCGCCGTACGTGCCGGAATTGTCGGCGCCCGCTCCGCCGTCACCCCACGTGCCAGAGTTGTCGGCTCCCGCGCCCCCCGAAGTTCCCGACGAGCCGCCGCCGGACGGATTGCCGAAGCCTCCCTGTCCCGCAATCGTCGCCACCTGGCCGTCAGCGCCCACGGAGCCAGCTTGACCTTGATACCCCGTGTTACCGCTGGGGCTCGCCAGGCCCGGGAATCTCGGCTCGATTCGCACGGCGTCGATGAATGCCGTCTTATCGCCGCTGCCGGTGCCGTAGAAGCCCAGGGTTCGGTTTCCGGCGTCGGCATAGATGACCTGTTCGCGGAACTCACCCGTGTTCTGAACGGAGGCCGCTTGACTGTAGTTCCGCCCCCCCACGCGGATATCAAACGGTTCATTCCCGCCGCCTGTCAGATTCCGGCCCCTCACGTAGTACTTGACGAGGTATTCCCCGGTGAAGGGGAAGTTGATGGTCTGGTAAAAGTAGCCCGCGTTCTGCAAGATCGCCACTTGGTACTCGACGGGGCCACTTCCAATTCGGACGCCACCGAATCCGCTGAGCTGCCAGTCGCTGGACCGATCGACAATTCCGGAACTGCCCGCGAACGTCCAGCTCGCGCCGCTCGTCCCGTAACTCCACGTTCCGGTTGAGAGATTCGGTGACTCAAATCCCCAGTTGGCAACGGTGATGGTCGGATAGGCATTCGTTGTGTAGGGCCCTCGGCCGCCATTGCCACCCGCTCCCGCCGACGTGCTCTGCGTTTCACTGTCCCAGGTCCAGGCTTGCCCCTGCGAACCGGAGTACCCGGGATTGGCCCCGCCGGCGCCGCCAGCGCCGCCCCGCGCGTCGTCGGAGCCGACGGCACCGCCCCCCGGCCCCGGAGTCTGGTTCACCGCCGAAGCGTCCAACGTAACGTTCGGACCGAGTCGCGCGTCGTTGGCAACCACGATCGACAGCGGCCGCGTCCCGGTCGCCGTGATTCTCGTCGTTCCCCCGATCGCCAGATCACCCAGGACGTAGAAGCGAGCGATGCCGTCCTCGACGCGCGCCAAAAAGGGCGTGCCGAAGAAGCTGGTTTCGCTGCCGTCGCCGTCACCACTGATGGTCAGGTTCGTGGTGTTGATGGTGACCGTGTAGCCCTCGGTCGGCAAACTCGGCCCCACGATCGCTCGAGACGCAAACGCTCCGATCCCAAGCTCGCTGAGCGTGATCGGCTCGGGAGCCCTGCCGATTTCGTAACTGACCCGCGGATCAAACGAGTCGTCGTCGGTCCATGTGGTGAAGATGTCGTAGGTCCCTGGCGCCAAGTCCGTGAATCTGAACGTGGCATTGGATTCGGTTGCCTGGCCGGCGAGCAGACGATACTCGCCCTCGAACGCGGACGGATGATCTCCGCCGCCGAAGCCGGTGCCCGTCTCGCTGTACCCCCGCCCGCGATCCGCCGTCGTGAGGATGGTCTGCCCGAGCAGGGCGTCGATCGAATCGACGCGGTTGCCGTCCAAATCCAACCACTGCAAGCGCGACAATCCCGCCAACCCGCGGATGTCGCGGATCTGGTTGTCGCTGAGCGTTAGGACTTGCAGGTCTTTCAAGCCTGCCAATGCGTTCACCGCGTAGGCGTCGTCGGAGAGAAGTTTGGACACCAACAGCCGCTCCGTGGTGGTGGAAGCAGAAGTGGTATGGGCATATCCCGCCGCGTAGAGATTGCCCGCCGCGTCCAAGTCCACGGCGTAAAACCGCTCGTTGATGCCACCTGCCGACTGGACCAGGAACCCGCCGTCGCCGAAGCTCGGATCGAAACGGCCGTCGGCTGTGAAGCGGACCAGCAGCGGCTGCCAGTCTCGGCCAGTCCGCCAAGCAAGCCCCGCGCCCAGCAACTTGCCGTCGGGTTGTTCGACCAGGTCGTAGATCCGCACATCGCCGTGCGCGCTGTAATTGCTGAAGGTCACTCCGACGCTGCCAAACGTCTCGTCGACACTTCCGTCCGGGTGGAACTTGCTGACGAAGATGTCGTAGCCGTTGCTGTCGGACCGGATGGCATACCCGGCCGTGACGATGGAGCCGTCGTGGAGGACCAGCACATCGCCTTCGAGCAGTGTCCTGCGCGTCGAGTACGCTTGCCGTACAAACCCGCCGGTTCCGAAAGCTGTATCCAGCGAACCGTTGGCGTTCAGGCGGTACAACGTCGCGTTGTGATTGGTGAACTCCGTGCCCCACTGGGCGACACTGCCTGCCGAAGTGCTGGCAACAAGGATCTTGCCGTCCGGCTGCAACGCCATTTCGTAGCTGTAATCGTCCAGGCCGGCCGAGCTGGAATTCGTATACACGACACCGCCCGTGCCGAACGACGTGTCACGCGTGCCGTCCTCGTGATAGCGAATCACCAGCGCGTCGCGGGTGGCGTTATTCGCGGTCGTATCCGCATTGGAGTACCCTGCCACAACGATGCGGCCGTCCGCTTGAATTGCCACGCGTTGCAGGATGTCGTGGTCGCGCAAGTCTTCGATGACTTTGCCGTCGCCGCTGAAGGTCGTATCCAGTTGCCCGCCGCTTGTGAGCCGCACCAACGCGACATTCCACTCCCCCGAACTGGTGTTTTGCGCGTAGCCGACGCCGACGATCCGTCCTTGGCTGTCGATCGCCAGGTCGCGGAGCACGGATTGGTAGTCGCCCAGTCCACCCAGTCCGTTGAAAGTCACGATCCGCGAGCCTTGGACACCGAACGTCGCATCGAGACTTCCGTCGGCGTGGAAACGCGTAATCGCAAATTGCGGAGTGACGGCGCTGGCGGCGTTGACGCCGGAACGCGTGCCGCCGACCAGGATCTTGCCGTCCGCTTGGACCTTGACCACATTGCCAATGGAATTGTCCGTGTCAGGCAATTCGGTCCAGGAATCGAGTTTGCCCAGGGCGTCAACGCCGCCCACGCCGAAGGACCAATCCGGCTTGCCAGCCGCGCCCAAATTCAAGTTGCGGGCGCTCAGTTTCCGCAGTTTCGATAAACCGCCGACGTCCCGCAGGTCGTAGCTGGTCCCGATCGCCCCCGGATTGCCGGCTGGATCCGACGCCTGCTTTTCCCCGCTCAATTCATCAAGGCTGAGGAACTCCAGGTCCCGCAGCCGGGACACCGCTTGCAGCGGCCGGTACATGGTCGGCGGGTAGGCTTCGTTCGGGGCGGCGATGATCGGGTTGAAGTCCAAGTCCAGGTACTGCAGGTTCCGCAGCCCGAGTTCGCCTTGCTCCTCGCGGCCCAGGCGGATTCCGGGTTCGAACAGCGACAGGTTGCTGACAGTGTTGCCGGCCAGCGAGAGGATCTCCAGGTTCGTAGCATATTCGATGCCCGCCAGGTTTGACCGCAGGGTCGTTCCCAGCGTGCTGGTCAGCGGGTTGTTGTCCGTCTCGCCCGGCGCCACGCTGCCGTCGGCGTTGGCGTCGTCGCGGGTATAGTCGTGCCAGCCGATGTCCAGGACGGTCGGACTGTCGATCAGGCCCAGGTAGCTGGCGTCCAGTTCGATCAGGCTGGTTAGATCGCTGGCTCGCAGCCGGCGCGCCTGCAGGAACTCCTGCCCGCTGTCGTTCGTGACGAAGTTGGCCAGTCCCAGCTGGTGAGCGATCAACCGTTCCAGAGTCCGGTCGACGTCATCCGGATCGAAGGGCACAGCAAAGTCGATCGGGCGTGCCGAGATGGTGCTGAATTCAAAATCGGCGGGCGCTTGCCGCAGACTGACTTCGACGGCGCCGAAGTTCAAGGGGGGCCCGTCGTACGCGTTGCCGAACACCCGCCCCAGGTCGCGTATTTCCAGCTGCTCGGCCGTGATCGTATCGATCCCCTTGCCTCCGTAGATCCGGTCCACATAGCCGTTGCCTTGGATGTGATCATTGCCAACGCCGCCGTCCATCTCGTCGCGATCCAGGACGGCGTGCGAGTCGCCCATCTTCGGAGCTTCGATTTCGATCGTAAACTTAAGCGGCACGTCGCGGCGGTAAGTGGCCTGCAACTCATCGCGTTCCGCGAAACGCCCTTCGGCCGTCAACTTGCGGTACACAATGCTGTCCGGATCTTCGAACGGATCGTGGATGCGGATGACATAGTCGCCGGCCGGCAGGTTCCGCAAGTCCATGATGGCCAGCCCGTCGCCCCAGCGGCGGCCCTCGGCATCGTAGACATCGGCCACCAAGCCGTGTCGCAGGGCGGTTTCGATCTCGACGGCCGACGACCCGGCGCCCAATCCCGGTTTGGCAAAGGTGACGGGCGCATGCGTTGTGTCGCTGGACACGCGGATGGAAATGCGCGTCCGGCCCGCGGCGAGCGCATCGCGAATCTGCGGCGTCAGATCGACGCGGGGCGTACCACCGAGTTCATATTGGGACAAGTCGACCGAGCCGTTCCCACCCGCATGATTGCGGAACCGAGCAGCGGCGGCCGTCGCATCCTCGCCGGTGACCGCCAGATCGGCCTCGCCGTCCAGGATCTCGACGGTCAGGTGATACGCTCGATCGCGCAGGGCTTGGACGGGATTCGTCTGCGTCGCGCCGATCGAGCGGACTTGCAGGCGGCTGCCCGGGCTGCCGAGCGATTCGGCGATGAGCCACTGACCGCCCGAAATCGCGATCTGCGTTCCCAGCTTGCCGTTGGCCACGGTACCGGCTCGCGTTTCCACGGGAACCCACAAGCCGCCGGTGCTGCGATAGAGCACGGCTTCGCCTCGGTCGGCCTGGCCCGGCCCATCCGCCAGCGGATTGCCGATCGACAGCAGGTCGCC
>CAIYOB010000401.1 GCA_903927685.1 uncultured Planctomycetaceae bacterium
CCGACATCAACGAGGCCACTCAGGACGGGACCGGCGACAAGGCGATCCTGGACAAGCTCGTGGCGGCTTTTGGCAACCATGACATCGACTTGTCGGGCGCCGTGCGTTTGACGGCGCTCACCGAAAACGAAGTCTGGGTGTTGACTGTCGAGCACGGCGGGACGTACACGATCCGCAAGTTCACCAGCGGCGACAAGTTGATGTACCAGGTTTCTCGCAGCAACATCGACGCCATGACGCAAGCCACTTCAGTCGCTGTCGGGGTCGGCGGCCTGTTGGGCGTGGCGATCAGCGGCGCGGGCGCGGTGGCTCACAACCGGGTGCTCTCGGACACCAATGCCAAGATCAGCTCCAGCACGGTGAATGCGGCCGGTGACGTCAACCTGTCGGCCAGCAGCAAGGCGACGATCTTGGCGACCGTGGGAGCCGTCGCCGATGCGGTGGGCCTGGCATTCGGAGGCGGAGCCGGCATCGGGATCGGCGTCACGTTTGCCGAGAACTACGTCGGCTACAAGTCCGCCGGCGACCGGGCCGGCACGGGGGTGCGGGCCCAGATCGTCAATTCGGCCGTCACGGCAGGCGGCGACCTGAAGCTGTCGGCTACCGGCACGCAGACCATCTGCGCGAACGTGCTGGCGGAAGCGGTGGGCATCGGCGGCGCCTTGTCGGTCGGGATCGGCGCCGCGGGGTCCGGCGTGCGAGCGTACAACCAGATCGGCATGGATATCGCGGCCGGCATCGAGGGCAGTGCCGGCTCGAGCGGCAAGAACGTGACCATTACGGCACACGACGAGTCGCTGATCAAGGCCCATGCGGGCGCCGCCTCGCTGGCCGTCTCGTTCGGCCTGTACAGCGTTTCCGTGGCCGTCGGCGTCTCGCTGGCTCAGAATCGGATCGACAACCAGACCTCGGCCTATATCAAGGATTCGCAGGGCGGCGTCACGGCGACGGCGGGCGATATTACGCTGGAAGCCAAGGACCTGGCCACGCTCAAGTCGACCTCCTCGGCCGCCGCGGTCTCGGTCGGAATCGGCGGGATCGGACTTGCGCTCAGTGGCGCGGGGGCGGAGGCCTTGAACGTCATCATGAGCGGCGCCCAGGCCTATGCCGAGCGAACCGTGGTGGACGCCACGGGGAACGTCAAGTTCGACGCCGCGAACACCTCGCTGATCGACGCCCTGATCGCGACGTCGGCCGTCGGCGTCGGCGTCGGAGCGGTAGGCGCGGGAGCTTCGATCGGCGTCTCCGTGGCTCGCAACTATATCGGCTACGATCCGCACGGCGGGATCTTGTACGACCACTCGAGCGCCACCGACGATCCCTCGACGATCACCAAGGGAACCAAGGTCAAGATCGGCAAGGGCAACGGCGCCCGCTCCGGCGACGTGTACGAGTACCTGGGTACGGAGGCGCTGAGCCGCAAGAAGACCACGCTCAAGCAAAACACGACCCAAGTCCGCGACGTGGACACGAACAAGCTGTACAAGTACGTTGGCAGCAACGGCGAGTTTATTCTGGCGGACGAGAACTTCACCAA
>CAIYOB010000402.1 GCA_903927685.1 uncultured Planctomycetaceae bacterium
GCATCGCCAAGGCCCATGAGCAGGGCATCCGCGTGCTCGGCTACGCCGATTACAGCGTGATTTTCGGCTTCCGCGGCTACGACTTTGGGCGTCGGTTTCCGGATTGCCTGGACTGGCGCACCCAGAACGATAACGGCTTCGTGTGGTTGGGGTTCAACTCGAAAGACATGGGTTTGGATTCGGATCTGCGCGCGGAGGATGACGCGCGGACGGATGTGAAAGTGACGGGCGTGTCCCGCACCCTGCACACGAATCCCAACGCCTTCCGCTGGCACGCCGACCAGATGGTCGCGTCGATGAAGCATTTTGGCTGGGATGGATTCCGCTACGACGACCCGATCGACTACGACGCGCGGCAGGTGGATCTGCAGGGCCGCGAGGCGCCGTTCAACGGCTGGGGATTGGGCGAGGTGATCGCCTACTCGCGTCAACGCATCGAGGAAGCCAAGCCCGGCGCACTGCTCGGCCACAATGGTGATCCGATGCGGGCATCCTCGGATGCCATGTACGTTTCGGATGACCCGCAGCGCATGGACAAGCAGGAGACCGCCGTCATGCGCCGCGGCGGCTTCATGCTCCAGGAAGGGTGGTCCAATTACCTCATGGGCCCGGACGCCAAGGCAACTTGGAAGAAGTGGCGGGACCGCAACGTCACGGCGGGCCGAGCCGCCCGGCGTGTGGATGGCGATGTGTGCGTCATCACCGACATTCGCGACCACGCACCGTCGTGGCGCAAGTCGCTGATCACCGCGCTGCTGCTGGCCGCCGGGAACCACGTGGCCTACAGCCGGGAGGCCGACCGTTCGTTTCTGGCCCTGGCCAGCCGCTATTGTGATTTGATCTATGGCGATGAACTTCGCTGGCTTAGCGCGGACGACGCGGCGAAGGTGGTCCAAGTGGATGCCGGCGGCCGGCCGGTCTGGTGGCAGGAGTATGTCCGTTGCCTACCCACCGCGCCCGGCAATCGCGTCTATCTGGTGCATCTCATCAATCCGCCCGCGGACGAGGCGATCAACGACAGCCAGCAGCCTCAGCCGCTGAAGGCGGTTCGCGTCTCCCTGACACCGCCCCAAGGGTGGAAGCCGACACGGGCGTGGCTGGTCGGCACGGAACGGCACCGGCCCTTTGTGGAAGCGGTCGTCGGGCAGACCCGCCGCAACGACGGCCGGGAGGAACCGTATCTGGAACGACTCTGCGAGCCGACGGGCACCCCAGTGGCCGAATTACTGCCGCTGAATGGCAACACGTTGACCGTGCCGGAACTGAAGCTCTGGGGCATCGCAGCCATCGAATGTGCCGGGCCGGAGGCGGACATCATGCCCTCGGACGTCAGGCCGCAGTTCCCGGCACCGCGCATCCCCGATGTTACGGCGCCCATCGCGGCGGTCACGGCCAGCCCGTGGGAGTTCGCCAAACTCCATGTCCGAGCGTTGGCCGGGGGCGATCGGAAGCAGGTTGTCGCCGATCCGCTGGCTGCGGAAGGCCGGGCGGTACGGCTGGAGCGATCGCTGTCCCCGCGGGTGCAGCGCAATCCCGGCTTGAACTGGGGTTGGGTGCAGCCGATCCCCACGGGCCTGTACCGCGTGACCGCCCACGTCCGTGCGCCGCAGGCCCTGACGGGAAAGCTCACGCTGCAGGTCTCGACCGCCGGCGAGGCCCACGAGCAGAACAAGTTCCCGAAGTTCCCGAAGTTCGAGCGGAACCACGAATGGGACTTGGCCGCCGTGCCCACGGATCGCTACGGCACGCTCACGGTCGAAATGAAGTGGGAGGAGATGCCCCACGAGGCCGAACTGCGGTTCGCGAGCAGCTCGTCGGGCCTGCTCTTCCAGGATGTGCTGGTTGAATGTCTGCAGATCTTCGACACGGAGCGGATCAAAGTCTGGAAAGACGGCTGGCCAGCCGGTGCGACGTTGGCAGCTCACCCAGGCACCAACGTCTGGTTCGCCCAGGGCCTGTACCACGACTACTACCGCCTCAACACGGTCCTCAAGGACCTGCCCGGCCCCGTGACGGTGGACCGGGCCGTGCATTTCAAAGTTGGCCAGCATCCGACCGGCTTTCAGGACGCCGCGTTCCCCAGCGCGGAGAGACTCGCCCAGGTCGACCTGGTAATCATCGCCGACGTCGACCTGATCACGTTCCGCGTACCGGAACGCGACCGCTTGCGAGGCTGGGTTGAAGCCGGCGGACGCCTGCTGATGTTGGGCGGTACGTACGCGTTCGGCAGCGGCGACTGGCATCTATCCGACCTGCTCGCGCCGTTGTATCCGGCCGAGATCCCCGGCCGCTACGATCTGCAGCCGGTGGGCGTCGAGAAGGCCGTCAAGTTGGAACCTGTCGGCTCGCTTGCCCAGAAGATAGACTGGACCAAGCCTCCCGTAGTGCTTTGGCAGCACGTGATGAAGGCCATGCCGGATGCGACCGTGCATGTCACGGCCGGAGGCCATCCGGTCATTCTCACCAGGCCGTATGGCGAGGGCCAAGTCTGCTTCATCACCGCCGCCCCCCTGGGCGACGCCCCGGCCGGTGCGACCGCCTTCTGGGACTGGCCCGAGTGGCCGAGACTGATGGGAGCGGTGCTCAGGGACTTACGTGTCGGGTCATAGCTGGTGTACACTCCCAGGCCGGTGTGCTGATCCTCACCCAAGGGCCGGAAGACGAACGAGTTCGCTTCGTCACGGGCATCACGTTGCCTGTGGACGGCGGCGTTCTCGCTTTTGGCTGCCGGGCCTTGTCCCGAGGCGGAAACAGCCGGCCCCAACGACGCACGACATCCGCGTCGGACCAGTGGTCTGCCGCCTCCGCATCCAGCCGCAAAAGGACGTGGCATCGCTCACGTAATAGATTCCTCGTTTAACGCCGAGCCGGCAGGCGACGGCCCGGGGTAGCCGCATCCGGCTGATCCGCCGTCGCCTGCCGGCTCGGCGTTAAACGAACTGAGCCGAAATGGGGAAGTTATTTCGTGA
>CAIYOB010000403.1 GCA_903927685.1 uncultured Planctomycetaceae bacterium
GTGGCGACGATCGAACCGAGCAAGGCCCACCAAGGCATGTCCTTGCCTGCCAGGACGTACCCGACCAGATCGCGGCGGCCGCGGCCGGCCAGGATGCCGATGCCTAGCACGACCAGCAGGTACGCGGCCAGGATCGAGATGTCAAGCGTCGAAATGTGCGGATGCACGGCTGGCAGCCTATCTTGTATAACAAGGAACCGAAGTTCGCCTATTGTGTCGTCCCGCAGCCCAGGAGGCAACCGATGGACTTGGCCCGTTTGACTACCGAAGCCCGCAATCCGGCCTCCGAACAGATCGATCGCCTGTCGGCGCTGGAGATCGTCCGGCTGATGAACGCCGAGGACGCGCACGTGCCGCCGGCCGTCGGCGCGGTGGCCGAAGCGGTGGCCGCGGCCATTGACGAAGTCGCCGAGCGGCTGCGGCGCGGCGGCCGCTTGATCTACCTGGGCGCCGGGACGTCGGGGCGATTGGGCGTGCTGGATGCCAGCGAATGCCCGCCGACGTTCAACTCGCGGCCCTGGCAAGTCGTCGGCCTGATCGCCGGCGGCCCCACGGCCCTGACGCGCGCGGTCGAAGGCGCCGAGGACCGCCCGGAATCGGCCGTCGAGGACCTGCAGCGGATCGACCTCAGGGGCGACGACGCCGTGGTGGGCATCGCAACCAGCGGACGGACGCCGTACGTGCTGGGCGGCCTGCGGTACGCCGGGCAGCTCGGCGCGCTGACGATCGGACTGACGTGCAATGCGGATTCCGAATTGACCGCCGTGGCCCAGCGAATGATCGTGCCCGTCGTCGGCCCCGAGGTCATCAGCGGCTCGACACGGCTGAAAGCGGGCACGGCGACCAAGCTGGTCTTGAACACGCTGACCACCGGCGTGATGGTCAAGCTGGGCAAGACGTACGGCAACCTGATGGTCGATCTGCAGACGACCAATCGCAAACTGACGGACCGTTCGCGGCGGATCGTGCGGCAGCTGACCGGCGTCACCGACGACCAGGCGGCCGCCCTGCTGCAGCGATGCGGCGGGGATCTGAAGACCGCGATCGTGGTCCATCGCTGCGGCGGATCGCCCCGGGAGGCGCAGCGGCTGTTGGCGGCCGCCGGGGGCCAATTGCGCGAAGCGTTGTCGTGCGCCACGGGCTCCGCCAGTCGCCTCCCGGAGTCGGGGGCGGACGTCACGGGCCAAGCCGCGGGCGTTCCGGCGAGCCCCGGAGAGGACGACGAAGCGCCGTCGTCCCCCTTGGTGCTGGGCGTCGACGGCGGCGGAACCAAGACGGTCGCTTGGCTGGCATGCACGGCCGGCGGGGAACGGCAAGTTGTCGCCCGTGGCGAGGCGGGCTCGTCGAACCCACAGGCCGCCGGCTGGCCGACCGCGCTGGACAACGTCCAGGCCGCGATCGATCGGGCCCTGCTGGCGGCCGGCGGAGGCCGCACGCGCGTTCGTTCCGCCTGCTTGGCCCTGGCCGGTGCCGGCCGGGACGACGACCGGCAGCGCGTCGAGGACTGGGCGCGGCGCAGCGGCTTCGCGGAACAAGTCCTGGTGACCCACGACGCGCTGCCCGTGCTGGCGGCCGGCACGCCGGATGGCGTCGGCGTGGCGTTGATTTCCGGCACCGGCTCGCTGGCCTTCGGCCGCAACGCCGCGGGCCAAACCGCGCGGGCCGGCGGCTGGGGCTACCTGATCGGCGACGAAGGTAGCGGCTATGCAATCGCGCGCCAGACGCTCCAGGCCGCGGCCCGCGCCTGGGACGGTCGCGGCCCCCAGACGATGCTGGCTCAACGCCTGTTGCAGGAGCTCGGCTTGGCCCAGCCCGGCGAGCTGGTCCACGCCGTGTACGGACGCCAGCAGGATCGCCACTGGCTGGCCGGACTGGCCCGGGTGACGGCGGAAGCGGCGGACGCAGGCGACGCCGTCGCGGGCCGAATTCTCGACACAGCCGCCGCGGACTTGGCGGCGATGTGCCTGGCCGTGGCCCGCCAGCTGGGATTTACCGCGGCTCCAGCCCCCTTGCCCTTGGCCCTGGCCGGTGGCCTGCTGATCCACGCCCCCACGATCCGCGACCGCCTGACCCAGGAACTGCGGACGCAGGGCTGCGCCCAACTCGAGATCCACCTCGTCCCCGACCCGGTCGCCGGCGCCGTTCGCTTGGCGAGTGAATTCCCTGGCCGACTGCCGTGACGGACGAGCGGATGAAAACGACCGGGATACACGAAACTTGCCGGCAAGCGTTGTCGAAACCGACTTCGCGACGGTCAATCGCGTTCCCGATGGCTACCCTCCCAAGCTGGGCGTCGGCGACGCATCAAGCCGTTGGTTTCGGGTCTCCGCCCCCACCGCGATACCACGCGCTCGGCGCGTGTCTGCTCGCTGGGCGCGTGTCTGCGCGCTCGGCGCGGGTCTCCGACCCCGCCGCGATGCCGACCGCAGGTCTCCCTATGCTACTCCGACCATTCCTGGCTACGGGACTTGCTTCCCGAACTTGTCCCGCAGCCGGGAAACGTCCAGCCGCTCGAACCCGTCGCGATGCGTTTCGGGATGTTCGCGGCGGAACCGGTTGAGGAAATGCAGGCGATACGTCGAGCACATCGTCGTCCGTCACTTGCCGTTTGCGGAACGTAATCTGAACCGTCGCCGGTCCGACCAGATAACGCCGGACCGTCGATCGGCCGCCGCGTGTTGGCTCCCCGGTCCGGCTCTGCTTCCAGCGTGCGGCCTCGCGTTCGGACTCCGTCGCAGACAACTGGCCGGCACGGATCTTATCCACAAATTCGGGCTGTTCGTCGGCGGGCAACTGGGCAACTGCAATCAGGTGCCGGCGAGACA
>CAIYOB010000404.1 GCA_903927685.1 uncultured Planctomycetaceae bacterium
AAGTCGATCCTGGCGATCATTGACGTCGAAGGCGATCCGGCCATCGAGCCGTCGGTGGCCGTGTACACGCTCGAGCGGCAGGCCTCGCCCACGGCGACCAGCTATGCGATCAGCCTGCTGACGCAAGCGTTCCCCAAAGCCCGCTTCCTGCCGGGCACGGAGATCGGCCAGTTCGTCGCCTGGGCCAGCGCCAAGGACCACACGGATATCAAGGCCGTGGTCGACCGCTTGAACGCCGCCCCGCCACCGGACGAAGCCCCCCTGGCCACGGTCTATTCGCTGCAGCATATCCTGGCCTCGACGGCCCTGACCGTGCTGACCCCGGCGGTTCCCAAGGCCAAGCTGACGCCGGACACCGAGGACACCCGCCGCCTGACCGCCTATGCCAGCCCGGCTGACCAGGCGACGATCAAGCAGATCCTGGCCCAGATCGATATCGAAGGCGACCCCGCCGCCGGCCAAACGGTCGCCGTGTACCTGCTGGAAGGCCAGGCCACCGCCAGCTCACTGTACTACACGCTGGCCGTGTTCCGCTCGGCGTTCCCCAAAGCCTCGTTCTCCGTGGGCGCCGACGCCGGCCAGTTCGTCGCCTGGGCCTCGGCCAAGGAACACGAGGGGATCAAGGCCCTGGTCGAGCAGATGAACGCCGGCCCGCCGCTGGAACAGAAGCCGCAGGTGGCCCTGTACACGCTGAAGTTCATCACGGGCACCGCCGCGGCCGAGGTGCTGCGGACCGCCGTGCCCAAGGCCACGTTCACGATCGATCCCGACGATCCCCAACGGCTGACCGCCAGCGCCCGGACCGCGGACCACGAAGCGATCAAGAAGGTGCTCGAGGAAATCGACGTCGAAGGCGAAGGCGGCGGACGCTCGACGGTCCAGGTCTACACACTGCTGGGCAAACAGGCCGACACGGCGATGACCTACGCCTTTCGCCTGCTGACCACGGCCTTTCCCCGCGCCCGGATCTCGCTGGGCACCGAGCCGAACCAGTTCGTGGCTTGGGCCAGCCCACGCGACCACCAGGAGATCAAGGCCCTGGTCGATCGCTTGAACGCCGCGCCGCCGCCTGACGAAGCCCAGAAGGCCGTCGTGTACTCGCTGAAGAACATCACGGCCACCACGGCGATGACCGTGCTCCGCAGCGCGGTGCCCCGCGCCAATCTGACCGCCGACACGACCGATCCGCAGCGGCTGACCGCCTATGCCACCCCGGCGGAACACGCGACGATCAAGGAGATCGTGGCTCAGATCGACGCGGAAAGCGATCCCGACGCCTCTTACACGGTCGCGATCTACACGCTGGAAGGCATGAGTACCCGGGCGATCTACTACGCCGGCGTGTTCCTGGCCCAAGTCGTGCCCCAGGCGAAATTCACGCCCGGGGCCGAGGAGGCCCAGATGGTGGTCTGGGCCTCGGCCAAGGACCATGCCCAGATCAAGAAGCTGATCGACCAGTTGCAGCAGGCCCCGCCGCCCGAAGTGGCCCGCAAGATCGTCGTCTACACGCTGCAGAATATCACCGGCGAAGCCGCCCTGGCCGTGCTCCCCTCGGCGGTCCGGAGGGCGGAACTGAGCGTCGACCCGGCCGACCCGCAGCGGATCAACGCTTGGGCCAGCCCGGCAGACCACACGACGATCGCGGACATTCTGAAGCAACTGGACGTCAAAGCCGATCCGGCCTCGGCCGCCACGGCAGCGGTCTACCAGCTGGAAGGGATGGGCCAGACGGCCGCGTTCTACGCTCTGCGGTTCCTCCGCGACGCGGTGCCCAAAGCCAACATCGCCCTGGGGGCCGAA
Organism: uncultured Planctomycetaceae bacterium; assembly: GCA_903927685.1. The sequence continues at coordinate 1,801 of CAIYOB010000404.1, forward strand.
GGCGGCCAGATCGTTGTCTGGGCCCGGGCCCAAGACCACGAAGTCATCAAGGGTCTGGTCAAGCAACTGGTCGAGGAATCGCCCGACGCGCTGCGCACCGCCAAGGTGTACAGCCTGCAGCACGCCACCGCGACCACGGCGCTGCAAACGCTGACGCCGGTCGTACCGCGGGCCAGTTTGAGTCTGGGCTCAGATCCCAGCCAGCTGATCGCCTTTGCCCGCCCGCTGGATCACACCAAGATCGCCGAGATCATCAAGCAACTGGACGGGCCTCCGCCGCCCGAAACCGAGCCGTCGGCTGTCGTCTACACGCTGCAGAGCGGCAACGCGACGGAAGCCATGCGCATCATTCGCACCGCCGTGCCGCAGGCCAATCTGTCCGCCGGCGCGGAACCGCACCAACTGATCGCGTGGGCCCGCCCGACGGATCACAAGATTATCGCCCAGGTTGTCGAACGGATGGCGGAAAAGGGCCCCGCGGACATGGCGCGCAAAGTCGTCGTGTACACGATCGAATCGGGCGACGCCACCACGGCCATGACCCTGTTGCGGACCGCCTTGCCGGGCGCGGAATTCTCCGTCGGCTCGGACCCGCGGCGACTGATCGCCTGGGCCACACCGGCCGATCACGAGGCGATTAAGAAATCGGTCGACGAGATCCAGGCTGGGGCGGCTCAGCTGACCAGCCAGGTCTACCGCTTCCGCTACGGCGACCCCAAAACGGCCTTGACCGTGCTGACACCCCTGGTCCCGGCCGCCAAGATGGCCGTCGATGCCGACGAAGGCACGCTGGTCGTCAGCGCGCTTCCGGAGGATCACCAGAAGATCAAAGCCACGATCGACCAGATGGACGGCGAAGGCCAAGGCGGCCAGCGGCCCGCCTTGAAAGTCCATCCCGTCTCGGCCGGCAGCGTGGCCAATGCCTTCCGCTCGCTGACGGTCCTGTTCCGCGACGATCCCACCGTGCAACTGTCGCTGGATCTGGACAACGACTCCGTGCTCGCCGTCGCGTCGGCCGCCAAGCAAGAGCGGATCACCGAGATGCTCAAGGCGCTCGAAGACGCGGCCCGGCAAGACGCCCAAGCCACGCTCGAACTGTACTCGCTGCGAAACGTCGATGCGGAATCCGCCCAGGAAATCCTGCAGCAGATGCTGGACAAGCAGGGCAGCAAGGCAGACTTGACGCTCGACGAACTCACCAACCAACTGG
>CAIYOB010000405.1 GCA_903927685.1 uncultured Planctomycetaceae bacterium
GCAAGCCGGAGGTGATTCCGTGATTCAGTTGTTTACAGGAGCCACATCGTGACACGCGTTCTGTTCGCGCTGGCATTTGTGTTAACCGTGGTCGCACTGCCGACCAGTTCGTCCCGGCCGGCCTGCGGTGCCGAACTCGCCTGGTCCTACGCCGATCTGGTCGGCCGGATGCTCGACCTGGAATACCCGGCGACGATGCCGCCGGCCGGCGAAAAGTGCTCGCAATGGGCCAGCTGGGACCGCTCGAGTCGCTACGATGCGGAAACGGGCAAGGATCGCGTGATCTTGGAACCGTGACGCGAGTGCGCTATGGGCATGAGCGTGATGCCGCCACCTCCCGATCAGGCTGGCTCGCCGCACGGCCGCCTGCGACTCCGCGCGGCCGTTGGCCGAGCCCTGCTCGCGCTGGCGGCCGTCGCCGTGCTGGGCGGAGCGCTGATGTGGCTCGGCGCTCGAAACGACCGGCGCCGGCCGCCCGAGGAGAGCGCGGACGGCATGCCGTCCGCAGGCCAGCAGGAGCTGTCCGCGGCGGACGCGGCGGCCCTGCTGCGGCTGAGTCCCGATGTGCCGACGACGGCCGAGACGCTGAACCGGGAGGCGTTCGAGATCTGCGACCGGCTGGTGCGCGACCTTCCCCAGCGGCCCGAAGCGTACGCCGTCGCGGCCTTCATTCTCAACCGGCACGGCCGCACGGCAGATGCCGCCCAGGTGTGGCGCAAGGCGTTGGACGTCAACCCCCGTTTCGCGCCAGCCTATTCCGGGCTGGGTGCCGTCATGACGAAGAAGGGAGACTATCAGGAGGCCGTGCCGCTGCTCAGAGACGCGCTCGAGTTGGACCCGGGGGTCGAGCAGGTGTATCGCCTGTTGGTGGATGCTCTGCTGCACCAGAACCAAGCCGACCAGGCACTGACGGTGGCGGAGGAATATGCCCGCCGTTTCCCGCGCTCTCCCGATGGGCATTACTGGCTAGGCCGGGCGTACGCGGAATCAGGCCGGCACGAGGAAGCGAGACTCAGTGGCGAGGAGGCCGTCCGGCTGGACCCCGACTATACGCAGGCGTACTACTCTCTGGCTACGGTCTGCGCCCGGCTGGGTGATTCGGACCGGGCCCGCGTGTGCCGCGAGAAGTTTGCCGAGTTGAAGGAACGAGACGCGGACGAGGATCGCCGGCAGAAGAAAGAATACGAGGATTTCGCGACTCAACAGTCGCTGGCGGCTTCGTATTATCTGGCCGCCGGCCGGGTGTACACGGACTTTGGCGATCCGCGCAAAGCCGAGGCCCATTGGCTGCGCGGTGCGGCGATCGCCCCCGCCTTGACCGAATGCCGCGAGGCGTTGGTCAAGTTCTACACGCAACGCGAGCGGCCCGCCGCGGCCCTGCGGCTGCTGGATGATTTGACAGCCGCCGCGCCGGACAACCACGAGCACTGGGTCGTGCGCGGCCGCCTGCAGACCGGACTGGGACAGCTGGACGTCGCCGAAGCCTCGTTCCGCAAGGCCGTCGAACTCGCCCCCAGCCAACTGGCGGGCTACACGGGCTTGATCGATCTGGCACTGTCCCACCAACGGCCGATTCCGGATGTTGCCCGGCTAGCTCAGAAGGCGGCCGAGTTGGCGCCCTCGGCGCTGGCCTACCTCCGCCTGAGCGCCGTGCGGGACCAGCAAGGCGACCGGCCCGGGGCGATCGCGGCCGCCAAGCGGGCCGTCGAGCTGGAGCCACGGGACAAACGGGCCCATGAACTGTACGAGCGGTTGCTGCGCGACGCCCCCTAGTGCGTTGTCCAGGCTAAATGTTGGGGTGCCTGGGGTCGAGTGCAGCGAGCCCCCAGTGGCAAGAACTGGGGGCTCGCCACTCGTACCTCGTGGCTCGACCCCAGCCACCCAACCCCAATTCTTAGGTTGGACAACGCACCAGCCGCCGATACGCGGCCAAGGAGATTGCGCGCGGCCGCTATCGCTTGTACACCGAGCTGGTGGCCGGCAATTCGCTGACGGTGGGTTCAGCCGGCTCGCTGTCGTCAGGCGTCGCCGGAGTCGCACTGCCCGCCTTCCGCGCCACGCTGCTGCCGTAGAACCGCGTATTGTCCTCGGCGACCAGACGGGTGTCGGGATCCGAGCATTGGACGGCCGCCCGGAACACGTGATTGCCGTCGCGGTCCGCCTTGGCCTTGACCGTCAGCTTGATCGTCTCTTTCGGGTTGATTCGGGCGATTGGCTGGAAGATCACCTGGCCAGCCTGCACCTCACCCGGCATCCCGTCCGTCGCGACCGGCTCGATGCCCTCGGAGAACTGGGCGACCACATTGACCTGCGTGGCCGCCTTCAGGCCTCGATTCAGCACCTGGATTTCGAACACGACTTCCTGGCCGACGGGAATCGGGCCCTTGGGGTCGTTGACGCTGAGCGCCAGGTCCGCCATGGCTTCGACACGGGTCACCAGCGCGTCGGAGACTTCGGAGACCCCGTCGCTGCGGACGATGGTCTGGAACTGCAGTTCGCCGTCGGTGACCAGCTCGCAGTCAAACGCGAGCATCCGTTCGGCCGCCGGCGCCAGATCGCCCAGTTGCCAGACCAGCCCCGAGCCCTCCGGGCGAACATTCCCCGCTCCCTGCAGATAACGGGCGCCTTGGGGAATGCGCACCAGGACTTGGACATTGCGCGCCGTGGCATTGCCCTTGTTGGCCACGCGCACGCCGTAGCTGCCTGCTCCGCCGGCGAATTGCATCTCCGGGCCGCTGGTCTCGATTTCCAGTTCGGCACGCTGGATCTGCACTTCATGCACGGCCTGCGATTTCAAGTTACTGTTCCCGCTGGCCGTCGCGGCGATCTGCATCGCGCCCGTTTGGCGAGCGGTGACTTCAAAGTCAAAGGTCTTGCTGGTTCCCGCGGCAATCGTGCCGACGTTCATCGTATCGGACGCGTTGGGGCCCAAGGCGACGTTGACCGCCACGTCTCGCGCATCGCCCGTTCCCGGGTTGGAGAGGACGATCGAGAAGACTTTCGTATCGCCGTAGACCATCTCGGCCGGGCCACTGAGTGCGACTTCCAACAACGATTGCTTGACCTCGATCCGAGTCGCGGCCTTGACCGGCTGCAGCGACCAATCGAGAGCCAGCTCGATCGGCGCGTTAACCGTCGGAATCAATTTCAGGGTCAGGCCACCTGCGGCTTGCGCTTGCAGCGCTTCCACGTTCCAGACAACCAGGTTGGTGGCACCGTCGGCCTGGACATGCGCTTCCCCGGCAGCGGCTTCGGCCGCGGCGACTTGGACGCCCTCGGGCACGGCGATCTTGACCGCCACACCGCGCGCCTCGGCGTCGCCTTGATTGACCAGTTGGATCTTGAAGGCGGCCACTTCACCCAGTTGGGCCGCCGCGGGTCCCTGGACCTCAACCCGCAACGCCGGCCCGGCGCTTCTGGTGAGCGTCACAGGTGCGTCCAGAGGAGCCGATGTCGAACCAGACGACGGCGAGTCCGAATCCACCCGCGTCGACGGAATCGGTTTGGCCGCTACGGTCGCCGGGTTGGTGCTGGCGACGAACGGACGCTGGGTGCGACGGGATGAGCCTCGTGCCGCCGACGCATCAGCGGTCTCTGCGATGCCCGGCGATGCCGGCGGCGAAATCAAGGGAACAGGTGGTGAGGATTGGTCAGATGCGTCCGACGGGGCGGACGGGTCAGGCCTGTCAGATGGATCAGACGCGTCCGACGCGTCCGACGTGTCCGACGAGACGGACGGCTCGGTGGCCGCTGGCGGGTCAGACGCCGCTGTTGGGTCAGCCGCGGCGGGGGGCGCCGTGTTTCGCTTCAACACGGACCTCAGCGAACCGGCCGCTGGGGCATCGTCGGCCGCCGGCTCCTGGTGCGCCGTCAGAGCTACAGCGGGCTGTCCCTGCGATGTTGAAGGTCCCCTTGCCACGCTGGCCCCGTAGGTCGAGGTGACGCTTTGACCTGCCGACTTGTACTGGTCCAGCAGTTTGGGGCTGCCGGACGAAACGGCGGAGTTGGTCTTCTTCGGGGCAGTCCACAGGCCCGTGGCTTCTTGCGCTTGAACCAAGGCAGCCACAACGCAGCCGATCGAGACCACACACACAGTTCCAGCGATCAGGCGAAAGCGGGACATGGCATTTTCCTACGAAGGACAAAGGCACTCACACATCAGCACAACCCGGGCGTCCACTGGCCCAGCATCGGCGCACGAGACCTGATAAAGTCTGGCGGTAATATCGGCCAGGGTGACTTTTACGGTTTAGCTGACTTTGCCGGATTTTCCTGATAAGGCGAATGGGGGCTATGGGAATAATGAGAAGCATGTACGTGGATGCGTTGGCCCGAGAGGTGGCGTTGTGCTGAGCGGCGGCGAATGGCCATGGGCAGCTAGCTCCGCGGGCGAAATCGGGCCGCGTGCGCATCGTCCCGCGACTGTCAGTGCCCTGACACGGCTGGTTCGGGTGTTCCCGTCTGGTCGGTGACTGCTAGCACCAAGTCTTCGACATCGACGGGCTTGGGGAACCAGCGGTCGATGCCGCCGACCCCCGTAGCGACTCCCAGCGACGCGGGATCGGTAGCGCTGACGGCAAACAATTTGAGCTTGGACCACGCCGCGGTCGTACGTACCTCGCGGACGAACGCAGCGCCATCACAGCGCGGCATCAGCATGTCCAGCAGAACGATGTCGGGAGCCGCGTGCAGGGACAGATAGTCGAGCGCATCGCGCCCGTCACAGGCCGTGGCCACGTCGAAGCCGCTGAGCCGCAGGAATCCGCCCAGCAGTTCGCGTTCGTTTTCGTCATCTTCGACCAGCAGGGCACGGGGGGCCTGCGAGGCGGGGCTCTCGATGACTTCACCGACTTCCCGGTCCAACGCCTGCAATTCGCGAAATACATCCTCGATCAGCTGCTGGGCTGCGCGGTCACCGCTGTTGTCCAGGTGGCGATGCAGTTGGTTCAAGGTCACGGCGCTGCGATCCAGACGCTGGCGGGCGGCCCGATGCAGGCGGCTGAGCTGGGCCGCGGGTGGTTCCTCGGCCGTGAATTCGACGGATTTCAGCCCGGACGCTTCCGCCCGCACGACGGGAATCTCCGCCGGCGCGTCGATGCCCAGCCGGGCGCGATTGCCACGAATACGCAGGAGTTCGATCGAAATCCCCAACGTGGGGAAAACCAGCTTCTCGGTTTCTTTTCGGCTCAAAACCAACATGGCTAGACCTCCGGAATGTTTGCTCGATGCGCGAAGCAACGTCCCGTCCGGCGAGGGAACGGGAGACCGACTTGGTGAGCAATCGCTCGGCATCATTGCCGGACAGGTCTCTAAAGACGAGAATGGAGATCAGTTCCATGCGACTGACGGGCCGTATTGTGCGGCAATCGCCAGTTTCCAGCAAGATCAGTTTGGGAGCCCTGATATGACTGCCCAATCGCCTGTGACCACGTATTTCGCCCCAGCGGGGCGTGACCAGCCCGAGGAATTGACGCACAAGCAGCATCTGGTGGCCTCGGTGCCGCTGCTGCAGCGGACGATCGACGCCATGTCGGACATGGTGCTGATTTTGAATGGCTGCCGGCAGGTCGTGGGCGCAAACCAGCGTCTGCTGGAGTTGTTGGACTGCGAACCGGAGGCGGTGCTGGGGCGACGCCTGGGCGAACTGCTGGGATGCCGGAATGCGTCGACCGGCCCTGACGGCTGTGGCACCGGCCCCGACTGTTCGCTGTGCGGGGCAGTGAATGCGATTCTCGAAAGCCAGCAGGTGGACGCCCGGGTCACGCGCGAATGCCGGATCTCGCTGGCGGATCCCGTCGGAGCCGCGCTGGATCTGAAGGTCAGCGCCACGGCCGTGGGCGTGGACGGCGCTCGATTCACCATTTGTGTCGCCAAGGACATCAGCGACCAGAAGCGATTGGGCGTCCTGGCTCGCCTGTTCTTCCACGACGTCCTGAACACGGCCGGCAGTATCCAAGGCTGTACGGAGCTGCTGCGGGAGCGTCTGACCAGCGAACTGCCGGATGATGAAGACCTCGTCGAACTGTCGCACCTGGCCGAAGACCTGGTCGAGGAGATCCGGGCCCAGCGGGATTTGACGAACGCCGAGAACGGCGAACTGGAGCCGGACCTGCGTCCGGTTCAGACCCTGGACCTGCTGCAGCATCTGCAGTGGACCTTTGCCCGCCACCCCGTCGCCCGCCACCGGACGCTGGTGCTGGGCGAAACGTGGGCCGGGACGATTGTCACCGACCCGAGATTGCTGAGCCGCGTCTTGGGGAACATGATCAAGAATGCGCTGGAGGCAGTCGGCCGCGGCCAGACGGTGACCGTCAGTTGTCTGGAGCAGGCAGAGACATTGGTGTTCCGCGTGCACAATCCCGGGGCCATGCCCGACGAGGTCCAGCGGCAGGTTTTTCAGCGCTCGTTCAGCACCAAATCCAAGTCCGGACGCGGCATCGGCACCCATAGCATCAAGCTCTTGGGCGAACGCTACCTGGGGGGCCAGGTGGGCTTTGCCAGCGACGCTGCCGAAGGCACGACGTTTTACATCCGCTTGGCCAAGTGACTGGGTCCGAGTTGCAGAAAGCGGGCCTTGCCGGGATCGTTCTGCCACTGGAACTTGGCGCCGAACTCGGCGGGCAAGTATGTCGCCTGCTGGCCTTGGTCGGTCAGTGTGACGTACAGCAGGTTGTCCTCGATCTTGGGTGAGCCCTGGAAATGGCCCTCGGGGCCGACCAGCAGCCAACCGTCGTCACCGATTTGCGGAAGCAAGGTGCCCAAGCGTTTGCCCGTGGCGGCGTCGTGGCCGGTTTTCACGAATGCTTCCCAAGTGCCACGGAACAACCGCTGGCTGTCCGGCAGCCAGACGGTCTGGTCGCCGATCCGCTCAAACCGCCGCAGGACGCCGGTCGCGCGAGACCACACGGCGGCTTCCGAGTATCCCGAGGCCAAGAGATAGTGGCCGTCGGGACTCCAGGCGAGGGTCGCAATCGACAAGGTGTCCGGATAGTCGGTGCCGCGCAGGCGGAAGGCCAGTCCGGTGACCTTGCCGGTGGCGGCTTCCAAGCGGTAGACTTCGCCGGTTTGCAGCGCCGCGGCCAACTCGGTGCTGTCGGGGCTCCAGGCCAGACACGGCAAGTACGGCGCCGGCAGCGCGGCAGCGGTTCGTTCAAGTTGACCGCTGGCGACGTTCCAAATCCGAATCTGCAGATCGCCGGCCATGGTCGCCAGCCACTTGGCGTCGGGCGACCAGGCGACGTGCAGCACGGGCACCTCGTGGCGGAACTCTTTCAGGACCTCGCCGCTGGTGGTCTCGCAGACTCGCGCCACCAAGTCGTCGCCGATCACGAATTGGCTGCCGTCGGCTTTCCAGGCGAAGCTGCGAACCGTGACAGCCTGGGTATTCGGCGGCTGCTTGAGGCTTCCGGAACTGGTGTCAACCAGCGTCAAGTTGCCCGGCTGGGCCGGCCCCACGACGGCCAGCCATTCGCCGGCGGGTGACCAGATCAGGCTGCCCTTGGCGATATTGAAGTCGTTCCAGCGGGAGATCTCCTGGCCCGTATCGGCGTCGCGGAGCACCCCGGTCGTGCCTTGGACGGTCAACAGGCGGCGACCGTCCGGCGACAGGGCCGCCATGGCGAGTCCCAGCGGAGCCAGCTTGCCGAAGCTCCGTTGCAAGGTCCCCTTGGCCGCATCGTACAAATCGACCGACGCGGGCGAAACGACGGCGACGTGAGTTCCCGTGCGAGTCCAGCGAGGCGTGAGCACCACGCTGGGTGTCAAACCCACCACGGACACACGGCTGCCCTGGGCAACGTCCCACACCGCCAGGACGCTGCCTTGGGTGGCCAGGCGGTCGCCCTGAGGCGACCAGGCGACGGCGGCGATCTCGCCCGCCTTGCCGTCGAGCTGCTTGACCAGTTGGCACGAGTCGACGTCCCAGATACGCGCCAGTCGGCCGTCGTAGGCGGCCGCAATTTGCTTGCCGTCCGGCGACCACGCGGCCGTGCCCAGCGGCAGTTCGCTGGTCGTGAGCGAGCGTTCCTCGGTCAGTGTCGCGGCGTCGTAGACGCGGACTGACTGACCCACCGCGGTCAGGAACCGCGTCCCATCGGGAGCCCAATCCACGGCCTGGACGCCTGCCACGGCAACGGGGCGAAAGGTACCCTGGGCGATTTCGAGCACGTTCAGCGAGGCTTCGCAGACGACAATCAGGCGGTCGCCTCCGGGTGACCAGGCGAGCGATGTGGCGGGCCCGGGCAGCGTAAAGGCGCGCAGACAACGGCCATCCGCGACATTCCAGAACCGCACGGTCTTGTCGTCGCCGCCGGACGCCAAGTACCGGCCGTTCGGCGACCAGCCCAGGGCCCCGATCCGACCTTCATGTCCGACCAGGACCTTCTGGCGGCTCCCCGATTTGCCGGTGAAGCCAGGCCGTGGCTCGTCGGTCAGTGCCCAGACGCGGATCGCGGACGCGCACAGGCCGCGGTCGCTCGTCCAGCCGCCGTCGCCAGCAGCGGCCAGCAAGTCCTCCTGGGGACTGCACGCCACACAGGTCGGCTGCTGGCGAAATCCGTCCCAAGCCAGGGTCCAGCTGCGCAGCCCCGGAACCGCGGCCGGCTGGCCGACCAAGGCGTCGGCGATCAGGGGGCCGCCGCGGCGGGGAGCGGGCCAATCCGCGAGCAAACGACAGCGCGGCAACTTGTCCAACAGCGACTGCACGCCCGCGGCCGTGACGCGAGTCCCCTTCAGGCTGAGCAGTTCCAGGTTGTCCAGTGCCTCCAGGTGCTTCAGACCCAAGTCGTCGATTCGGTTCTGATCGAGGATCAGGGTGTGCAGCTTTTTCAGGCCAGTCACCTGACCCAGCGCGTCGTTCGTCAGGCGGGCGTTGCGCAGGTTCAGATAGCGTAGTTCCGTGACGGATTCGGCTTCGTTGAGCACCGCGTTGCTGAACGGACAATCCTCGCCGCACAGCTCCACGACGTGCATCAGTCCCGCTGGATAATCGGCCACCCAGCTGGGGCCGGTGACCGTGTCGGGCAGCGCTCCGTCGCGCTGCAACGTCGCGAACGCTTTGCCGCCACTCCACGTCGCGACGTGGGCGGCGCAGAATTCGCGGCTGGACGTTCGATCGTGGGCGATCTGGCAATTCGGCATCCGCCGGCGCAGGTCCTCCACCTTCTCGGCCGGCACGTCGGTCATGGACAACTGCAAGCTGGTGAGCGCATCGAGTTTGGCCAGTTGTTCCAACCCCTCGCCGCGGACTCGCGTGCCGTGGAGAACCAAGGTGGTCAAGCGGCGGAAACCGGCGAGCACCGGCAGGGCCTCGTCGCCCGTTCGGGTCCACATCAAATCCAACGATTCAAGGCTCAGCAGGTTGCGCAGGTGAGCCAAGCCCACACCGCTGACCGGCGTTTGGTGCATCGTCAGCGTGCGCAAATGCCGTAACTCGCTCAGCGCGGCCAGTCCCGCGTCGGTGATGGGGGTGCACATCAGCGTCAATTCGTTCAGGTCGGTCAGGCCGCGGAGCTGCGCTAGGCCGGCATCGGAGACGTTGGTCTGGGCCAGATACAGGGCCTGCAGACGGATCAACTGTCCGATCCCCGCACACCCTTCATCGGTGACTCGGGCGCTGGCCAAGTTCAGCTTGGTCAGCCGCGGAAGATCCTTGAGTGCCGCCAGGCCAAGCCCGGTGACGGCCGTGGTTCCCAAGTCCAGCGACTCGAGGGATTCCAGTCCCGCGAGGTTGGCCAAGCCGGCATCCGTCACGGCCGTCTCGGCCAGGACCAGTCCGGCTAGGCTCTTCAATTCGCGGAGATGTTCGAGTCCGCGGTCGGTCACCGGCGTGCGCGTCAGCACCAGTTGACGGAGGTTCCGCAGGCCGGCCAGGTGCTTCAGCCCCTCGTCGGTAATCGGCTGTTGAGTCAAATCCAGGACTGCGAGGTTCGGCCAGCCCGCCAAAGCGGCGAGGATGGCGTCAGAAAAAACCGGCGGAGTCACGGTCAGCGTCCGAATATTGGACAGTTGGCCCAGGTGTTTCCAGCCGGCTGGCGACAGCCCGACGTTGTCGAGTTTCAGGTCCTCGATCGTCTGCAGGGCAGCCACCGCCGCCGCCGCACGGTCGTTGAAGCTCAGTCCGCTGACGCACAGCGAGCGCAGTCCCCCCAGGTGCCGCAGGTAGGCATAGTCGGCTGAACGCAGGTCGGACGCCGCGCCGATGATCACGGATTCGGCCAGGAAAGCCGGCGGAGCAGCCTTGTCGTCAGGCTTGCCGCTGGGCGCGTCAGCATCGGGCGCCGTTGGGGCGGTGGAATCGGCCGCAGCGGCGGCCCGCTGAGTGATCTGCGCCCCGTGCTTGGTCAGCCAGTTAATGGCCCAGCGTTCGGCTTCCAGTGGGGCGGCGGGAACGGTCTCCAACGGGGCTGGAAATTCGCGCACGACGCGAAAGCCGTGGTAGGGCGTCGGCGTGGCGATGCCGGCCCCATCGCGGCGCGAATAGATATCGATGATCGCCGGATTCTTGAACACGCCGCCGCGGCTGCAAATGCCTTCGGCCGTGCCCGTGTCGCAGAATTCGGCGACGTTGCCCGCCAGATCCAACAGGCCGAACGGATTGGCTTGCTTCTGTCCGACCGGATGCGGGTGGGTCCGGCGGTTCTCGGGCGGCGCGGACAGGCCTTCATCGGCCCAGGCGAATTTCGCGGCGTCCTCGGCCCGGTCGACGAAGCCGTAACGGAGGAACATCCCAGCCCGGTAGGCAAATTCCCACTCGTCTTCGGTCGGCAGGCGGTAGACGGCCTGCTCCTGGGTCGACAGCCAATCACAAAAGGCCAACGCGTCAGCGGGAGTGATGAACACGACGGGCTCGTTGGGATCGGTGTCGCTGCGGTGGGAGCCATCCCAGGCTACGTGTCGTCGGGAGACGTTCACGGGGTCGGGCAGGAAATACGGCACGGTGCAGGCGAGATCGGTGGACTGGGCCGTGGTGCGATAGCCGGTCGCCTGGACAAATTGGCCGAACTGGGCGATGGTCACTTCGCAGGCCGAGATCACAAACGGTTGGCCGACGCGGGCGGAGTGCTGGGGAGCGAGTTTGGCCAGGTACTCGTCCAACAGCGGCAGAGCCTGCGGGAATTTCTGTTCGACTTCGTTCCGGAGGGCACTGCTGTAATCCGATCGATAGCCCATCTGAAAATCGCCGGGCGGGACGAGGACGAGTTTCATGCTCAGCGAGTTGGGTTGCTCGACGGGGACCTTCAGGAACTCGGCCCACTTTTGCTGGTGCTGGCGGGCGGTTGCGGCGTCAAAAGGCGCGACGGCTGGCGGCGGCGCCCCAGGGGGAAGCTTCCACGCCGGCAACCAGTCCGTCGCGGGCTTCCGCGTATCTTTGGAGGGCTCCGTCGTCGGAGGTGACTTGGCTGTCGGCGGCGTCTTGGTCGTCGGAGATCCCGCGGTCGTTCCAGATCCCACGACTTCCTTGCCGCCGCTGCCGCGGAAGTACAGCGCCACC
>CAIYOB010000406.1 GCA_903927685.1 uncultured Planctomycetaceae bacterium
ACCCCATCCCCAGGACGAGGCGTCAGTTTTCCGCGGGATGGTCGGAATGGGCCGTTGGTTGCGAAGCGGTGGCAGTGGGTGCAGAGGTGAATTGGACGTCGACCAATTCGGTCCTGACGGTGAAGGCTGGCCACTTGGCGGATTGGGAAAAACCTCCCTTGTCATCCAAGACGAGCACTTGTCGTTTTGATGAGCGAGGCGGAATCAACCAATACCAGCCGGGAACATCCGTGACCTCCGCTGCCAATGGGCAACTGTCCTCGCTCGCGAACGCGGTGACGCGCACCCGCACGCGGGCAACGTCGCGGTCCGAGTCGTTGAAAATGATCACACTGACCGTCGGAAACATCGCCTGGATGGGGACGTAGCCCTCTTCTGGAAGTGGCTGCATCGCCTCGAATCGCTCGTCCTTCAAGATCACAATGCCGGCACGCAGCTCCGAAGCGGAAACCCATTCGCCTTCGGTTTCAGCCGGGAAGCTATCACACTGCTCGACGGGGGCAAGTGTATGAGCAGACCTCGCTGCAGTCGTGCGTTCAGGATCGGCGCAACCGACAAGGAGCAGCAGCACCGGCAGGATCCAAATGGGTTGCATGAAAACGTCCACCTTTGGGTTGGTGAATCGCCCTGGGATCACGAGTAATCGCCTTGACGGCGACGACCGTCTGCGGCGTCGGAAGGCTGCCAAGGACGAATCCATCGTCTAGCGAGTCATCCGCTGTCCCAGAAAGGCCGTCAGGGTTACATCCAGCGGCTGGTCGGTGCGGACCAGCAGGTAATCCATGCCCTGGCTGCGGCAGCCGCGCTGCAGATCCTGCTGGTACGCGGCCAACTCGCGGAGGTACGCCTTGCGCAACGAACGTGGGTCGGCCAGGACGTCGGGCTGCTGTTCCAGGCCCTGGAACAAGGTCGGACTGCGGAAGGGAAAATCCAGCTCGGCTCCATCGAGGATATGGAACAGGATGACGTCGTGGCGGCGATGGCGAAAGTGCTTCAAGCCGGCCATCATCGCCGGCACGTCGTCGAACAAATCGCTGAGGATCAGGACGACGCCCCGCTTGCGAAAACGTTCCGCCAGCTCGTGAAAGATCGGTCCGGTCGCGGTCTTGGCGCGGACTTCGGCGGATTCCATCACGTGCAGCAGCGGCCGCAGATGCGCGGCGCTGCCCGAGGGGCGGACATCGGCCCGGATTTCGTCGTCAAACGTGACCAGGCCCACCGCGTCCTGCTGCTGCAGCACCAGCCAGGCCATCGCGGCCGCGAGGCACTGGGCGTACTCGAACTTGGACATCGGGCTGCCGGGGCCTTGATAGCGCATGCTCTCGCTGACGTCCAGCACCAGGTAGCAGATCAAGTTCGTTTCGTCTTCGTACTGCTTCAGATAGTACTTGTCCGTGCGGCCCAGGACTTTCCAATCCAGGTAGCGCAAGTCATCGCCCGGCGCGTACTCGCGGTGCTCGGCAAACTCGATGGAAAAGCCCCGGTACGGACTGCGGTGCAGCCCGGACAAATAGCCTTCGACGATGTGCCGGGCCCGCAGCGTCAGCCCCTTAAGCTTCGCCAGCGTCTGCGGATCTAAAGACGTCGGACGCGGTGTCTCGGTGGCGTGCGGTTCGCTCATGCGGCTGATCTTCTCTCACTCGCGGCACGAACGCAATCAGGCGGCGGACGATCTCGTCCGTCGAAACGCCCTCGGCGTCGGCGTTGAAGTTCGTCTTGATGCGGTGCCGAAGCACCGGCAGGGCCACGGCCCGAATGTCGTCCTGACTGACGTAGTACCGCCCCTGCAAGATCGCCCGCGCTTTGGCGCCCAGCACCAGGTACTGGCTGGCCCGCGGCCCGGCGCCCCACATCACGTACTGGCGGACGAAGTCCGGCGCCTCGGGCAACTGGTGCCGGGTCAGGCGGGCCAACTGCAGGGCGTACCGGGCGATATGATCGGCGATGGGGACGCGGCGGACGATCCGCGTCAGCTGCATGATCTGCTCGGCGTCCAGGGTCGGCGTGACTTGCGTCTCGAGGTCGGTGGTCGTCCGCTTGACGATCTCCAGCTCGTCGTTCTCGTCGGGATAGTCGACATAGACGCTGAACATGAACCGGTCCAATTGGGCTTCGGGCAGCGGGTACGTGCCCTCCTGCTCGATGGGGTTCTGTGTGGCCAGCACGAAAAAGGGTTGCGGCAGTCGGTGCCGCTGGCCGCCCGCCGTCACCTGATGCTCCTGCATGGCTTCCAACAGGGCCGCTTGTGTTTTCGGCGGCGTCCGATTCACCTCGTCGGCCAGCAGGATATTGGCGAACACAGGCCCCGGCAGGAACCGCAGCCGCCGCTCGCCGGTGGCCTGGTCCTGCTGGATGACTTCCGTGCCGGTAATGTCCGAGGGCATCAAATCGGGCGTGAACTGGATGCGGTTGAAGTCCAGCGACAGGGCGTCGGCCACGCTGCGGATCAGCAGCGTCTTGGCGAGTCCCGGGACGCCGACCAGCAGGCAGTGCCCGCGGGCGAACAGAGCGATCAGCAGCTGTTCGATGACCTCCCGCTGGCCGACGATCACCTTGGCCAACTCGCGGGCGATCTGCTGGTATGCTTCGTGCAGTCGTTCGACCGCCTGCAAATCGTTGTCAGACGACACGGAGGATTCCCTGGGAAGCGCGTCTTGCATGCGTTACACCTCGTCCGGCTGCCATGCCTGCAGCGTTTGGGTGCCCCACTGCCGATCGGATTCGTCCAACGGCGGTCCGGGGATGTCTTGGTCTTGATACGATTGCAGCCATTCCGGCCGGCTGCTCACATCATACTTCCGGATGAACCAGCCGTGGAACACTTCCCACCGCGGATTGATTTCCAGAAACGGATCCGTGCCGGGGAAGGGGGATTTTCTCATCGGACGCCTCGGCTTAATTCACGTTCTCGCCCACCATGTGGTAGACCGTCCAGGTATTGCCGTCCGGTCCCGTCCACGGGCGGACGGTCAACACGCCTTCGACCGCGATCGGCCGGACGGTGAACGCGGTGCTGACTCCCGCTTTCAGTTCCACCACAATGATGTGATGGGCGATGCCGCCGGGGCCGAACTTGCACTCGGTGTTCTTGACCAGCGGAAACTGTGTGATGCCTGTTTGCTGAAAGACGGACGGGTAGATGAAGCCCCGAATCCGGACTCGCTGGCCGTCCAGTTCTTTGACCCGCGGCGTCAGCAAGGCGGGATCGAAGACCGCATCTTCCCCCATCTTCAACTCGAGATCGTCAAAGGTGATCAAGGCTGCCCGGCCCGCGACGCGCGCCCGGCCTGTCGCCTCAGGCGTAGGCGTTTTCCCCGCCGCACCGTTGCCGGCGGGACTGCCAACTGGCTTCGCGCTCGAGCCGTTGCCGGCCGGCTCCGACGCCGTGCCGGTCGAGGCCGATTGGCCATTGGTCGCCAAGGCCGGGGCCTCGCTCTGGCACCCCGCCGCGGCGACGCAGGCCAGGAGGGCGATCAGAAGCGTCACGCGAGTTTCGAGCATGGACGAATTCCGACGGTTGCGGACGCCTGGGGTTTTCACGACGGGTGGCCGGTGCATTATACTTGCGGGAACGATCCCGGCATAGGCAGACAACTCCCTTCCACTCCATTTGAAAGCAAGCCATGAACGTCGCCAAGCGTCCAGAACCCAATCGTCGCGAATTCCTCAAGGGCACCGGCCGCATGGCGGCTGCGTCGCTGGTCATGACGGGCGCGGTCCCGCACGTTCACGCCGCCGAGGCGAACACGATCCAGCTGGCGTTGGTCGGCTGCGGCGGGCGAGGCACGGGAGCCGCCGCGGACGCCTTGTCGACCACCAGCGGCCCGATCAAGCTGGTTGCCATGGCCGATGTATTTCCCCGCCGACTGGCCTCCAGCCATGCGAGCCTGGCCAAGCCGTTCGAAAAACAACTCGACGTTCCACAAGACCGGCAGTTCATCGGCTTCGATGCCTATCGCAGAGCGATCGACTGTCTCCGGCCGGGCGATGTGGTCATCCTGACCACGCCCTGCGCGTTCCGCGGGGTCCATTTCGGGTACGCCATCGAGAAGGGCGTCAACGTGTTTATGGAGAAACCGACCACGGTCGACGGCCCCAGCACGCGGCGAATGCTCGCCCTGGCCGAACAGTCGGCCCAGAAGAACTTGAAGGTCGGTGTCGGGCTGATGTGCCGCCACTGCCAGGCCCGCTGGGAACTGCTGGACCGGATCCGCGACGGCCAAATCGGCGACATCACCCTGCTGAAAACGTACCGCCTGGTCGGACCCGCCGGCTTCTGCGGTCCCAAGCCGGCCGAGATGAGCGAACTGCTGTACCAGGTGCAGAACTATTTGAGCTTCATGTGGGCCAGCGGCGGACTGGTGCACGATTATACCAGCCACAACATCGACGAATGCTGCTGGATGAAGGACGCCTGGCCCGTGCGTGCGCAAGGTTCCGGCGGCCG
The DNA here is from genome assembly GCA_903927685.1 of uncultured Planctomycetaceae bacterium. The sequence goes on from CAIYOB010000406.1 coordinate 4,448, forward strand.
CTGCCACCGTGGGGACGCTGTAGACCAGAATTTCGATCACCACAGCGTCGAGTACACCTTTGCCGACGGCACCAACCTGTTCATGAACGCCCGCAACATGGCGGGCTGTTATGACGAGTTCGCCAGCTATGCCCACGGCACCAAGGGCTCGGCCGTGATCTCGACGTTCATGCACACCCCCGCCAAGTGCCGCATCTACAAGGGGCACAACGTCGTCGACAGCGACCTGGCCTGGGCCTTTCCCCAGCCGGAACCGAACCCGTATCAGTTGGAGTGGGATCACTTGATCGAGGCGATCCGGCAGGACAAGCCGTACAACGAGGCCAAGCGCGGCGCCGAGGCGAGCCTGGTGCAGATCATGGGCCGGATGGCGGTCCACACAGGCCGCGTGGTCACGTGGGACGAGGCCCTGAACGAACCCTCGGCGTTCGCCCCCGACGTCGACAAGCTGACCATGGATTCGCCGGCGCCTCTGCCCGTTCGCGCCGACGGCACCTACCCGCAGCCGTTGCCGGGGCTGATTGGCAAGCGAGAGTATTGAGCTTCCCGGGAGCGGTCGCGGCGATCGCGACTTTCCCGCATCCAAGCAACGCGAA
>CAIYOB010000407.1 GCA_903927685.1 uncultured Planctomycetaceae bacterium
TGACGGTGACAAGATGCACCGCTTCAGGCTCGCTAAGGCCCCTATTTGCCTCCCTGTTTGCACCGGGTTCGTGCACCGCCTTAGCGATCGCCTTACGGAAATGATCGTCCGTGACCTGCAGGTAGTGGGCTCTGGCAACCTGCAGACTGTTGCCAATCCATGCACAGACCACATGCGAGGGGAACTTCTCCTCAAGTTCGGTTTGTCGGCTGGAGCGGAGGTTCTGAAAGAGCTTGGGCCACGGCTCCAGACCGACCCGTCGGAGCGTCTTCGTCAGCATCGTCCGTAGATACGCCTCGCTCTTGCCACGGAAACGAGCCAGGCAGTACTCCTGACCAACGTCGGCTCGATCCCTCGCGGCCAGCAGGTACGGCCGTAATTCGGGGAAAATGGGCGCCCAGCGGCTGGCTTTTCCCTCGTGGTGTTCCGTCTTGGGACTGTGGACGAGGAAACGCTCCCGGTCCCACGCGATGTCGGCCAGTCGCAGGCCAAGGACTTCCGAGGGGCACCGCAGGCCGCCAAACCGGCACAAGGCGAAGATCAACTGCCAATCAGGATCGCAGGCGTCCAGCACGCGTTGCGCCACCTCCAGGCTCACAAAGAACTGTCGCTTCGCGTTGCCCTTCCTGGATGACTCCAGACTTGCAAAAGGGTTCTTGCGGATCAATTCCCGGTCTACCGCGTCCTGGAAGAACTGCTTGGCGTTGCCGATCCGTTTGTGCCGTGTGGCCAGTTCCAAGGCGTCCTTCTTCGTTGCGTCCCCATAGCGAGCCTCACGCGCTGCGGTTCCGGGCAGTTTCGTTGCAGCCGATCGTCGGCGGAATCGGCGGCCACGTCGCTCACCGCCTGACTCTTGATCTTCTGGGCCGCCACCTGAATCCGCCTTGTCACCATTCGGCTTTGGATGTCGAAGCCACCCTGCTGGACGATGGCTTGGACTTGTTCCAGGCAGTCCCGGAAGTGGGCCACCAGCAGCACAGCAAACGGTCGGGCTGGTTCGGCGAGGCAACGACCTATCGACGCCGAGATTCCGGTGAACTTGGCCTGCTTGGTCAGCCAGATCACCTCGTCCAGCAAGTCCACATTGGTCTTCGGCGTTTTCAGCCAATCGAAGATGCCCATGGTGTTTCCCGTTAGCCGCCGTGGTAAACCAGCAACTCAAACCGGATCGAGCCTTCGTCTGTTCCGGCCCCGCAGCGGACAAAGCCATTCTTCTCCAGCACCCGGATCGACGCCGTGAGATGAGGAAAGGTGTCGGCAACCACCGTTCGCAGACGAGGATGCGGCTTGACCCATTCAAGGAAACCACGCAGGGCCTCAGTGGCGTAGCCCTTGCCGTGGAATTGATCGAGAAGCGAATAGCCGATCACGATGGTGCCGCTGTCGTCTGGCAGGCCGCAGGCACCAACTGAACCGATCAAGATTCTTCTTCCGGCGCGTCGAGCAGCAGTATGTAGCAAGCCGTCCACCCGACCGACTCTGGGTTCTCGCTCAGCACACGAAGGAAGTGCTGTCGAGCGTCGTTGTCGTACAATGGCATGGGCCAGTTGCCTGGAACGTCTGCCTGCTGGCACTGGGCGAGTTGCCGCAGATCGCCTTCGGCTTGGAGCAGTTCCGTGGTGGCTGCGACCAGTTCCAGCCGATCCAGCCGGATCGTGAGGTTCGGCATCATCTTCTCCATGAACTCCAAAATCGTCTTCCCGGTTACTTCCTGGCGATGACAGGCCCGCCACGTTCATCCGGCGATGGTCACACCGGCATCCCAGACGAACTTCAGGCCAAAGCCAAGTAGCAAGACACCGCACACGGCGGATACGATCTTCTGGCTCCGCTGGCCAAACGCCTCCGTCCCCTTGAACCCGACCAGCGAGAGTACCTCCAGCCAGATCAAGTCGCACAGCCAGTGGACCAAGGCAAACAACCCCAGGACCAGCAGGCCACACTCCATCGCTTGGCCCGCCATCGTCAGCCCCACCGTGGCCCACCACAACAGGAAATAGGGGTTGGCTGCCGTGAGAACGACGCCGGACCAAAACGGGTGCCGCTGCGTTGGGCTTGCCGGGTCACTGTCGATTGCTCGCAGGCTGAGCAGGAGTTGCCCGCCCATCAGCAGCAGGAAGGCCCCGCCCGCCAGTCCGATGCCGACCCTTGTTCCGCGGGATTCGAGGAACTTGCCGATTCCAGCAACCAGCAAGAAGATCAGCGGGAGTTCGACGACCAGGTGCCCCAAGGCGATCAGTACGCCAGCGTGACGGGAGCGAGTTCCCGCCGCCAGGGTTGCGGCGGTGATTGGCCCCGGAGCCATGACGCCTGAGAGCGAAATGGCGACTGCCGTGACAAGAAATCCGATCAACTTTTCATCTCCACGCCTGCATCGTTTTTCGTGGTCTGCCTCGCCTTCGGCGGGGCCGTCAGCGTTCACCGGGTCCGGGTCAGTGAACCCGGATGCCGCCATTCTACCGGTCGTTGCCCGCCAACGGTAGAATTGAATCGGAGGACCACACACATGTCCAAGAACCAACGCCAGGCCCCGCGAAAACCGGCGACCAAGTTTGCCCACCTGCGGAAGAAGATGCAGCAGGCCAAGATCCAGAAGCCCAGGAAGAAATGAGCCATGCAGCATCCGGGGTGGACTCTGGTCGTGAGCGGGCTGGTAATAGCTGGAATCGGTGCGGCCTGGCTGGTGGCACCGCACATTCCGTGGCTGGGGCGGCTGCCGGGCGACATTGCAGTCGAGCGGCCCAATCTCCGGTTCTACTTCCCCGTGGTCACCTGCGTCCTCCTCAGCCTGGTGCTGACCGGCATCCTGGGGCTGGTGCAGTTCTTTCAGAAGTGAGGCAGCCATGAAAAACGCCATCTTTGTCATCAAGTCGTACAAGTGGAACGGCATGTGGGTCTTCGACGACGAGCGGGTGGGCCTGGACAAGGAACCGTTCGTCGCCGGTGCCGACACCATGATCGACACCGCCGTTCGGTTGAAGGGCATCCCGAACGCCGAGGCCGGTTTCCTGATGGTGTTCTCGGCAGGCCCGTTCCCCGACGCCGACTTTGACCTTGAATGGCTGCGGGAGGAAGGCGGCGGCAATGTGTACAAGGGCCGGTTCGAAGTCGAGGATGAGGTGCAGGAAATGGAAGGCTGGCTCTGCCCGGCACTGAACCTGTACTACCCCGATGCACCGAAAAAGCTGTACGTGCAGCTTCGGGAGGCGAAGTAGCCGCTACTTCCTCTCCACCAAGTCGTACACCCGCACGTAATCGACCAGGAATTGGTCCGGCAATTTCGCTTTGGCGATGTCCCCCGCCCAGGTGCCGATTTCGTCGCTGAGCAGCATGTACTGCGGCACTTGGCAGACGCCGCCCGCCTTGCTTCGCCACGCCTCTTTGCCGTCCACGTAGAAAATGTACTCCTCGGCTTTCCACCACAGGCCGAACGTGTGGAAGCCGTTCATGACGCCCGGCACCTTCACAACTTGACCCTCGGACTTATGGTCCTTGTTGTAGCCGTCCCGGTGGAAGGTGTGTTGGACCCGCTCGTCCAGCCATGGCTTTTCCATAATGTCGATTTCCGAGGAGCGACTAGGATTACTTGCTGCCGCCCATAGCAAAGTGAACGGGAAGAGCAAGCAAGACCCAGACTACGACCCATGCCAACGAAAGCAACAGAGCTACTATGGCGACGAGCGAGTAACGCACCTTGGCCGTCCGCTGCAAAAAAAGTCCTTTGTTGGCGAAGAAGAACGCTACTGGAATCGTAAACAGCACACACCCTCCCCAGTCGCTCAAGAAGTCATCCCTTTCAGTTCTGATGTAACGGAAATCCAGCCACACCCAAGTCAGAAAGTATCCAACCGCAACGAGTATGTTGCAGGCGACGATTCTCATCAAAACGCATCCACCTCGGGCCAGTTCTGTATTCTCGGGCGATTCATACGGATTACTCGAATTCATCGCAGTGCCCCCCCCAGCTAGGATTAGCAAAATATACCACTACGAGGTAATAGGTACAACCGTGTTCTAGTTGTCGATTTCGCAGCCGTCACGTGCGTCGTCACCGACCTTGCCGCCCCCCGGCCCTGTGATCCAAAACGCCGACCAGTGGCCGGGCTGACTCTGGAATTGCACACGGGCCGCCGAACGCAAGATCTTCACCATCGGCCACAGCAGCCACCCGATGGATCGCTTCCTGGATCTGCTTCAGCAGCACGAGATCGAGGCCCTGGTGGACATCCGGCGTTTTCCAGGATCACGGAAACACCCGCACTTCTGCCGGGAAAACTTGGCCGTCTGCTTGCAGCAAGAAGACATCGAGTACCAATGGCTCGAAGCCCTGGGCGGTCGTCGGCACAGGAACAAGACCGACCCGCCGTCGCCCAATCCCGGACTCCGGGACCAGAGCTTCCGCAATTACGCCGACTACATGGCGACGGACGGGTTTGAGTGCGTCCGCTGATCGGAACTTTGCAGTCTACGACAGCCTAGAACTTCTGTCCCGAAGTTTCCTGCTCACTGATTCCAGCATTCGCAGATGATCGCCGGGGCGGTCGGGTGGAGAAATCAATAGGCAGATCAGGCGCACCGGTTCACCGTCTAGGGCGGCAAAATCGACGCCGGACTTCGACTGGCCGATCAGGCTCGTGCATTCCGTTACGGCGGCGTGCTTGGCATGGGGGATCGCAACGCCTCGTCCGATACCTGTCGATCCCAACTCTTCCCGTGCCATGATTGCGGCCACCACACTTTCTTGTTGGTCGCTCAGCAGCCTGCCCGACGAAACCAAAGCCCCCACCATTTCCTCGATGACATCTCTTGTGGTGGCGGCTTGGATATCAAGAATCTTGCCATCGGTACTGAAGCAGCGTGCTAACGGCCCCATCTTCCGCCCAAGGTTACTCTGGTCACGTTTCCCGTCTGCTGAGCCTGACAGCGTTTCTCCGTCAAACCACAGAAGAACGCCGCAGAATGGACACGTTGCATCACCCGGAGGCGTGGACGCCTCGATCACGACTTCGTGTCCGCAAACTCGGCAACGGTTCGGCTCGCCTTCGGGGGTGCGGGATGAAGGAATCATTGGTTTGACCTGCTTTGTGCGATTTCAGTTACCGCTGGCACCGTCTGCCGAACCCAAGTTGCCTACGCTACATCCATGTCTCGCCACTTCGGCAACCAGTACGCAGTGGAGCGACTCGCAGGCCGGGTCGCCCCTTCAGTAGCTTCAGGGCGGCTCGGCCGCACGGGCAGCATATCGTGATCGCTGCCTGCGGCGTCGATGCCTACTGCCCAAGGTCAAGCGGAGTTCTGTCTGATCCAATTGGCAACGAATGTACGCGCCAGTGGCAGCTGGTGGACCGAATGCCTCATTTTCATGTTGGCGCGTTCCGATTCGGTCAGCGACAGCATCACGACCTGCGCTGAAACACCGGGCGGGAGTGCTTCCGCCTCGATCGTCGCTATACCCGGATAACGAATTGCTTCCGGGCCAACCGCAGAGGCCAAGGCGACCACTGACGGGGTCAGAATTAGCAATGGCGAGACTGCGAGAGCGATCAGCAGCAGAAAGATTAGCCCTCCAGCGCAATACGGGCCTGCGAACAGGATCTGCCATATCGTCGGCGGTTCTCCGACGACCCACCAGAAGCAGGCCAAGTAGACCAGAGAACATACCGTCCACGTCCCGAGCGTGACGTGCCACCCCTTCAGACTGCTCGCCTCGATCCGCTCCAGCAGGCCCAGAGGCGTGCGGACAAGGAGCCACCAAATCCCCGCCGTGAGGCGTTCCACGATTTGGGCTGCCGCGATCGCGTAGGAAGCCTCGTCTCCCGGCGCGCGGAGCGCCCGAAGCTCGCATGGGAGGACTGGGGGGCGACACTGAAAGTCGATCAGATTCTGCAACTCGTCAAGGGTCCGTTCGAATCTGTTTCCCAAATGGAGCTTCTCCGCAAGCAACACCAAGCCAATCAGACCTGCGCCGACCAAGGGGATCCAGTACCCTAACAGGCCTCCTCCGACCCACGTTTTAAGCCCAATGGCGAGCATTCCGGAGAGAATCGTCAGTAAAAGCAGGATGAACATGAACGGAGCGGCAGCGTACCGAACAACTGCATCGGGACCGCTTCGTGGGACGCGATCCAACGTAACGAAAGGCGTTGCCATCGTGAGAATGCCGCCCAGAGAACCTGGCGGTGCCTTGCTGGGGTCGCCTAGCCCGCAAATCGCTACCGTTCCGCCGTGGCTGTGCGCGACGACCAAATGCCGTGCCTGTTTCTCCTTCGCAAACCACTTTGCAAGATGACCACGAAACGCCTCTGCCGCCTCGAACCGTTCACAAAAGGAGTTTCCTCCGGACCAGCGGAACGCCACAAATCTGACATTCCGGTCGTTGATGTTCGCCTTGACTGCCACTCGGAAGCTGGACCGCGGTTGAAACCAGAGCCTCTCCCGCCACAGCCGCCGCGCGAACCGCTTTCGGCACGAGCCACACGATACCCACCGCACAAGCCAGTTGCGGCGCATGCACGCGACAAGTGTTCCGTACGGCCACGTTCCGTGGACAAGATGCACGACAACGTCCGGACGAGCCATCGTAGCGCCTCCTGATCCACACGAGAATACCGGAGCCTCGCTCGAACTGCAAGTCAACGGAAAGCGATTCCCCACCGCCACCAAGCTGCCGCTGGAATCGGCTCTACGCCAAGTCCGCCAGCACGCCGTCGGCGCTCAGCTCGGGCTTGCCGAACGTGGTCAGGCGATGCTCAAAGGCGTGGGCCAAGGCCAAGTGCAAACGGTTGTGGGGCACGTTGGGGTACTTGAGCGAGCGGCCCATGCGGAAGCCAGGGGCACTGCCGACCAGCACGAACGGGATGTTGTCCAGCGTGTGCGAGTTGCCTTTGCCTAACTCATTGGTCCAGACGATCAGCGTATTGTCGAGCAGGCTGCCGGACCCGCCCGGTTCGGGCGTCTCTTGCAACTGCCGGACCAGGTACGCCAGCTGGTCGCAGAACCAGCGGTTGATCTTGGTCAGCTTGTCCTGGGATTCGGTCTTGCTGTCCGGATCGTGCGACAGCTCGTGGTGGTTCTCTTCGACGCCGATCCAGCGCATGCGGGCTTGGCCGACCGAGTTGGTGTACTGCAGGGTGGCCACCCGCGCCATGTCGTTCCGGAAGCCGTTCACCAACAGGTCGATCTGCATGCGGCTGAGCTGCGGCACGCTGTCGTTGGCGATCTTGACGCCGTCTTCCAGATCCGGCGGCTGCGGCCGCGCGGGGCTGGCGCTGTCGGCTTGCAGTTCCATTTCCACTTGCCGGACGAAGGTCTCGTGTTCCGCCAGCAACTGCTGATCTTCTTTGCTGATGGTCGAGCGGACCTTGCGGAGGTCTTCCTGAACGTCATCCAGGATGCTGCTCAAGCTCTCCCGGTCCTGCACCTGGCCGTACATCTTGGCCAGCATCTGGTAGGGATTGTCGACCGGGGCCAGGGGCTTGTTGGGACCCGCGTAAACCATTCGTGTCCAGGGGTCCGCGCGGCCGGGCACGGTCACGCCGAATTCGAGCGAGCCGAACCGGGTCCGCGATTCGGGGCGGCTTTGCAGGAAGTTCTTGATCTCCTGGTCGATCGAGATCCCGCTGGCCCAGCCGGCCGGCGTGTGCGAGCCGCCTTGGATATTGCCGGGGTACAGTTCGATGCCCGTCAGCAGGCAGCTCATCCCGCGCATGTGGCTGTCGCCGTCGCCGCGAACCTTGTTCGACACGCCCCGCAGGATCAACAGGCGGTCCCGAAACGGCTCCAGCGGCTGCAGGATCTCCTTCAACGCGAACGGGTCCCCCGTCTCGTCGGGCCAGAACCTGTCCGGCACAATCCCATTGGGACTGAACAGGATGATCAATCGCTGCTTGCGGGCCTGAGTGTCCGCCCAGCCCAAGCTGGGCAGGTTCCAGACAAATGGCAATGCGGCGGCGGTCAGGCCCAAGTCGCGAAGAAAACCGCGGCGAGTCGATTGGGTTGGCATCAGTGTCTCCTCATACAGACCAGGCTACGGCGCCTGCAGCGCCGACGCTTTCAGGATCTCGATCAACAGTTTCTGGATATTAAACTCGGAGGCAACAAATGCGGTTTTCAGGGCTTCCAGCCGCTCGTCGCCATACGCGCTCACCGGCTGCTTGACGATCTGGTGGAACAACTGTTCGACAAAACTGCGGTGGACTTCGTCGCTGCCGGCCAGAAACTCGGCCAGTTCACGAGCCCCGTGGAATTCGACTTCCTCCCCGGTCAACGTCCGGTAAGAGCCCGTCGCATCGATCGGCTTGTCGCGTTCGACGGCGCGGAATCGGCCGACGGCGTCGTAGTTCTCCAATGTGAATCCTAGTGGGTTGATCAGCCCGTGGCAATTCTGACACGCTTCGGCCTTGGTCTGCAGCGAGACTCGTTCGCGGGTGGTCAAGTTCGGGTTCGCGCCCTCGTCCTCCGGGGCCACGGCGATGGGCGGCGGCTTCAACGCCCGGCCCAGCACGCCGCGGACGAGGAACACGCCGCGGTGGATCGGCGAACTGGATTTGTGATAGGCCAAGCCCAGCATCAGATTGGGATGCGTCAGCAGGCCGGCCTGTCTCGCCGGATCGCACGCCACCTTGTGGAACCCATCCCCTGTCGGCGCTTCGAGTCCGTAGAACTTGGCCAGCCGCTGGTTCACGAACAGATAGTCCGCCAACAGCAACTGGCGGAAGTCGGCGGCCGGACTCCAGACGACGTCGTCCAGGAACAGGTCCAGCGAGGTGAATGAATCCGAGGCCACATTCCGCTCGAACTCGGGGAACAACTGCTGGTCCTTGGACACGTCATAGGCTCGCTCGACGGGCAGCCATTTGGAGAAGAAGTAACGAAGTTTGGCGCGGGTTCGCGGATTGGCTAACATCCGCTCGGCCTGGGCCGCGACCTGCTCCGGCGTCCGCAACTGGCCTTGGGCCGCGGCCTGCAACAACGGCGGATCGGGCAGCGAGTCCCAGAGCCCGAACGACAGCCGCGACGCGACTTCATAGTCGTCCGGCGGCCCGCTGCCCAGGCCCAGGTACAGGAACCGCGGCGACTTGAGCGTCAGCAGCACGACTTTCTTGACCGCCGTCTCCAGTTCTTCCCCGTCTGCGAAGCGGCGTGCGACGAAGAACTCCTTCTGCTCGTCGGTCAACGGCCGGCGTAAGGCGCGTTCGACGAACCGGCAGCAGAACTCCTGCACCCGCTGGGCCCGATCCGGGGCGTCGTCCTTGCAGTTGGCCAGCGTGGACAAATTCTCGACGACGCGGCTTGCGATCTCCAGGGCGGCGTCGGTGGTTGCCTGGTCCCAGGCAGTGGACACGGACGCGCCGCGTTCGTAACCCACGCTGCTGTCGTCGGGGGGAAAGGGCGTATTGACCACCAGTACCGGCGGGAACCAATTCGGCGACAGATTGCGGTCCGGAATCGCATCGCGGACCCGATGCGGCGGCTGCCAGTGCAGGGCGGCCGTCGCGCTCTTGCTTTGAAACTTCGAGTACTCCAGTCGGACCGGATACACGCGGCCGCCGACCAGCCAGATCGAGGCGACATGGTCGAGTTCGTCGCCCGACTTGACCCAGGCGTCGATCAGCGGCTGCTGCAGGTCGTTGACCCACAACCGGGCTGCGTTGTCGGCCTTCAAGCAGAATTCGTACTCGCCGGTCTCTTCAGCCAGCACGCCGCCTTGCCATTGGATGGCGAACTCGTCCTTGCCGATCTTGTCGGGAACGGGACTCTCGCCGCCAAACTCAAAGGCGACCCGGGGATCGACCCGTTCGAGCACCTTTTTGTCGCCGCGCAGGTTGCGGGCGTTGTAGTACGTCCCTTTCAGGCCGCGCTGGTCGCCCCACGAGCCCTCGCCGGCGAATCCGCCGACCAGGTCGGCAACGGCGTTCAGGTACTGCCGCACCGTCAAATGGGCCAGCTCGATGCGGGGCGGCTTGTGCCGTGCCCGGTCGGCGTCGGAATAGAATGTGTCGAAGATGTACCGAGCGACTTGCCGGGCATCTTGGCCCACGCACTTTTCCGACTCGTCCTGCGGCATCGTGTCGTTGATGTACTTGGTCAGTTCCGGTAGCGATCGTCCGCCCGTCAGGGGCTCGTCGTACGCGCCGGCGACACCCTCGCCGCGCGGGCCGTGACAGGCGGCACACAGCGACTGGTACAGCTGCTGGCCGCTCGCAACCGGCTCGGCCGCCACAGCACCGGCGGGCAGCAAGACCGCGACAGCCAGCAACGCCGCCACGAGCGGCGAAAGGGACTCCGCGCTGGCGGTGAAGCGAGAGAAAGCTGCAAGAACCATGACAACCTCCGGCCTTGGGGAACTGCGTCACCTTCTGTCGTCGGAGTTCACGCATCAGCGTGTCCTCGTTGGAGTTCACGCTTCAGCGTGTCTTTTTTTTCATGGCTTGCGCCCCACACGCTCAAGCGTGAACTCCAACGTCTATCCCTGCATTTGACGATTTCGTCTTGCCCGGCGGGCTACTTGACCACCGTAGGCTCCGACACCCGCTCGCTGGCCACTTCCTGCAGTTCGCGGATCCAGATGTTGCGGAACCGCACCGGGTTGCCGTGATACTGCAAGCTGATCGGGCCCTTGTCGGGGTGCGGCTTGTATTCGGGCGCCCGATGGAACGGTGTGTCGCCCAACAATTGGAAGTTGTTCTGGACCACCACGCCGTTGTGCAGCACAGTGATGAACGCCGGACTGACCAGCTTGCCTTCGGCGTCGAATCGGGGACCCTTCCAGATGATGTCGTACGTCTGCCACTCGCCCGGCTTGCGGCACGCATTCACCAGCGGCGGATGTTGTTTGTAAATCGCCGCGCACTGGCCGTCGAAGTAGGTCTTGTTGTCGTACGAGTCGAGGACTTGGACCTCGTAGATGCCCATCAGGAACACGCCGCTATTGCTGCGGCCCTGGCTGCTGCCCTTGACCTCGGTCGCGGACGCCCATTCCACGTGCAGTTGGCAATCGCCAAACACGTCCTTGGTGGTCGGAGCCCCCTTGGCCGCTTCGACATAGCCGTCCTTGACGATCCATTCTTCGGCGTTGTTCCATTTCGACATGTCCTTGCCGTCGAACAGCACCACGGCATCGGACGGCGGGCCGCCCGGCGGGCCCGGATCGATCACGGCGGGCTCGGCCCATTGAATGCCGGTCAGGTATTCCGCACCCGACACGCGCTCGCTGGACGCGGCGCACAGAAACGCAGCCACCAGCATGGCCGCAACGAACGTGGACTTGCTCACAGCTTCTCTCCTTAGCCTTGGAAATGAAGAAAACACGGTGTGAAATCAGGCAGATACACGGTCTAGCGAGTATGGCAAAAAAACGGGCAAAGTCAATTGCCGCAGGTGGCCGGTTAGTGCAACGTCAAGGCCAAGGCATAGGGGGCGTGCCACTGGCTCCGCCAGTGTGCGAACCCTGGGCGAGTTCACGCTGGCCCCACCCAATCCAAGCGGTTGTCCTCGTCCAGGTGCGGCACACGTTGTCCCGGTTTCTTTCCCCGAACGGCTAGGAGGCCCTTCTTTTCCCAGTCCTTGATCCATTCCTTCAGATCGCGGTCCCAGACAAGCGGTTTCGCCAATGCCAAGGCCCAGGCATCGTCGTACAACATAGTCCGTCGATCCTGAAGCAAACGCTGAACTCCATCCTTCGCTCGCGTCAAGTAACGATCCCGCAGATCGCCATACCGGTTTGACTCGTATTTCACCTCGCTGCCGAATAGCTCCTTCTGATGGCTCTTCCGTTCCCGCTGCCGCTGCTGGGCGTCTGCCCTCGCTTTTTCCATGACCTCCATCGCTCGCTTTTCCACGTCCTTGAAGACCTCGACACCCTTGCGGTTGCGAGTTGCATAAATCAGGTGAAAGTATGTCCTGGCTGAGAATGTAGTGCTTGACGAGGGTCTGTTCTCGCCCCACGTACAGATCCGGATCATTCATGATGTCAACTCCGGCAAGTATGCGGCCTCGATTTCTGCCGCGAGCCCCAGTCGCTGCCCCGCCCCCAACACGACTACGGTTGGTCGCGGCGGCAACTCATCGTGGGTGCGACCTGCCAACAGCCGGCCAGTTTCCGCCTTGCGAACCCCGCCCCACTGCTTGAAGAAGAACGGGATACCTGCAAGTAGGCACTGATCGCGGATCGATCGGACCCAGGATTCCTGCATCGGGCGGGCACCGGCACCGCTCTCGCCGCCAACGATCACCCAGCCGATGCCCCGCAGGTCCAGCTGCCCCAAGTCTTCAAGCAGCGGCTCAATGGACAGGAAACGCATGCCCGCGGGCGATTGCCGAAGGTGCTCGATGCGCGGCAAGCCATGCCTACGGTTCTCGACGCTGACCCCCCACCATACTTGCGACAGCGATGCGGCAAACGCCAAGCGGGTTCGCAGTAGATCGCGCATCCGTTCAGACCGCTTTGTCAGAACCTGAAACGTGTGCCAGTTCGCCCGTTCCATCACGCGGGTCACCGCCTCGACGTAGTCGTCCGGGACGCCTTCGTGGAACAGGTCGCTCATCGAATTGACGAACACCATCCTGGGCTGCGGCCAGCGGAGCGGCTCAGCCAACTTCTCCGGGACAAGCCGGAGATCGAATCCCTGCTCGTAGGGGTGCCCGGGGACGCCGCGAAAACGTTCAGCGAAAGTCTCCGCATAGCAGTGGGCGCAGCCCGGACTGACTTTGGTACATCCCCGGACAGGATTCCACGTCGCGTCAGTCCATTCGATCTTGGATTTGTCACTCATGAGTTCCCTCTCTCCTACGCCAACAAGGGCTTATTGTCAATCGCCTGTTTCGTCCGCACGATCGCGTGCGCAACCGTCACCCGTAACCCCCACTGGCCAACAGGTGGTGTTCGATGGCATCCTCGAAAGCGATGTCGCGATGGTCGGTTGGCATCTTTCAACTCGTTGCGAGTGCGTCAGGGCGATTTTTCGTAGCTGATTTCCGTCGCAGAAAAAAACTGTTTCAAGAGGTCGATCGCCTGGAGCGTTCGATGGCCCCATTGGTTTGTGAAGGCATAAGTTCGGTTCTCCGTCCGGATCAGTTCGTCGTCATCCACGAAGTAACGTCGGGGATCAAACCGCCTCCCCTCGCCTTCGGCCTTTGCGGCGGCCGACCGCATGAACTCTTCCGCGCCGACGACGCCATCGACCGCACGGAACATGGTCGTCTTCCTCCAATCCACCACATCCATGATCGCCTCGGGGCTGACTCCTTTTTGGCAGAGGTGCTTCACGACAGCGAAGATTGCGTTCCGCTTCCACATGCGCTCGATTTTCTTTCCGTCCAGCGTAAGGTCGTACCTGGTGAAGTCTGGGCCGGATGTTCGAGCCTTGCGCTCTTGCCTTTGTTTTTCCTTGATCTGGACGCGGTAATCTTCCACCTCCGGCAGGGGTATGATCTGCTGGACGTCCAGCAAGATTCGCTCGCCGTCCCGATACGGTTTGACCCGTACACACCGAATGACGAGGTCACGGTCGTTGAGCCACATCACTGCGGTCGTCAGTTCTTTCGAGAACTCGGCCGACACCAGCACGATCCGGACATCCTGGGCGAACTCGTCCTCGTTGGGCTCCTCCCAGCCCAAATGCTCCAGGATTGTCGCTTCAGGGTCGTCGTCCTTTCCGAGTTTCCGCAGGTAGTTGCGGAAGATTTCGACAGCGGCCTCGAACGTCATGGTCGAAACCATCGCTGCATAGCGGATGGCCTGCAACTCCATGTGTCCGCCATCCTCCGTGCGTTTCAGCTCGATCACCACCAGATTGGCTTCTTTGTCGATGCCAAGCAGGTCGATCCGTCGTCGGCTGTCCTGCCAATCGCCAAACTCCTCGGCGATGATCAGCGTATCGGGGGAGACCACCTCGACTTGTTCCCGCAGAAGACGCTGCAGGTCGCCACGCTCACTGACGCCCAGGTCGGCAAATCTCGTTTCCACGATTTCGCGGATGCTGTCCTTGGTGAGTTCATAGATTGCCATGATTCACAGTCTCCAATGCGCAGGTGAAAGGCAGTCGCTATGCGTTCCTCACGTCGATCTTGCCGGTGACGGCGGCCGAGACCAGCGAGGTGCGGTATTCGAGAAGGCGGTCGATGGCGGTGTCAACCCGACCAACAAGACGCTCCAGCTTGTCGTTCTCTTCGTCCAGGTAGTGGACGATGGCCATTTGTTCATCCGCCGGGGGGAACGGAAATCGGTACACCCGCAGTTTCTCCGCCGTCAGGTGCGGAATGGTGTTCGGGTTCCCCGCTGCGACGAATATGCGGGTGTCTGCTGCCCATCGCATCACGTAGTAGAGGAATCTCGGAATATCCGAGGACGGCGGAGCGGGCCTTACCCGATGGATTGCCTTCTGGTATGCACAGGTATCGAGTTCCCCACGCCAAACGGCTGTGCGTCCGACCTCCCCTCCCTCGCAAACCAGTAGGTCGCCTTGCCGCAGCGTGAAACGTTCGTATTCCCCCGGTTCGATGTCCATTTCGGGAAGCTGCAAAACGTTTACCCGATCCCATTGAACATCCACGTTTCGCAGGTACGGCAAAAGGAAGTCGCCCGTGATACGCTTAGCATCCAGCATCTTGCCAAGTTGCACGACATAGCGGGCGTACAGTGGTGGCAGACTCCAATGCTTCGGCACCTGCCCCAACCACTCGATTCCCGAGTCCTTCATCGGCACGTCGGGATTCAGACCCTTGGTGACGACGTGGCTGATCAGGCCAGCACGTTTCTCCTTCAGCAGTTTGGTCAGCCGCCGCTTCTTCTCCACCAGCGCGTCGATCTTCGCCGTCTCCCGGTCCAGAAACGCCGCGATTGCCTGTTGTTCGGGAAGGGGAGGAACAGGACACTCCTGGTCTTTAAGCAGCGTTCCCGTAATCAACGGCTGAGCATTCTCGTTTGCCCATCGATTAAGGTCCATGACGCGCAGCGCAAAGTATAGAAACCTGAGGTGAAGTTGTTTAACATTGCTCAATCGCAGTGCATTGTCGGTAATCCAGGCTGGTGGATCGACAAGGTGGGCATTGCCACAGAGTGCGCCGACTCGCCCAATTGCGATTGTGGGGCTTGCCGTATTGGCCTGCGATGCGTAGCCCATGATTCCATTGCCGCCGATGACTGGCACCCGACGAGAATCGTCTCGTTCGCGAGAAAACTCGGTATTCGGCAGGTAGTCGCCGCTTCGGACGTCGCAACACCATCGAAGAGGAACCACATGCCAGTGCTCGGGGATGCTGCCGATCCAATCAGACGCGCAGTCGCGGTATGCCAGATGGGCGTGAAAACGTCCACCTTGCGAACCACCCTCGATAGCCAAGCCACGAGGCGGGTCAACATCAACGCGGGCCCTCATCCCACCACCTCCCGAAGCATCCGCACGATGTCCTTCTCCAGGTCCGCGATGTCCGCCTCAATCTCCTCCAGCGGCCGGGGCGGCTGGTACTTGTAGAAGTGGCGGTTCAGGGGGATTTCGTAGCCGACCTTGGTCTTGCTTTCGTCGATCCA
>CAIYOB010000408.1 GCA_903927685.1 uncultured Planctomycetaceae bacterium
GAGCCACCGCAGGGTGACGTCATCGAGAAGATCCTGCGCGGGCACCGTCGCGCAGCGATGGTCGGCGGCTTGTGGTGTCCCGCAGCGCCCCGGGCCCCGCCGCGCGGGGACCTCCGCCTCTACGACCCGGACAGCGACTGGGACAGTGACTCGACCTCCCAGGAACCCCGGGAGTTGACGTTTGTGGACGAAGCCATCTCTGGTCCACCTTTTGATTTTCTTTTTCCTCCCGACGCCAATCGGATCGTGGACGATGCGCGCTGAGCTGCGAATTGACCCCTGATTTGCCGCCGAAACGTCGTCGCCGAAACGTCGTCAAGCTCCCCCAACCCGCCATCCCCCCTTGGCTCACCACTCTTCCCTACTTAGCCTCGGTCCTGTGGGAGGAAAGCAATTTCCTATCAGTCAGTGGTTTTCGGAGCGGTAACCCGCTCCCTGAAGGCCCCCCCCAAGCCGCCATCCACCCATGATTCACCACGTCTCCCTGCTTAGCCTCAGTCCTATGGGTGGAAAGCAACTTCCTATCCGTGATCCGTTTTCCTATCCGTCCGTATCGGTTACCCGGCATCAGGTATGTTGTCTGAGCTGGAACGATCGAGCCTATGCACCAAGTCAGGCAGCGGCCCGACGACCCAGACTGCCTCGAAACCCAATGATCCAGCCCAGACGCCGTGCTGCCGAAGGAATTCCTCGATCACATGATCAAACGCAACGACAGGAACAAGCGTTGCGTCCAGGACCAACGTCAGACCCGCAAGGGCGCTCGTCGCAATCCTCGTTGCCTTTGTCTTGATTGTCTTTTCAAGGGCGGATGCAAGTGCCGAAGCCTCCACATCCGACTGTTGAGTGGCACCTTGCGTATTCAGTGTTCTCCAAAAGCCTTGGTCCATGATGGCCCGGACTACTTGGACCTGCAAGACACGGCCCGGATCACTTCTGTGCTTGGCCTGGCAATCGACTAAGTTGCCATCCAATGACGACGGGGCGTCCCAATCACCTCCAAGCGAGTTGAATCTGTCAACGAGCAGCTTGCACGCAAGCAGAGACTGCTCCTCACCTTGTGGACTAGACCCGGAAGCGGAAAAGGAGAACTGACCCTCTGCGCTCCTACTGGCGGACGCGGCTCGCCCATCGGGACGGCGAGATTCAGCAAATGCAAATGGGCTGCCTTCGTGTTCTCCCAGCATGGCAAAATGATCCGACATAACTGCGCCGTTGCTGATGGATCTATCGGACGTGCGCCGTGTGGAGCCACACGAGGGGCATGGCGCGAGAACGTCCGATGGAAAGGGCACCAAACCATCCAATCGCTCTCCGCAATCGCTGCAGTTCGTCGAATCATTCATAGATCACCCACAGTGTCATGTGCGGTTAGTGTTGTGGATCACGGCTTGGCGGTCCCAGCCCCAGCGACTCCAAACACGCGGAAACCGCCGTGTCCAGGTAGACGCGCCGATTGCTCGACCAAGCCCCCTCACAGACCCGGACGTGAATATTTTCCCTCATCCGGTTCCTCGGTATCGCACATTTCAATACGATAAGCTTGCAGGCGAGACCCCGCAAGCCGCGTCTGTCGGGCACGCGTCCGTCGGGCGCGTCACACGTCTCCGTGTCACACATCTCCGTCCGCACCACAAGGCACTCGTCCCCTCAGGGGTTCACCGGAACTACGCATCAGACCCACGCTTGCACGATTTTCGGTTTCGACAGACGGAGTCGGGCCAGCAACTGAAGGCGGAAAAGGGCGGGGTCAGGACTCGTTTTTCGAACATAGGCGCGAACCGGCGCTGCCGCGGCGGTGGCTCGCATGGGTCAACCAGCCGCAAACGGATGTGGAGTTGAAAGTCTTGCGGGGCTTGCACCGGCGCAGTTGTCCCTTCGCGGATGAGACGTAGGCAAGCAGCCGCGTGAGCGGTTGAACTTGGAAAGCACACGTAGTCCACGGGGAGGACCGAAAAACGAGTCCTGACCCGGTCTCTTGTTGGGCGAACGCGGCAAAGTCGTGCCGGGCCGCCGTCTGTATCGCCACATAATCCGGGCTGAAGGTCTGGACCAGCGCCAGGCCGCCTTTGTCCCCGCGGCCCGTGCGGCCGGC
>CAIYOB010000409.1 GCA_903927685.1 uncultured Planctomycetaceae bacterium
CACGCCGGCCACCATCAACCAGCACGGCGCCGGTGACTATTACCTGCTCAGCGACCTCCTCTGGCGCAGCGTGGCCCTGACGGACACCACCGGCCAGATCATCGAAACCTACGACTGCGACGCCTATGGCAACACCCTGATCTTCGGCAGCCCAGGCAGCGGAGGCAACTGGTGGGGGGGCGATTCAGTACGTAGCGATCTCGCCATGTGTAGCACCATCTACACTGGGAGATCATATGACGGCGAATCGCGTCTCCATTCGTACCGAACCCGCGTTCTTCTAAGTCCGTTGGGACGGTTCCTAAGCCCGGATTCGGTTGGCGTTGAGGAAGGCGACGGGGTCTATCAGTATGCCAGATCGAGTCCGACCAACCGGTTGGACGCTGACGGGACGCTATCCTTCCTGGGGTGTACGCCGTGGACAAAGACGACGGTGGCATGCACGGCGACCGAGCACAAGGCTTGCGACTTTCAGTGCCGAAGGCAGGGCGATCCTGGCGGGCGTGCCGGTAGTTGTTTCCAGGCTACGCGGACTTGCACCATCTGCGGCATTTACACTCTCGGGCAAATGGTCCGGGTCGTGCAGTGCAGCTGCAAGAAGAAGAAACTGTGCGACTGCTACTGCATTGCGGTAGATGGTCGAGGAGCAGAGCATGGTCCGTACCAACAGGGAAAAATGGCGGAAAGAGATTGCCTACGAATACCGGAAACTGATAAGGGGAAAGCCCTGAACTACGTGAGATGCTTCTGCAAATAGAGGCCAGTCGTGACTCGCACTGGTCGCGTTGAGCAATTGGATCAGAATGGTGGGTTTCCAGTCGACAGGATTACGTCGGTATGTCAGATCGAGCGTTCGTCATGTTGAAGGCTTGGGCTAAGGAACTCGGCTGGGCCGACCTGCAGAAACTGCAGAAGCACGTGACAACTTCACAGCACGTGAATACAGTAATCACCTGGTATCAGGCCGGTCAGCCCACTGGAGGTCGGAACCACTTGGCCCTGCAGATCAATGAGAATCCCATCGGTCAAGCCCGCACATACCAAGCTGCTGTTTACGCAATCCGGTTTCGCATGTGCAGCGGTTGGCATCGCCTGACACTTGCGGCCACAGACGACATTTGCTCGGAAGCCCGACGTCTACGCCGCTGGCTTGACCGTTCCTGGTTCGAAACGATCAAGGGACGGCGCGAGTACCGTCGAATGCACCCGGAGTGCGCCAATTTCACATGGCGCCGTCTTCGCGACGAGGGGCCGCCGTACACTGCGCGGCGCTGACTTGAAGACGGATCAGGGCGATTTGTAAAGGGGCGGTACTCGAATATGAAATGGATGGTACCAGCGGCGGGTTGAATAAGTCTACACAGCATTGGTGGCACAGGACAACCGCACCGGGAAACGCTGATTATCGGCGGACGCAGCCTCCGTCATTGTGGCTGCGGCTAGGTTTGGAGCCTGCACGTGGGGCCCGGTAATCAACGGACAGCCGGACCCTGCCGAACGCCAGACATCCGAGAAAAATGTTCGAAACGGAGACGGCTAACCATGCCTTTGGTGGCACCGGAAGAAGCGAATGTGGCAGTGCTCACGACCTGCAAGGGCCGGCTCAGTCATTTGCAGCGGGCCTTGCCGACGTGGCTGGCTCAGGAGACCACGATTCGCTACAGCATCACCGTGCTTGACTACGCCTGCCCCGAAGGTACGTATGCCTGGTTGGTCGAGCAGGCCGATCCGCGCATTACCGCCGCGAAGTACGAGACGGACAGTCCCTACTACGCGCATGCCCATGCGCGCAACCTCGTTGCCCGTGCAGCCAACGCCGAGATCCTGGTGTTTCTGGATGCGGACAATCTCCTGCGGCCCGGCTGGCTGAGCAGTGCCTGCGCTCAGATCCTGCTGGGCGACGCCGACTACTGCGAATCCCTGTGGCATCCGCAGTGTCGCAATCCCGGCACCTGTGCGATCACGGCCACCCATCACCACCGAATTCGCGGCTTCGACGAATCCCTGCGGAATTGGGGCGCCAGCGACAAGGACTACTACTTGCGGGCCAGCGTGCAAGGGCGCAAGTGCCAGTGGGATGTGACGCTGCTGGAGGCCATTCCCCACGATGAGGCGGCACGCGTGCGGCACTACCAAGTCAAGTCGACGCAGGAATCCAACCGCTTGAACGAGACGCAGATCCAGGATTGGCGGCGGCGCGTCAATCCGAACGGTTATGGGCTGGGGGAACTACGGCTTCGCCCCGGACACAGCGGTTGATGTGCCGCGGAACGCGAGGTGTCAGCTCATGACCACAACGCATCTGGGTGGTTGTCGCCGAGACGGTCACACGTTTCTGCCGGACGTGTGGGACTATCTGATTGCCAAATACGCCGTACGTTCCGTGGTGGACATCGGCTGCGGCTACGGTTGTTCGACCAAGTACTTCCTGGATAAGGGCTTGACGGTGGTCGGCGTGGAAGGCTTTCGCCCGGCGTTGGACGACAACGAGTGCCCCCGGCAGTACTTGATCGAGCACGATTACACGCTGGGTCCGTTGCAGGTGCCGCAGGTGGATCTGGCGTGGGCGGCCGAATTTGTGGAACACGTGGAAGCCCGGTTCCGGGACAATTTCTTGATCACGTTTGCCTGTGCCCGCTACGTCTGCCTGACGCACGCCGTTCCGGGGCAGGGCGGATATCACCACGTGAACGAGCAGCCGACCGAGTACTGGCTTGGCGAGTTGGCCCGCTACGGCTTCGAGCACCTGCCTTCAGAAACAGCATTTCTGCGCCGGGGAGGCGAAGCTACGCCTTGGGGCCGCCGGACCTTGACATTCCTGCGGAAACGCGCGCGGGTTTCCCGGCAACGGCCGAGGATCAGAGGACGCTGACGTATCTG
>CAIYOB010000410.1 GCA_903927685.1 uncultured Planctomycetaceae bacterium
CCCCTCACCCCAACCCTCTCCCCGGAGTACCGGGGCGAGGGAGTTATTTCGTGAGCGTTGCTATGGTCCCGGCGGGAACCTGACGGCAGTCTGCAGTGTGACCGGCCCCAACAGGCCGGACGGCTGGAGCGGACTGTCTTTCTTCCAGAGACGCCAACTGGTGAAGCTCAAGCGGCCGGTCGGGCTCGCCGCTCCTTGCCCCAGCCAGTCCGGCCAACGCTTGAGCGTTCCGTTCGGATTTCGGTCGCTGTCTTCGGCCAGTTGCTCGTCGCCGATCTGCCGATTGACCCAGAGATTCACGACCTTGAGTTCCAAGGCGTTCTCGCCGGCCTTGGCCGCCTCGGTGATGTCCAGCCGATACGGCGGTTTCCAGAGAATCCCGAGGTCGCGCCCGTTCAGCTTCACCTCGGCCAGCACGGCGACCTGACCCAGATCGAGGTACAGGCGGCGCTGGCTGGCCGGTGGCGAGTCTTGGCCGGCGGGTGGAGCTACGATCGCCGGATCCAACTGCAGGGCCTTGCTGTACACGGCCGTTCCGCTGTAGTAGCGGATGCCGTCCTCCGGCCGCTGGGCCCAGTCCTCCAGTCGGTCGAAGACGACGCGTTCCGGCCCGCCCCAGCGCGGATCGAAACGAACCTCCCACGGCCCGGCGATCTCGCGCGGCTCGGGAAGTTCGTGCACCTGCAGTTCGCGCTGGCTTCCGTCGGCGGTCTCGAACCGATACGTGCCGGGTTGCAAGATCTCGCCGCGTGCCAGATCCACGCTCGGGCGCGCGTCAGGCCCAGTTGCCGGAGGCTCGGACGGCAGCAGTTCGCGCCCGTCGCGGCGGACGGACACCAACCGCTCGGCAGGCGTCCCGGGTCGCCGGAAGACCACGAATACGGACTCCGCCGGGCCAAATTGCAGCCGTACGTCCGTGCAGCCGTTTCGCTCCGCGTAGCCCGGCAAGACCGCGCTGCGGCCGGTCTCGGGGTGCCACAGCTCCGGCTGCCTGCCGGCCACACGGAACGAGCAGGTGGTCTGGAAGCTGTCGCCGGTTCCATTGGCGACAAAGTACACGTCGACTCCGTCCAACCGGCGGTGGATGTAGCGGAGCGGTCGGGCGGCCGCAAAGTCGGGTGGCACGCCCCGGGCGGCCAGCCACTGATGAACGACGTTCGCGTCGGGATAGACGTTTCGCACAGCCGGGGTGTACTCGGGTTCTCCCCAAGGCTCCATGCCGCTCGGCCCCAACTCCATCGCGGCGGACCAGCCGTCCGCCACGGTCGCCGTCCGCCAGTCCGCAGGGACCTCTTCCGCGGCTTCCCACGCCTGGTCGCTGACCACCTCGAGCGTCCGTCCGTCCTGCAGCCGGATCGTCAGCAGGCCGAGCAGACCGGCGGGATTCGGATAGTCGGCGGCGTTGGTAGCCGCCACGGCCAGGATATTCGTCCCCGGCCGCAACGCCGCTGCGACGTCCATCACGAACAGTTGGTCGAAGCGATCACCCTCGCCCACTCGCCGGCCGTTGACCCAGCACTCGAACGAATTGTCCGCCGTCAGCACCAGCCGGGCCGTTGCGATGCGCGCATCGTCGTCCAGCTTGACGACGCGGCGGAAGTAACGCGTGCTGGGCGGCACCGCCGCGGCGGGATTTCCTTCCCGGCGCCAAATCCACTTGGCCGCGTCCAATCGCGGCGGCACGTCGGATTCGCCCAGCGGCTGCGGCGACAGTGAGCCGCCCCAGACCAAGCGGCC
>CAIYOB010000411.1 GCA_903927685.1 uncultured Planctomycetaceae bacterium
TGCTGACCGGCGGCAGCGGCAGCGACGGGATCGTGGGCACTGGCATCAACGACGCCTTCAACATCACCGGGGCGAACGCCGGCAGCGTGGCGGGGATGAATTTCAGCTCGATCGAAGCCTTGGACGGCGGAGCCAGCGACGACAGTTTCACGCTGGCCTCCGGAATCAGCTCGTTCAACGGGACGATCAACGGCGGCTCGGCGGGCAGCGACACGCTGGCCGTGACCGACGGGACCAACACGTTTGCGCTGAGCGCTTCCAACGCGGGGACGCTGAACACCTCGACGCCATTTACCAATATCGACGTGCTGACCGGCGGCAGCGGCAGCGACGGGATCGTGGGCACTGGCATCAACGACGCCTTCAACATCACCGGGGCGAACGCCGGCAGCGTGGCGGGGATGAGCTTCAGTTCGATCGAAACGCTGGACGGCGGGGCCGGCGACGACAGCTTTACGCTGGCCTCCGGCGTCGGCACGTTCAGCGGGACCATCAACGGCGGTTCGGCGGGCAGCGACACGCTGGCCGTGACCGACGGGACCAATACGTTTTCGCTGAACGCTGCCAACACGGGGACGCTGAACACCTCGACGCTGTTCACCAATATCGACGTGCTGGCGGGTGGCAGCGGCAGCGACGGGATCGTGGGCACCGCGGGCAACGACACGTTCAGCATTAGCGGGGCGAACGCCGGCAGCGTGGCGGGGCTGAGTTTCAGTTCGATCGAAACGTTGGATGGCGGGGCTGGTGACGACAGCTTCGCTTTGGCCTCCGGCGTCGGCACGTTCAGCGGGACCATCAACGGCGGTTCGGCGGGCAGCGACACGTTGGCCGCGACCAACGGGACCAATACGTTTGCGTTGAGCGGGCTGAACGCGGGCACGCTGAACGCGACGACCCTGTTCAGCAACATCGACGTGCTGACGGGCGGAACCGGCAGCGACGAGATCGTGGGCACTTCGGGCAACGACACGTTCAGTATTACCGGGGCGAACGCCGGTAGCGTGGCGGGGATGACGTTCAGCTTGGTCGAAGCCCTGGACGGCGGGGTCGGCGACGACAGCTTCACACTTGCGGCCGGTGTCAACTCGTTCAATGGCACCGTCAACGGCGGTTCGGCGGGCAGCGACACGCTGGCGGCCACGAATGGCGCCAACACGTTTGCGTTGAGCGGTTCCAACGCGGGAACGCTGAACGTGTCGACGGTGTTCAGCAATATCGACGTGCTGAACGGCGGGGCGGACAACGACCAGATCGTGGGCACCGCGGGCGACGACACCTTCAGCGTGACAGGCGCCAATGCGGGCGGTGTCGTGGGGATCACGTTCACGGGCATCGAATCCGTGGACGGCGCCGCTGGCGACGATAGGTTCCTGATCGGCGCCGGAGGCAGTCTGAGCGGGAACTTGGCCGGTGGACTCGGCAGCAATACGCTGGACTATTCGACCTACGGTTCGGCGGTCATGGTCGACTTGGACAACACGACTGCCCCCGGCGCACCGGGCATCCTGGGCACCATCGCGAGTCTGCAGAACTTCCTGGGCAGCCTGTTCGATGACGATTTGAGCGTCGACGCTTTGGCGGCCGGAGTGACGCGGAACGTGGACGGCAACGCCGGGACCACCAGTAACGTGCTGCGCGTGGATGCCCAAGGGCAGATCGTGACCGACAACGGGACGACGTTCAGCTTCTCCGGCGGCTACGGCACGATTACGTACGACGAATTCCAGACCGTGTATCTGACCGATGCGGCCAGTCTGATCGTCGCAGGCTCGGGAGCCGACGACGGCCTGGTGCTGACGCCCAGCAGCACGTCGGCGGCCACGTACCGGCTGAACAGCGGCCCCACCGTCCATTTCGGCAGCGTGGCCTCGTTCACGTTCAACGCCGGCGCCGGAGCGGACACGCTCACCATCGAGAGCAGTGCCTTGACCGATTCGGTCTTCGCCCCCAGCGGCGGGATCTTTTACCACGGCGGAACCGGCAGCGACCGGTTGAATCTGAGCGGCGGCGGGGGTGCGGCCTTTCAGGAACGCTACTGGGTGGGCACGACCGACGTGGCAGCCGCCCCGAATCGACGAGTGCTGGGCGAAGGAACCCTGGAAACCACCAACGGCACGACCTCGCAGACGATCCGGTTCACCGGCTTGGAGCCGATCAACGACGACGTCCTGGCGGCGGACTTGACGGTCTACGGGACGGACGCAGCCGAGGCGATCACCGTCAGCGACGAACCGGACGACAGCGGCGCGCGCGTCCGCGTGGCCGTGGGCTTGTATGAACCGATCGATTTCTCGAACAAGGGCAGCTTGATCGTCCGCGGGGGCGACAACGCCGCGGGCGGCGACGCGGGCGATACGATCACGGTGAATTTCGCCAACACGCCCGTCGCGTTGACCGGCGTGACCATTCATGGCGACGAAGGCGACGACGCGATCGGGGTGCAGAGCACGTCCAGCAACATTTCGCTGGCGATCTACGGCGACGCCGGTGCTGCGGACAGCGTGTCCTTCACGACCGCCGACCTGACGTTGACCGGCAGTCCGGGCTTGACGCTGTCGGTCGCCACCGCCGAAACGATCGACGTCAACCGGAATCTGACGGCCCTGGGCGGAATCACGTTCACCAATCCCACGACGACGTATCTGGGCGGCAATCTGCAGACCGACGGAACCTCGATCGCGATCACGGGCGGCACGGTGGTGCTCGACGTGGGGCCTGTGGCCCTGGACACGGAACTCGGCGGCAGCGGCGATGCCGGCGCCGTGGCGTTGGGCGGTACGACGATTACTGCCAATGGCGCCAACCCCGATTTGACGATCGACGCCTCGGCGCCCGGCCTCGGCGGCACGGTGACCCTGGGCCCGCTGACCAACGCGGGCGGCGCTTACGTGGACGATCTGCGCATCACCGCCGCCGGCGCGACGGATGGCGGCGTGGACTTGACGGGCAGCGTGCGGACGGGCGGGTTCATCCTGGTCGAGCAGGCTGCAACCGTGGGGATCGCCGCCGACGTCTGGGCGGGCACGAGCCTGACCATCCGCGACTTGGGCAGCACGCTCGAGTTGTCCGCGGGCGTCGACCTGACAGCTGGCAACGGGCCGTTGAGTGTCGTCACCGGCGTCCCGGGGATTCTCTTGAGCGGCCCCACCGGCAGCACCAACGTGATCGACGGCAACGGGGACGCGCCGGTCACGCTGGCGGCGGTGACCGCGACCAACAGTCCGAACTTGACCGTCAACTCCGAAGGCAGCATCAGCCTCGCGTCGGTGAATCTGGGCGCCAGCGGTAATCTGGCGGTGAACGTCAACAACAACGGGCCGGGAGGCGCGAGCACGGGCGGTTTCGGCACGTTGAACGCCGGGACAATTGCCGTGACCGGCTCGGACGGCGGGGATGTGCTGACATTCAACGGGCTGGTGACGTCCCACGAAGCGGCCGGGGTGACCGTCCAGGGCGGCACGATCGAATTCAACGCGGCGGTGGACAGCACGGACGGCGGCGGATTGGTTTCCGTTGCCGGCCGGAATGCCGTCACCTTCTACGCGGGAACGGGCGTGAACGCCGGTGGGACGATTGCGATCGCAGCGAATCAGGACGGGGCCGGAGCGGAAGGGCTGACCCAAGCGTCGGATGCCACCATCCAGACGGCGGATACGGGGGCCAATGCGATCCGCCTGACCGTAAACACGGGGCTCGGCGGAACCGGCAATGCTCTGATCGCGGCCTTGGTGACGGGCGCCGGCGGAACGGTGACCGTCGCGGCCAACGGCGGAGCGATCGTCGACAACAACGTCGCCGCGGTGAATCTGACGGCCGGCCAGGCCGTCCTGTCGGCGGCCGCCGGGATCGGAAACGGCAATTCGCTGGAAACCAACGTCAACACGCTGAGTGCGACCAACACCGGACTCGGCAACATCGAGATCACCGAAGTCGCCGCGGGCGGCGGGCTGGGCGTGCAAGGCGCGGTCCACGGCAACGCCGCCGGGGACATCGTGCTGACCACGACCGACGGAACGCTGACCGTCTTGGGCGGCGGCAGCGGCGTTTCGACTCTGGGCGGCGGAGCCCTCACGCTGACTGCCAACGGCAGCGGTCAGGATGTGATCGTGAACGCCTTGGTCTCGGGTCAAGCCGGCACGGTCACCGTGCGTGCGGCGGGCGGCAACGGCAGCCACGTGCAGGTCAATGCGCCCGTGTCCACGGTCGCCGGTCCGATCTTCGTTCGGGCCGACCAGGACATCACGGGCAGCGCCGCCGGAACGATCTCGTCGGGAGCCGGCGGCGGCGACATTACGATCCACGCCGATTACGACCCGGCGAGCGTCCCCGACGACGTGGGCACGATCCAGTTATCCGGCGATATCACCGGCGGCACGGGCAACCTGATCTTCAGCCTGACGGCCTGCGACGGGTGGCTGGGGGCCACGCCGGGGGCCGCCAGCGGCAACATCCTGTCCGGCGGCACCTTGACCAAGAACGGTGCCGGCACGCTGCGGTTGAACGGCAATGCCAACACCTACTCGGGAAGCACGACGATCAACGGCGGGTATCTGCTGGTTAACGGCCGGCTGACGCAGAGCGCGATGATGGTGTTCGGCAGCAACCTGGGAACGCTGGGTGGCATTGGGACGATCGACGTCAACACCCTGACGGTCGACGCCACGGGCCGCGTCGACCCGGGCGAGGTGGTCAACTGCCTGCCGCAGCCGGGCCGCCTGACGATCGACGGCAACGTTTGGTTCCGAGCGGATTCGACGTTCAACCTCCAGCTGAACGGCATCCTGCCGGGCACGGGCTACGACCAGTTGCGAGTCGACGGCACCGTGGACTTGTCCGGGACGGTCGGCGGCGCGGACGGCTCGTTCCTGACCGGCACGTCCACCGGTTTGCCGGTCGGGGCCGAATTGCGGATCATCGACAACGACGCCACGGATGCGATCGACACCCGGTTCGACGGTCTGAAGGAAGGCGATTTCGTGTCCACCTTTGGTCCGTTGATGAACATTTCGTACCGGGCCGGCACGGGCAACGACGTGGTCCTATCGACTCCGGGCCGGTACGACTTCAACGGGTACAACGGATACACGGCGCCGACTTGGACACCCGTCTCACCGTACCAGTCCAAGGTTGGCAGCACGTTTGGTTGGCAGACGCTGCCCGAGCGGTACTTCGAGCGGAATTACCCGATGCCGCCGCCCTATACCACGGCGCAGGGGATGCTCCACTACGATGGGCATTCGACGAACCGCTGGGGGGCGCCGATCACGTTTCTGGTGGACGTCGCGGCGGCGAAGACGTACGAAGTCATGATTCTCTCGGGGGACGCTGGCTGGAACCATGACCGGGAGAAATTCACGGCCGTGGGGTCCAATGGCACGACGGCCACGGTCCAGGTGGACACGTGGGGCGCCGGGGCTCCGGATGGCAGCGGCGTGTTGGTGACTTGGGGCGGCGGCGTCCCCAACACCCAGGGCACCGGCTACTACCGTTGGATCCGGCTGACGGTGACGGTGGGGGGCAACGCGGACGCGCTCGGCCAGCTCGCCGTGACGATGGAGGATCTGGGCGGCTGGGACAGCACCGCGGTGATCCTGGCCATGGACGTGCGACCGGTGGCCGCGGTGGGCAGGATCGACCTGGAGCGGACCGCCACCGTCTATAGCCCGGCCGACGCGACGTCGCCGTTCAGCGACCTGCCCGCCGACGGCGTGACGGTGGATACCTATCACGGAACAGGCGCCCCGCCGAACGCCAAGCTCACCCTCACCGTCTCGGCGGGCACGCCCGTCCAGTACACGACAGTGACGACCGACGAGGACCCGACAATGTGGGGAACGCAGGTAACGGCCGACGCCTCCGGCGGTTTCAGCTTCTCGATCCAGCGGCCGGCCACGCTGACCAACACCCCCACGCCGGCGGCATCCGAAGACTGGACGATTTTGGCGGAAGAAGTGTCGGGCCTGTCGCGAGGCACGGCGATCCAGACGTATGTGGCGCCGGCCGCCGAAGCGCTGCGGTTCGACTTTGGGATCTACGGCAGCCCCGTGCAGACTTACGGCGTGGACGCGAAGAAGTTCCTGGAGGTCATTCCGCAAATGCTGTACACACCGACTCGGGGTTACGGCTGGAATATCCGCGTGGCGGGGGCGTGGCGCAAGGATCCCGGCATGAGCAATCTGCGGACCGACCTCAATTACGCCCGCGACGCGACGTTCAAGGTGGACTTGCCGGACGGCTGGTACAACGTTCGGATCTACCACAGCAACCCGAGATACTACGGCACGGTGTCCTATGTTGCGGACAACTTTCAAGTCTGGGCGGAAGACGTGCTGCGGTATACTGTCGACGATATCGCTCCGGGGACAACCTGGAAAGCGAACGACTTGGCGGCCTCGACATTCCGCGTCCAGGTGACCGGGGGTACACTGGATCTGCGATTTGTGGATGTCGGCGGCCGGGACGGCAATTTTGTGGTCTCGGGAATTGACATCTCGACCGGCACTCTGCCCGCCGCCGCCTTGCTGGCGGCCGGCAATCCGCGTGATCAAGGCGCCGCGGCCATCAGCCTGGCGACGCTGACGCCCGCGGTGGCTGAAGCCGCCGCGCGTTGGTCCGACGCCGGCTTGTCCGCGGAACAAGCCGCCACGCTGGCCACCGCCCGGTTCGCCGTGGCCGACTTGGGCGGCGCCGTCCTGGGGTTGGCCGACCCAGCCACAAACACGGTCCGCATCGACGACGACGCGGCCATGATCGGATGGTCGGTCGGCAGTGGTCAGGCGTCATTGGTCACGGGGCAGTGGTCAGTGGTCAGTGGCGAACGGGTGCCAGATGCCCAGCGACGAGTGACCAAGGACGGCATTGACCTGTTGACCGTGGTGATGCACGAGCTGGGCCACCTGTTGGGGTACGAACACAGCGAGGATCCGCACGGACTCATGGCCCCCGTGCTGGGGCCGGGCCTGCCCGATGCCCGGGCATTCCCCGCGTCGCCAGCTCCTGCTCCTCATCAGTCGCCCGCTGTGATCCCATGGCGCACGGAGTGGCTGCTGGATGAGAACCGCGTGTTCGCCGAGTTGACGCGGGATAGCGGCGAAGAGAACCCCGGTGATGACGCGATTACCGCTTCGCTGCTGGATCCGGCAACCGACACCCTGCACGCGGCGCAGATCGCCAAGTCCAGCGAGGAAGCGTCTCAGGCCCGCGTTCCCCGCCGCAGCCGGCTGGAGCGGTTCGAGCGCGAACTGGACGCCTGGTTCGCCGAACTGGCCGCTGAGGAAGCTGGCGGCGGCTAGCACCAAATGGAATCGTCGCCGCCTGTTGATCGGAATGGGACGCCACGGTTTGATCTCGGAGTCGTCCCAACGAATGAAGGGCTCAACGAATGGGAGAACCAGTGATTGGCTCCTCATCCGCCATTCGTTGGGATCCACACAAGCCACTAGCCGTCGGCCCCGGAATCCGTATTTCCCTAGGTTTCGGAGTCGTCGCCAAACGCCGCCCACCGGCACGGGGCCGGGTGGGATGTGCCCAATGGTCGAAACCGAATTCCCTGATCTTTCACCTAATCTTTCACATAATCTCTCAGTACTGCAGTGGGGGAATGGAAGATTAGGTGAGAGATTATGTGAAAGATTAGGGGGGAAAATCGACTCGACTACCTGTGCCCCCGCAAGGCGGCCAGCTCCTGCCGCAGTCGCTCCAGTTCGGCGTCCTTCTGCAGGCACGCTTCCTGAGAAGTCGGCAGCCACCGCTCGCTGGCCGGATCGTAGAACCGCAACCGGTTGCCGTCGGCTTCCAGATGCAACTGCAATTCCCGGCTGGGCAAGCGGCCCGCGACCGGTGCAATCGGCTCGTACCTCCCGCGGCGCAGCCGGTACCCCTGCAACGCCGGGTTCAGGTACTCCGCCCGCGGATCGAACAGGAAATACTCGGCCACCCGAACCTCGTCCCGGTAGATCTCGAACTTGTCCTGCAAGTCCTCGTCCCGCGTCGACTCGCTGGTCACTTCGAGCACCACGTTCGGCGCCCGGCCTTCTTCCCACAGCAAGTAATTGTCCCGGTCCCGAGGCTCCAGCCCTTTGACCACCAGCACGTCGGGCGACACATGCCGCCGCTTGTTGCCCGGCCGGTAGAACAGCAGCAGGTTGCCCGAAACGTACACCGGTTGGCCGGCGTAATGCAACTGCAGCATGTCGATCGCCGCCATCATGACGTTCCGGTGCACATCGGTCTCGCCGAATGGCCTTCCGTCCGACGTGGGATATCGGATGTCCGGCAGGGACGCCTTCGTCGTGACAGGAGTGGCAAGCACAGCCATATCCGGTTCTCCCCCGTGGTTCGAGCCGCCCGCGGTCCGGTTCTCCGAGCCCCGGACCGCAGCCAGCCGTGATCAGCCGCCGCAGCAGAGGATATTATACCCGTCGTGCCGCAGAGCGGATAGAACGATCCGCGGACGACAACTCGTGAACAGCCGGATGCCCCAATCCCGACACCGCTGCGCATAAAAGTTAGAA
>CAIYOB010000412.1 GCA_903927685.1 uncultured Planctomycetaceae bacterium
CGAGGCACCGAGTCCGCCGTCGGGGCCACCGGGCTTTGCCCCAGGGCGGGGAACACCAGCGTGAACGTCGTGCCTTGCCCTGGCTCGCTCGCCAGTTCGATCGTCCCGCCGTGCTGCTGCATGATGCCATAGCTGACACTCAATCCCAATCCCGTGCCCTTGCCAACCGGCTTGGTTGTGAAGAACGGCTCAAATACTTGATCCAGGTGCTCGGGCTTGATGCCGCACCCGGTATCCGCCAGTTCGGCGACCACGCCGCGGTCTTCGACATACGTGCGGATCGACAAGGTCCCGCCCGACGCCATGGCTTCACACGCATTCAGCGACAGGTTCAGCAGCACCTGCTGCAGCTGGTTCATGTCGCCTTCGATATCCGGCAAGTCGTTGGCCAGCTCTTCTTGGATCACGATGCGATCGAACAGTTTCTGGTTGCGGATCAAGCGGATCGTGCGCACGATGACTTCGTTGACGTTCAACGGCTCCTTGATCACTGCCCGTTCGCGGGCAAAGTCCAGCAAGCCGCGGACGATTTCCGCGGCACGCGTGGTTTCGTGGATGATCAAGTCCAGGTCCTGCCGGTCCTGGTCGTCCATGTTGGGCTTTTCCTTCATCAGATGGGCAAAGGTCAGCACGCCGGTGAGCGGGTTGTTGATTTCGTGCGCTACGCCGGCCGCGAGCCGGCCCAGCGAGGCCAGCTTTTCGCTGTGATGCAGTTGTTTGCTGGTGGCCAGCTTCAGTTGCTGCTCGCGTTCCGCCAAGGCGTCCGCCATCCGGTCGATTGCCTGGCACAGTACGCCGATCTCGCCCGGCGGCCGGATCCGGACGCGGGCGCTCAAGTCGCCGCGAATCACGCGGCGGGCCATTTCGATCACCTTGCCCGCCGGACGCAGCACCAGGTAGTTCATGAAGTAGATCAGCAGGAAACAGGCCAGCGTGCCGGACAGGACCATCAGGAACAGCACGCCCCCCAGCGTATTTCGCTTGTGCAGAAACGGCGATTGCAGCAGTCCGACGTACAAGGCGCCCACGACCTGCTGCCGGGGATCCCGGATGGGTTCATAGGCCGTGACATACCAGTCGTTGACCACGAACGCCGGCGCGGTCCAGACGCCGCCGCGATTCAAGACGGCCTCGGCCACCTGCTGGCTCATTCGCGTGCCGACCGCGCGCTGGCCGTCGGCCTGATGCACGTTCGTGGCGATCCGGACATCGTCCAGGAAGATGGTCACCGTGTCCGCCGAGGGCTCGCCCTGCAGCGATGACTGGAGGATCGAATCCCGGATGAGATCCACCAGGTCCTCCCGCTGGTTCAACAGATCTCCGCCATACAGCAGGCCTTGCACGGCGCCCCGGGCATCCAGCAACGGAACGGCGGCCGCAGCGACCAGGCCCTCCGTGCAGGCCGCCTCCCCACTCGGCTCGGCTTCGGGGGTGGGCAGCAAGTCGATGCGCGCGCGGGCCGCGAGCGAGGCGCCCAGCTGCTGAAGACGCAGTCCCGACATGCGCACCGTTCCGCTCGCCGGACGGCGGGTCGTGCGCGCCAAGTCGACTAGCTCGTTGGCAAGCGGTTCGCCGCCTGGCGCACTGGCCGAGTCGGTCTGGGCAACCAGGCGTCCGGCGCCGTCCAGCAGGGTCACAAAGTCCATCGAGCCGGCGTCGCGAACCCGGGTCAGCAATCCCTGCACGGACGGGTCGGGCGCGGCGTCGGCCGCCCGGGCCGCCAACGTGTCGCTGCTCAACGCAGCGGCCTGCAAGCAGCCCTCGACGTACCGCACCCGCCCCTCGTACATCGCCCGTGCTGCCCGGAGATTCCGTTGCACCCGATGCTGGACCTCCTGCAGCCAGACGGATTGCAGATAGGACAGCACCGCCAGGGAAATCACCGCATTGGCGACCAGGATGCCGGCGATCGACAGGATCGTCAGTTTGAGTCGAATGGTCATCGGGTGGGAAACCTTTCAAGCGGACCGGCGGGCCGTCCGCCTCGTACACTGTATGAACGAACAATACACTTCAAGCCCCGGATTCGCAATGGCCGCTCGTGGCAGCGACCGCTCGGGAACCTGCTGCGAAAATCGTTCCGAGCGGTGAATTGCCGTGTTTTTGCGAGGCGCCAGGGAAAGTGCGCGCCCTGTCGGGGTGCAAACAACGGCGGCTGGACGTTCTGGCACAACTCTTGCGTCAAGCGTGGAACCGATGGTGGGCTCAGACGTACAGAATTTCGATTTGCCGGGGTTGGGCCGTGACCATGAAACAAAGCGGTACCCCGGCAAATGTGAATTCTGTCCGTCTGGCCTTGAGGCTGCCCCTTTGCATTCCGATGTGTGTGGAGGCTCCAGGTGATTGCAATCCTTCCCCAAGTCACTCCTGTGCCGGATATTGAGGCGATCCTCGCCAACTATCCGCAGGCTCGCCGCGAAGCACTGATTCCCTTGCTGCAGGACGTGCAGGAGCGGCACGGCTACCTGTCGCGGCCGGCCATCGCGCGGATCAGTCAGTACTTGGCTCTGCCGGCCAGCAAGATCTACGGCGTGGCCACGTTCTACAACCAGTTCCGGTTCCAGCCGCAGGGCCGGTTTCACATTCAAGTCTGCCGGGGCACGGCGTGCCATGTCAAAGGCTCGGCGGCGGTCTTCGAGGCCGTCAAGCGCGAGCTGAAGATCGACGCCGGCCAGACCAGCCGCGACGGCCTGTTCAGCCTCGAGGTGGTCGCCTGCATCGGAGCCTGCGGTTTGGCGCCGGTCATCTGCGTGAACGGCGTGTTTCACGCCAGCGTGACGACCAAGTCGGTGGTCAAGATCCTGGACTCCTATCGGAGAAAGGCCGTGCAGAATGACGACGAAGCTGCTTGACAAGCCTGCAGCCTCCGGGGCTGCCACCGCGTTTGCCACCTACCCCGAACTCCTGTCCTGGTTGCTCGAGGCGGACGAGCCTCACGACCAGGCCGTGCGCCAGCAGCGGCAGGACCGCGTGGCCGAACTGCGGCGGGACCGCCTGGTGCGTCCGGCGATTCTCGTCGGCGTGGGCACCTGCGGACTGGGCGCCGGCGCTCAAGAGACGCTGGACGCGATCCGCGGCTACCTGGATCGGAACGAAGTCAA
>CAIYOB010000413.1 GCA_903927685.1 uncultured Planctomycetaceae bacterium
ACCTCGTGGCTCGACCCCAGCCACCCAACCCCAATTCTTGGCTTAGACAACGCACTAGCCGGGCCCAAAAAGAAAGGGCTGCTGTCTCGCGTGCGAGACAGCAGCCCTCCGAATAACGAAAAAAACCTTCGGTCGATTGCGACGAGTGGAGTCGCTGCGAGAAAGGCGAGAGTCGGGCGTGCTTCTGCACTGCCGTGGATTGACTCTGGCCAACGCTGTAGTTTTGGTCCCTCTGCCGGAATGGCGACCGAAGGTTTTGATGCCTGATTCTTCTCCGACCCCTCTTTCCTTCGTTCCTTGTGCTGACCAAGAGTATCGGCACTTTTCCGCCGCAACCTGCATCGAATCTAGCGGAACCACGTGGGCAGTTTTGGTGCCTTGGGAACCATTTTCTTCAGCCAGGACGGGGAGGACGCGGATTCCTTCGGAGCCGAAGCTTCCGCCTCCGGACGGGGGTTGTTGGCTCCTGTCAGTTCGGCCAGCTGCGGTTCCTCGACGGGTACGTAGCGGCGGAGGAATTCCGCCCAGTAGCCGCGCAACACCTGGTGGCATTCGACGACCTCGCCCTGCCCCAGGTACAGATTCGCCACCGCGAATTTCTTGACCAGTTCGTTCCGTTCGTTCTTGTCGAACCACAGGTCGAAGACCTGCACATCGTCGATCCAGACCTCGCCGGGGCCCATCAAATCGAGGGCGACACGCAGGTCGCTCAGCCCGCGCGCCGGCAAGTCGTCGATTCGGACCAGGTACGGCGCCCAGTCCGTCGTCAACGGCGGTGGCGGCTCGCCGAACCGGTCGTCGCCGGCGCCGACTCGCGCCGGGCGATAGTAGGGCTGGCCGTCCAGCCGGCCTTCGACTGCCAGTTGCAGCGGGGGCTGCCTGCCAGGGTCGTCGATCCGCAGCCAGACCCAAACGGACAAGCGGCCGGTCGCCGGGGCGGGAAATGTGTTGCTCCGCACCCAGGCGACGGGACTGCTGCTCCGCAGGTGCAATCCGTTGCTGCCGTTCCGGCCCTGCCCGGCCACGATCCGAGTTTCGATGCCGGCCGTCCGGGAAAAGTCCCAGCCGGGCAGCAGTTCGCCCTGCGGCCGGATCTCAAAATCGGGATTGCCCAGGACGCGGAGGGGCTGCGGGGCGGCCAGCTGTTTGGCCCGCTTGAGCAGATCCTTGATCCCCGTGCTGAGATCGACGAGCACCTCGCTGCCGACGTCCGCCTGCCAATCCACGATGCGGGCGTTCGGAGCGCCGACCACCGCAGCCGCCAAGTCGTAGGGCTGCAGGGCCACGGTCCAGACCTGCGTCTTGTCGCGGGCCACCGGCGGCGGGCAAGCACGACTGCCCAGCACGCGAAACTCGCTGGCCGGGGAGGCCTCGATGGTCAACGCGACGGAGACGGGCCAAGGCGAATCGTTGACTGCATAGAAGTACGTCCGGTCCGCCTGGCTGGAACGTCGCACCACGACGGGCGGCGATTCGATCGAGATGCGACTCGAAGGCACGGTCTCGAACCGGGCGGAGGGCAGTTGCCGATACACGTCCGCGACCGCTCGCCAAGCGTCCTCCTGGCCCATGACCGCGGTCCAGCCGCCTTGGAACAGCACCTGGCTGTCCAGTGTCGCCAGGCTGTGAATCAGGCCTTGTCGAGCCGCGGCCGCCGAGGGGGCGATCTGGGCCAGCATCCAGGACGCCGTCCGGTCCGCTCCGAACGGGCCGCGGGCCTGAAACGCCGCCAGTGAGAAAGTCTGTGGTTCGCAGTACAGCAGGCCGCCGGTCCAGCCGCCGGACCGTAAGCCGCCCCCGTTCGCGCCGACGATCCGCAGCGCCCCGCCGAACAACTGGTCGAGTTCCGCCGAACTGCGCAGCTGCAGATTGACCGCCTGGCCCGGCAACGCCTGCTGCGGGGCCCAGCGCGAGGGGCGCAGCAGAACCACGCGGTCGTCGTCGCGGTAACGGAGCGGATCGATGCCTACCCGCAGCAACAGCGGCTTGATTTCCGTCCGCTCCGGCAGCGTCGGCCGCAGTTCGCTTTCCAGTTGCGGATCGGTCAGCAATTCCGCGCCGGCCAAGTACAGCTTGCCCTGCGGCGCGAGCTGGGTCAGTTCCGCGGCCGTGGCCCGGTAGAAGCCGGCCAGCTGGCCGGCCCGCCAGTTCAGCCACCGGTCGCGACCGTCGCCCGCGAGAAACGCGGCGCTGCTCACCCGCTCGCGGCCCGTCAGCCGATCCGCCGCTTGGGGTTCGTCGGCCATGAACTGACGCAGCGTCGCGTCGTCCTGGGCCCACTCGACGTCCGGCAACTGGGCGTAACTGTTGGGCCCCAGTTGCACCGCGACGCCGCCGAAGGAACGATGCGCGCCGTACCGGCGAGCCAATTCGAGCACCACCCGCTGCATAGCCTGTTGGACGGACGGCGACAGGGGATTGTACCGCGGGCCGACGGCTCGTTCAGCGGCGAACAGTTCCGGCCACGATTGGCCGTCGGCGGTGATCAATTCCAAACCGCTGGCGCTGCGCGGCAGCGTTTGCCGGCGGCGCAGAGCCTCGAGCTCCGGCAGCGGGGTCGCGAATTGCAGGGCGGGGACCAGGGTCAGGCCCTCGCGCTCAAACAGCCGCAGGAGCAACTCGACGATATCCTTGCGGACCGGGTCCTGGCCGGTGGCGAAGAACACGCCGCTGTCGTGCTTCGGAGTCGGCTGCAACAACGCACTGGGATAGATCGCCGACCCTTCGTGCCAGACGGAAATCATCGCTCCGTTCTGACCCGAATGCTTCAGGTACTCGACCAGCCGCACGCCGGCCTGATAGAACGTCACCCAGTCCGTCAGGCTCCGGCCGCTGCCCGCGTCCAACGCATCGCTGGCGGAAAATGTCTCGGCCAGCAGCGGGCGGTCAAAGTACAAAGCCAGCAGCCGGCCCGCTTCGCCATCGGCGACCGCGGGCGCCGGCAGCCGGGCGGGTCCCGACAGCACGCGCAGCGTTCCCAACACGGCCGGCGCGTCGTCGCGGCGGTTGGTGACCAGCAGGAATGGCGTATTGGTTCGCGGCCAAAAGATCAACCGATGCCGGTCGGTGCCGGACGAGTTGGCATCCACGGCGGGGGCAACGTCCACGCCGGAATGCAAGCCGATCGGCGTGACCATCCCGGCTGCATTCGGCTCGACGACACTGATGCCCAGCGTCTGCTCGCGGGTATTCGGATACTCGACCTCCACGACGTGCGGCTGGCCGGTGCCGGCCACGGGCAGCGGATAAGCCTGCCAGCCGCCCGGCGACAACTCGACGTACTCGCCTCCGGCCGCCTTGAGCAGGCGGCTCAGGCCATTGCCGATGGGCGTCTCGCGGCCGCTCGAGTCCGCGCCTGCCAGCCATTTCCAATGCGGCAGCCTGGGGAGCGATTTCCACAGGCGAGTCGTCGAGCCGGCAGCGGTAATGCCTGGCGAGCCCGCGGCGCCGGCCGCCGTGCCGGTATCCACTTGCGGTTGCGTTTCGGCGACCACTTCCCAGGCGGCTGCCGTCGCCGGCGGCGGCTGGCGGCTGAGCACGACGACTTGGACGATGCGCTCGGTGATGTCCTTGGTCGGCGCGAACCGCGTCGGCAGCCGCCGCTTGCTGAGCGTCAGATGCAGGTCGTACACGCCCTCCTGGTCGGGCATGGCCAGCGTCCAAGGCCCGGTTTCCAGCGGCTCGCCGCTGCGCCCGGTGCGGACTTCGCGCGTCTCCTCCCACAATTCGGTCTCCGTCCGCGCGGGGCACAGGCGGGCGGTGCAGACCAGGGGATCGTCAGGCTCGACGCCCGCTGCCAAGTGGGGCGCGACGTGGAACTCGAACTTCTCGCCCGTCTCGAAGACCAGCGAATCGCGCTGGAAACGGACCCGCAATTCGTCTCCCGGATCCCGGCGGACGAGGAGCCGATTGCCGCGTTCGTCCAGCGGCGACGTGTGCGATTCGCTCAGCAGTCGGGCCAACGGGATCTGAATCCGCTGGTCGGCTTCCGCGGTCCCCTCGCCACTCAGCAAGATTGACACTTCGGCCGTGCTGGCCGCCGTGACGCGGAACCGCACGCCGTCATACGTCCGCGGCGTGCCGCGAGTCAGGACAATCGCGTCGCCGTCGACGTACATCGAGCCGGGTTCGTCCGGCGATAGTCCGACAGGCTCAAACTCGCGAATGCAGCTGGCCACCAGCGGTTGAGCCTGCGGCT
The DNA here is from genome assembly GCA_903927685.1 of uncultured Planctomycetaceae bacterium. The sequence continues at coordinate 4,199 of CAIYOB010000413.1, forward strand.
GGTCAATGCGAATCTCGCCAGCCCACCGCCGCGCGGCGCCGCCGCCCCAGGCGACCCAAATCCGCACGTCGACGTCTTCCGCTCGGACAGGCGAGCCCAGACCCAGAGCGCAGAACACGAGCGCTCGCATCCAGCGGGCCGATTTCCCGCGGCGCTCGCCGCCACTGCGTCGTGTTGGCAGAAATCCTGCCATGAACGGACGTCCTTGTCCGAGCATCGTTTTCCGATTGCCGCCGCGGGCAGCCGCCACGCCTCCAGCAAATACGGCCTGGCACTCCGCTCGCGGCACCTAAGACCGCCCCGGATTATAGACGGGGTTGGTGAAACGAAACTACCCCGAATTCAATCAATGCCGTGCAGTAGTAGCTCTGATAGCGGGATAAGCTGGGTGGATTGCGGGGCCTGAGCGGATTGTTGAATGTCGCTCCAGGCGTTCGCCAGCTGCTCGACGGCCTCCAGGCAGCGATTGCCAACCTCGTTGACTTCGCACCGATCGTCGGGTTTGGCGTACAGTTCGTGCCGCCCATCCGCTCGTTGGACAAAAAGCCATGCGGGCGTCCGCAAGGCGTGCGCCGCCGGGGAGACCGTCGCCGCCCGATCGCGTCGGGCGGGTAACGCGGCGTCCGGCGCTGCCAGCAGGCTGTGCCCCCAGCGGCCTGCCAAGTCCGGCTCCAACTGGAATATGTCCCACAGGCTGGCGCACAGGTCGGGCGGCTGAGCCAGCTGCTGGCAGCGAACGCCGGCTTGCCGGCCATGCGGCTGCCGGAGCAGGAGGGGAACATGCACTTGCTCCTCGTACACCACCGCGTCGCTGGCCCCGACCCAGCCGTGTTCGCCCAGCGGATAGCCGCGAGGCGAGGTCAGGGCCAGCAGCGTGCGGTTCCAGCCGGGCATCGCCTCGGCGGCATCCAAGAATGCCTCCAGACACAGGTCCAGCAGGGCGACTTGTCCGGCGTAAGCCTGCTGGTAGCCGAGCAGTTCGTCGGGATCGACCGCGGAAGTGACTTGCATCACCGGCGGAGCAACCAGGCCCGGCGGCGGCGGATCCTCTTCATCCGCAAACTGGTTCCGCAATTCGATCGGGCCATCCCAAGGCCCCGCCATCCCGCGGGAGTGGACCCACAGCAGGAACGGCTCGGGCATCCGCTCCAATTGCTCCGCGGCGGCGGCCAGCAGCTGAGCGATTTGCGTGTGGAGCACTTCGGCGACGGGCTGGCCGGGCGAATCGGGCGTCAGGACAATCCGTTCCGCAAACGCAGCCGCGCCGGGAAAGTCCAGCAACTCCGGTTCGTCGGTGACCAGCGCACAGTGAACCCCGGCGGTGGCGAGCGCCTCGGGCAAGCCGCGGACGGGCCGCTCGGGACACAGCGCGTGCAAGCCCTGCCAGTACGAGCGATACACGGCCCGCAACTCGACGGCATCGGCCAGCGCCCATTCGACCAGCGTCGCTTCGGCTGCCAGCCGATTGCAGCTCGGCGTCTCGATCCAGGTGTTTCCATAGGGTCCCAGATAGCCAGCGCCTAACCGATCGAAGACCAACACCACCGCATTCGCCATGAACGTTCTCGCAGAAAGCCTTTTGGAATCCAGGGCCGGGACATTCAGGACCGGGAACCATCTGGCCAAAGCCGGCCCGGTCAGTCATAATCTAGCCCACCTACCGCATTTGTAACAGAAGAGAGGGCACCATGCTTCGACAGAGATTCCCGCTCGCGATTTCCCTCGCATCGCTGCTGATCCTCGCGGCCCTGGGCCACGCTCAAGCTCCCGCGACGGAGATCGCTGACCCGAGCGGGGCGCAGACGCTGCAGGCCGCCATCGAAGACTGGATGGCCATGTTCCCGGAACGTGCCGCCCAGGGCCGTCAGTACCTGGCTCGTCTGCACCAGCTGGTGCCTGCCTGGCAACAGGCTGTGGGGGAGGATGTCGCTCGCTTGGCCGCCGAGTTTCTTGCCTTGCGTCGCGAAGCCTTGGCGGCGCATCCCTTGGTCAGTGGCCAGCCGCTGCTGTTCGTTGTCCGTCCCCAGTACCGGCCGGACCACCATAATACGGAGACCATGTTCCAGACGGGCGAAATCAATACCGGCAGCTTTCAGGGCGGCGGGGCGCTCAAGTCAATCGATTTGGCCACCGGACAGGTCAAAACGCTGCTGGAAGTCCCGGAGGGCCTGGCCCGCGATCCCGACGTCAGTTTCGACGGGACGAAGATTTTGTTCTCGATGCGTCGCAATCGCGAGGACGACTACCATATTTACGAAATGCAGGCGGACGGTTCCGGGCTGCGGCAGATCACCTTCGGTTCCGGCCTGACCGACATCGATCCGATCTACCTGCCGGACGAGCGGATCCTGTTCACGTCGACTCGCGAGCCCAAGTACTGCATGTGCAACCGGCACATCATGGGGAACTTGTTCACAATGGAGGCCGATGGCTCGAACATTCAGCAGATCGGCCACAGCACGCTGCACGAAGGGCACCCTTCGCTCCTGTCTGACGGCCGGATCATCTATGACCGTTGGGAATACGTGGACCGGAATTTCGGCGATGCCCAGGGCGTCTGGAGCTGCAATCCGGACGGCACCAACCACGCCATCTATTGGGGCAACAACACCAACTCGCCGGGCGCCGTGCTGGACAATCGCGCGATCCCCGGCACGGACTTGCTGCTGGCCAATTTTTCCTCCTGCCACGACCGGCCCTGGGGCGCGCTGGCGATCGTCGATCGCCGCTTGGGCTTGGACGGACGCAGCCCCGTCCTGCGGACTTGGCCGGCCAGCGCGATCGATCTGGTCGGCCAGGGCAACTACGACACGTTCGTCCGCGTGAACCCCAAGTACGAGGATCCGTACCCGCTGTCGGACAAGGTGTTCCTCTGCTCGCGGATGACGGGCCGCGGCGAGGAGATGGGGATCTATCTGCTCGATACGTTCGGCAACGAGGCGCTGTTGCACGTCGAGGAGCCGGGTTGCTTTGACCCCCTGCCCCTGGGACCGCGGCCCCGCCCGCCGGTCATCCCGCCGCGGATCGATTTGACCAAGAACGAAGGCTACTACTACGTCGAAAACGTGTACGTCGGCACGGGCATGGAGACCGTCGAACCGGGCAGTGTCAAGTACCTGCGGGTAGTCGAGTCGCCGGAAAAACGCTTCTGGACCGGGCCGGCCTGGGACGGAGGCACGGGCCAGCAGGCGCCCGGCATGGCCTGGAACGATTTCAACAACAAGCGGATCATCGGCACTGCGCCGGTCGAGGCGGACGGCAGCGTCTACATCGCCGTGCCGGCGGACACGTATGTGTATTTCCAGTTGTTGGACGAGCGGGGCATGATGGTCCAATCGATGCGCAGCGGCACAATCGTGCGGCCGGGCGAGACCTCCGGCTGCGTCGGCTGTCACGATCAACGCCGGTCGTCGGCCCAGCTGGCGTACTCCGGTGCCGCTTGGCAGCACGGCCCGCGCCAACTGGCCCCTTGGTTCGGACCGCCTCGGCTGTTCAGCTACACGGCCGAAGTCCAACCTGTCCTGGATCGGCACTGCACCAGCTGTCACGACTATGGCCAGGAAGCGGGGCAGAAACTGAATCTCGCCGGCGACCTGGGGGTCGTGTTCAACACCTCGTACACGGAACTTCGCAACAAGGGCTGGGTCAACGTCGTCGGGGCGGGACCGTTCCAGGTCCAAATGCCAAAGTCCTGGGGCTCGCACGCCAGCCGGCTGACGAAGGTCCTGCGGGACGGCCACGGCAAGCCGGAGATCGATGAAAAGGTCCAGCTTGACCCCGACAGCTTCAACCGGCTGGTCACCTGGATCGACATCAACGCACCGTACTATCCCGACTACGCCGGGGGCGCGTATCGCGACAATCCGTTCGGGCGCGCACCGGTGACCGGGGACGAACTCAAGCGGCTCGGCGAACTGACCCGTCTCAACCTGAACGACCGCGGGCAATTCACCCAGGTGAGCTTTACCCGGCCGGAGTCCAGTCCTTGCCTAGCCGCATTAGGCGGCCCGGAGGATGCCCGCTATCAAGAAGCTCTGGCCATCCTCCGGGCGGGCCAGGCACGCTTGGCGGCGACCCCGCGGCCGGACATGCCCGGTTTTCGCAATGACAGCCCGGTTGAGGTCAAGCAGGAGGAAAAGTACCAGGCGCAAGTGACGCTGGAAGCGAAAATGCGCGCGGCCATCGCCCGTGGCAAACGGGCGCGGCCCGGCGAGTGAAAGACAAGGCACCGACGGTCGAAGAGAAAAAGAACAAAGCAGGCGAGGCGGGTTATAAATGGTGGGTTATAAATAGGCTGCAAGTACGAAGAGACATGGTCCGGGAAAGTCTCATTCGTACCCTGCGCAACGCTCTTCCATTTATAACCCGCCATTCAAAACCCTCGATTTATAACCCCACATTTATAACCCGCCTCTTCCCTGTCGCACCGTCGTCTCCTATCTTTTGCAGCCAATGAGTTGCCCCAAACACTAGAATTCCAAACGCAGATTGATCCCACGACACCCAAACCCAAGAGAGGACCTATCCCGATGACCGAATCCCAATCCAATTCCATTTCCCGCCGGAGCATGTTGATCGGCACCGCCACTGCGACCGGCGCGGCCTTGGCCGTTCAGGGCCTGCACGCCGCCGAAACAGCCGCCCCGTGCTGTGCCGCGTCGGCCGTCAAGACGTACAAGAGCGCTGACTTCTACGATGCTGACGGCAAGTTCCTGGAAGACAAGGCCAAGGAAGCCTATTTCGACATGTTCCGCCGTTTTCAGTATCCAATTTCGGACAAACTCCAGAAGGAAATGTGGATCCTGGACTTCGGCCTGAACGACTTTGCGAACGTCGGCATGGCGGGCATCTTCTGGCTGAACCGCCAAGACTACAACTACTTCGGCCACGAGATCTACCTGCTGCCTGGCCAGATGATTCCTGAACATTGCCACTTGGCCACCGACAAAGGCGCGCCGAAGATGGAATCCTGGCAGCCGCGGCGGGGGATGATCTACACCTTTGGCGAAGGCGAGCCGACGCCGGACTTGATCGACAAGATCCCCGCCAGCCAGCGGGCGATCGTCAAGTCGCGGCACTGCCAGCCCCTGGGCATCGACGAACTGGGAGACCTGAACCGCTTGACGGCATGGCATTTCATGGTCGCCGGCCCGGAAGGCGCACTGGTCACCGAGTACGGCACGTTCCACGACATGGACGGGCTGCGGTTCTCCAATCCCAAGGCCAAGCTGTAACGGACCGTCAGAGGCCCGCTTACTCAGACAACAAGGACTTTCGAGCATGTCCGACCTCTCCCTGTTCGATCTGACGGGCAAGAAAGCCCTGGTCACCGGCGCCGCGGTGGGCATCGGCCGCGGCTGTGCGGTCGCCCTGGCCCGGGCCGGTGCCGACGTCGCGATCGTTGATCTGAACGCCTCGGCCGGCGAGCAGACGGCTGACGAGATCCGCGCCCTGGGTCGCGACTCGTTGTTCGTCTCCTGCGATGTCACGCACAAGGACCAGGTTCAAGCCATGGTCCAGCGCGTCGCCGCCCGGTTCGGACGGCTGGACATCGCCGTGAACAATGCCGGCATCGGCATTCTGGGGGCGGACGAGGAGATCGACCAAGCGGCCTGGGACCGGGTGATCGCCGTCAACTTGACCGGCGTGTTCCTGTGCGCCCAGGCCGAGGCTCAGCAGTTCCTCCGCCAATCGCCGGTCGAAGGCAAGATCATCAATCTCGCTTCGATGTCGGCGACGATCTGCAACTGCAACGCGTCGTACAACGGCTCCAAGGCCGGCGTGGTGCAGATGACGAGGATGCTGGCCGCCGAGTGGGGCCGCTACAATCTCAACGTCAATTGCATCAGCCCCAGCTATGTGCTGACGCCGATGCACGCCTCGACACCCGTCGTGGTCCGCCAGCGGATCCGCGAGTTGACGCCGCTGGGCCACGTCCAGCGCCCCGAGGATTTGTACGGGGCCGCAATCTTCCTGGCCTCCGCCGCGTCGAACTACGTCACCGGCCACGACCTGATGGTCGACGGCGGTCATACACTGAACGCCTGGCTGACGCCCCTGTCCAGGGCCGTGCCCCCGCGGGTCAGTCCCGAGCAGGAAACCGTCCAACTGAAACATGACCTGGATGTCCTCGGCCTGCCCTACGACGCCGACGGCATCAACCCGACCGTACACCCGGAAATCGCCGATGCGTTCAAGGCCGCCTTCGGGGCCTAGTGCGCCGTTGAGGAGTACGACTTTGCTGCTGACCGCCGCCCAACTCGCCCGCCGGATGGACTTGAGCGCCGTGCGGACCGACGTCGACTTGGCCGAAGTCCGCCAGTTGGCCGACACCGCCAAGCGGTACCATTGCGTTTGCGCCTTTGTGCTGCCCTGCTACCTGCCCGAACTGAGAACCCTGCTGGCCGACGCGCCCGACGTCGGCGTGGGGGCGGTTGCCGGGTTCCCGTCGGGGGCGACCAGCACGGCGATGAAAGCCGCCGAGGCCCGCCAGCAGATCGACCAAGGCGCGACCGAGGTCGACATGGTGATCAACGTCGGCATGCTTCGCTCGGGCCGGGACCAGTACGTCGAGGATGACGTCCGGGCGGTGGTGGCCGCGGCCAGCGGGGTGCCGGTGAAAGTGATCCTGGAAGCCCACTATTTGAACGACGACCAGATTGTCCGTGGCAGTCAGTTGGCGGTCCGCGCCGGGGCGGCGTTCGTCAAGACCGGCACAGGCTGGGCGCCGACCGGCGCTACGCTGCATAACGTGCGGCTGATCAAGTCGGCAATCGGCGACACGGCGCAGATCAAAGCCGCCGGCGGGGTTCGCGACCTGCAGACCGTGGCCGACATGCTCCGCCTGGGCGTCACCCGCTTCGGCGTCGGCCTGGCCTCCGCCGTCAAGATCCTGGACGACTGTGCCGCGGCTGGCGGAATCGAAGTGTAGATCATGGCCACGCAGTCACCTCTGGAAACGTATGTCGAACAGTTGGTGCAGGTGGGCCGGGTGTTCGAGCTGTACTCGGACCGGATTGTCATCTCGGCCAAGTGGTGGTGGGGCCGGCCGTTCGAGACCACGGTGCCGCTGGCGTCGTTGAGCCCGGATTGCGGTTTCCAGCTGATCCGCTACCGGCTGTTCAAGCACAGCGTCCTGGCCTTTGCGATCGGCGTCGCGTTGGCGGTGCTGGGCGGGCGTTCCGACGGCAGTGCCCTGCAACAGGCCGCGTTCTTCGGCGGCTGGTTGGTCGCCTCCGCCGGGCTGGTCATGGGCGCCATGACGTACCAACGCGTCGTTTTTGCGCGGTTTCCGCGCCGGGGCGGCGGCCGCGGCGGACTGGACATCGCCTGCAGCGGGCCCGACCGGGCGCGGTTCGAAGAGTTCGTCAAGCGGGTCCAGCGGCAGATCCGCAAGCACCCTAAGACGTAACCGAGCAACGCCCTCGCAAGGCCAATAGACGAAATCCCATCCGTGAAATCCGTGGTCGGACTGTGATGCTGTTGGCGAGACGCGGAGGGGGCCTTCCCGGGCTACTCGATTGAAAAAGGCTCAGTATGCCGTCTCCAGGGACAAAGGCGGATGAAGGTCTCGTTTTGCCTTCGTCGTCCTTCCTCATCGAAAGAACTCGCTTGCTGGCCGATGATCTGGTCCGGCTCGTGGAGGAAGAACAGAACGACCGGGAACTGCGGCAGCTTCACCCGGAACTAACGCCAGCGGACTGGGAGGCCATCCGGCAGTATGCGTGCTGCCTGCGGAACTGCGGCAATCCTTCGGCGGCTGGGCCGCCGAGGACGCTGAGGAATCGGACAAATTGTTGACGGCGTTGGCGGCTTGCAGTAGATTGCCGCGATGCCACGACCAGTCCGGGGCGTTCTTTGGGGATCTACCAACCCAAGCCCGCCGCACGAGCGAGGGACTGGGCCGCCGCAGATCAACCGCGGGCTTCTCACGCAAGCGTTGCGGGTTGGCGAGGTCCCGGACCGTGCTTTGCAAGGATGAAAACCTATGATCGACCTCAGGCAACAAGTTCGCGGGCTGCTGGCTCTGCTCGCCGTCGCGATCGTCTCGTCCGTCACGCTCGCCGCGCCGCCGCAAATCCCGTCGCTGCCGTGGCAGCAACGCTCCGACTGGATCAATGTCAAAACGGACGTCGAACCGCGTGCCGTCGGCGATGGCCGGGCGGACGATACGGCCGCCATTCAGCAAGCGTTCCGCGGCGTGCGGGACGGTTCCGTCCTGTATTTTCCGCCGGGGACGTACCGGCTCACCCAGCCGATCTCCGTCCGGAACCCCAGCGGCGCGCGGTGGATCGGCGGGCTCGTGATCGGTCACGGGCGCGATTCGAAGTTCGTCTGGGACGGCGCCGCGGGCGGGCGGATGTTCGTGCTGGACGGCGTCGCCTATTCGCGGTTCATCGGCTTCGAGTTGGATGGCCGCGGCACAGCGTCCGTCGGATTCCACTACGAAGCGGTCGCCGGATTTCAGACGGAAGTCACCCACCGGCATCTGGCGTTTCGCTCGTTCACCGATGCGGCCGTGTTGGAGCAGCACCCGGCAAGCGGCCAGGCGCTGGCCGAGACGACGTTCGAGAACTGCCTGTTCGAGGACTGCGAGCGGGGTGTCGCGTTCCTGCAGTTCAACGACTACGACTACACGTTCGACGGCTGCGAATTCCGCCGCTGCGGCGTGGGGCTCGATAACGTCCACGGGAATTTCTACGTCCGCAATTGCCACTTCGAAGCCAGCCGCGTCGTCGACATCCGCGATTGGTCGGAGCATTGTAGCTCGATTCGCCGCACGACGTCGCGCGGTTCGCAGGCGTTTGTGCAACGGATTTCGACGGTCGCGTCGCTGACGATCCAGGATTGCCACGTCGCCGGCTGGAAGAATCCGGAAGGGGCGATCCTGCTCTCGCGCCCGCCGGTGCTGCTGTTCGATTGCGTGTTCACGGATCCGCCTCAGGACGCCGTGAAAAAGGACTTGGCGCCGGTTCGTGTCCACAGTCAAGACCAACGGCTGCTCGTCTCGAACAACCGGGCCAGCGGCACTGCGGGTCTGACTCAGGGTCCGCAGCCGCTGCTGCTGGAGATTCCCGCCGGCCAGTGCCAGGGCGTGGTCCAGGGCTCCGGCCAGAGTTTTCTCCGCGAGACGGTGACGGTGCCGAAACGAGTCTTCGACGCGCGCCGCGATTTCGGCGCGCAGGGCGACGGCCGGGCCGACGACACGGACGCGATTCAAAAGACGATCGACGCAGCCGCGGCGGCGGCGGGTGACGCGATCGCGTATTTGCCGAGCGGCAACTACGTCATCCGCCAGACGCTGAAAATCACCGGCCAGCGATTCTCTGTCGGCGGCAGCGGCTGGGGGACGAAGCTGCTGTGGCGCGGCCCGGCCGACGGCGTGATGGTCGAGATTCGCGATCCGCGGCACGTCACGCTGGAGGAGCTGATGATCGGCTCGCACGATGCCGGGCCGATGAACAACGGCATCGACATTCAGCAGTTCGGCTCGGCCCAGTCGTCGCACATGACGTACGACGGCGTGTATGTGTTCGGCATGTACCAAAAAGAGCCGTTGCGCAAAGGCGTGCGGTTCACGAACCTGACGCAGCACGACGTGGTCGTCATGCCGCACATCCAGGGCAACCTGCGATTCACGAACTGCGGCCGCGCGACCGTGCTGGCGAATTGCAGCTACGAGGGTTCGGTGGTGGTCGACGGCCAGGACCCGGCTCGCGACGGGCTGCTCGGGTTCCAAACGCGGCTGGCGACGGTCGTCACGCATGGGCTGTACCTGCGCGACAGCCACAGCATCGTGATGAGCGACTTCTACGTCGAGCAGGCGGACAACGGCTACCAGTTCGAAGGCTCGGCGGATGACCCGCCGGGGCGTGCGACCATCACGGGGGCGAAGTTCCACTCGTTCGAATCGCCCGACCCGGCGAAGAACACGCTGATCGACATCCGCAATTACCGCGGCGAGCTGTTCATCGGGCCGTACCAGTTCTATCAGGACCCCAAGAAGATGCGGATGAAGCAGCAGGGCTCGAACCCCGTGGAGCTGCTGCTATTGGCCGGCAGTTGGTACGGGGCGAAGCCGGACGCGCAACTCGGACCGTCCGCAAAGATCGCGTACATCGGCAACGAGTTCTATGGGACGGGGGCCGACGGCGAGCCAGCCACGGACCGTGCCGCCTTCCTGGAACTGCCCACCGAGGCGACCTTGGCCAAGCTCCGCGCGGCACTGGACGATTTGCGGCGGCTTGGGGAGGCGGATCTGCGGTTGAATCATCCGTAGATGGTCAGGAGACTCTGGATGGTTGGGACGAAGGGCGTCCTCACCAGAGAGCATGGCTCCTGGTCACCACCAATCCCGACTCGCTCACCGCGGAGGGCCGCGACTACTACGCCTTGCGGACCGATCAAGTGCTGGAGCATACCGAACTCACGTTGAGCTTGGTGGACAAAGCCCGCCGCAAGGCCCTGGCTAAGGCCCGCCGCCTGCTGAACAAGGATCACCTCGCCTGACCGCCCCACGCTGGCCCCGCCCCGACCGGCCCCTTGCATCTGAATTGCAGCGAGGAGGTGACGTGGACTGGCTGACCTTTCGGGTTACACGTAGGATGTTGAACATGGTCGCTCGTCCGAGAGACAGCACTCCACAACGACGCTGAACCAGCGCCGGAGCACACTTTGGAGCAATCGATCTCTGCAACCCGCATCCGCTGGCGCCGGCAATGGCACTGCGTCCTGCTCTGTCTGCTGGCGAGTGCGGATGTCGGCCTGACGTTGAACGGCCAGCCTGCTCGGTATTGGCAGGGGGAATGGCATGTGGTTGACGAGGCGAACCCGCTGGGGCGCTGGCTGCTGCATGTTCACCCGCTGGCTCTGGGGCTGACTGTCCTGGTCGAGACGGCGCTGGCTGGCATCCTGCTGGTCGTCTGGCCCACGCAGCGCAGCTCGCGGTTCGTCGTCCTGCTGGCCGCACTCCATGCCCTCGGCGCCGCAAGTTGGCTGACGCGTTTCGGGCCGTTGGGCTGCGTCTCCGCATGCCTGCTCCTGGCTGTCACGCTGCATTTCGCCGGCGTGCTGTGGCGGACCGATTCACCCTTGGGATAGGGTGGGATATCAGAGTGACGAGCGATGCTACGCTCCGGGGCTGACGATGGCCATGAGAGCCCGCAATTCGTCGTCCACCTCGGCCGGGTCGCCGTTGCCAAACTCGACGGAACCGTTTGGGTGCATGACCGCTTGACCGCGGCGGCCGTGTGCGGGCCGTTGCTCGTGCACGGGAAGGGCGGACGGATCAGCCTGCTGTTCTCGCCCGACGCGAGTCGGATGCTGACGACGACGGCGCAGGGCGTGGTCTCGGTGTGGTCGATCCCGGAAGGCCGGCGTCTGGCCGATCCAGTGATGCTGTCGCCACCGCTCGAGCCCGCGGCGGCGACCGCGGACGGCAGGCACTTCGCGACGATCACCCCTGATGGCATGGTGAGGCGATGGGAATCGGCGACCGGGCGATCGTCACCAGCGATGCGCCACGGTTCCGACCTGAACGCCGTCGCCTTTTCGCCCGACGGACGAGTCCTGGCGAGTGCCGGAACCGGCCGCGTGGTGCGGTTGTGCGAGACAGCGACCGGAAAGCTGGCGAGTGAATTGAAGGGTCATCAGAACGAGGTGCTGGCCGTCTTGTTCAGCCCGGACGGCCGGAAACTGGTGACCACCTCCCTGGATTCGACCACCGGCATCGGGAACGCGGCAGACGGCTGTGAACTCTCGGTCCGGGCCCACGGCGGTGAGGTCCGGGATGCCTGCTTCAGTCCCGATGGCCGATTCGTGGCCTCGGCTTCTCGCGATCGGACGGCGCTGATCTGGAACGTCGAGGCGGGGCGGCCGCACACGCGCAAGCTGGAACACGAGCAAAGCGTGAGCAACGTCCGCTTCAGTCCGGACAGCCGGCAGCTATTGACCGTGGATTATCGCGGCCTGCGGCTGTGGGACGTCGCGACGGGGCGTCCGCTGACCGTCCGGTTGGCCGAGCAGTTTCAACTCGGGACCGGCTTTCAAGCCGCTAGCGGGCGTCCCATTTTCACGCCGGACGGGCTCGCGGTCTTCTTGGCCGGTGACAGTTACGTGTCGAGAATGTTGCATATTCCCACGCCCCCGGCGGGGGTTCCCGCGGCTTCAAGGACCGGTCGAGGGCAGGCAGGCCGGGCTGAGTGGCCATCACCGCGAGGGCCCCAGGCAGCGACGCTCGGTCATCTGCTTCGGGGATCGGCGGCCGGCGGCGCGGGGCCGAGGGTTCAGGCGCGATGCGGCCGTCGTGATGGGCCGCTGCGGAGCCGCAAGAAGTTCAACGCCTCCTTAACGGTCCGCGCCAGCAGGATGTCGGGGTGGCCGGCATAGGGCGTCACCTGGGCGTGAATCGCGACCGGCGCTTCCCCCGTCGAACTGCCCGCCGGGCCCGGACGATGCAACGTCGCCTCCTGGCCCGCCGACAACTC
>CAIYOB010000414.1 GCA_903927685.1 uncultured Planctomycetaceae bacterium
GCGCCAAGCCGAGCACCCGCAGATCCGGGCCGCCGTGGTCGAGTTGGGCGAGCCCTTGGTCGAGCCGCTGCTGGGCGCGCTGGAATCTCCGGACGAGGCATTGCGGTCGCAAGTGCTGCAGATCTTGAGCCAGTCGCGGGCCGCGCGCGTCGTGCCTTTCCTGGTCGGGCCGGCGCTCGATCCGCAGACCGCCGAGGCGACCCGCCAGATGGCAGCGCAGACCCTGGCGGGGATCGTCGGCAGCACGCCGTCCCGCACCGAGGCGGTCTCGTATCTCACGCGTCGCGTCCGGGAATACCTGAACGGCGCCGCCGCGGGGCCGGTGGACTATCAAGACCAGACGATCTTCTGGCATTGGGATGCCGCCGGCAAGACCAGCGTCCCGAAGACTTACACCGCCGGCGAAGCCTCGCGGATGATGGCCGCCCGACTGTCGCGGGATCTGCTCAAGCTGGCTCCCGACAACGTCGACGTCCGGCGGCTGTTCCTGTTGGCCAATCTGACCCGGGCAAAGCTGGACGGGGGCTTGGACCAGCCTCTGCCCCGTGGGGACGGGACCGTCGCCGCCCAGGCCGTCCAACTGGGCCGCGAGCCGCTCGATGACGCACTGGCCTATGCCATGCACAATGCCTACCCGATCGCCGCCATCGCCGCGGCCGAACTGCTCGGCGACCTGGGTGACCCGAGCTTGGTACGTTCCGACGACGGCCAACCGCGGCCGCTGGTCCAGGCCCTGCGGCATCGCGACCGCCGCCTGCGTCTGGCCGCCGCCGATGCGATCATGAAACTGGATCCGACCAGTCCCTATGCCGGTTCGAGCTTTCTGCCGGAAACCCTCAGTTACTTTGTTCGCACCATCGGCTCGCGCCGCGCGCTGGTGGCTCAACCGCGAGCCGAGACCGCACAGACGCTGGTCGGCCTGCTGAACGAACTGGGCTACGAGGCCGACTCGGCCGCCACAGGCAAGGAAGCCTTCCGGCTGGCTGCCAAGAACCCGGACTACGAGTTCCTGTTGATCAGCGACGCCATCGAGTCCTTGCACGCGAGCGAGACCATCCAGATGTTCCGCAAGGATCCCCTGACGGCCCAACTGCCGATCGGGCTGATGGCCCGGCAGGAGGGTCTGGGGGACGCCACCGCGATGGCCGAGTTGGATCCGCTGCTGGTCGCCTTTCCCCGGCCCCACGACGTTCCGGGCATGAGTTTTCAGGTGGCGCGGATTGGGGACCTTGCCGGGTCGGCACGCGTGGGCTACGATGCTCGCCTGGATCAAGCCAGCCACGCAATGCAGCACCTGGTGCGCTTGGCGGAAACCCGGGACGAGCATGCGTTCTATGACCTGTGCCGCGTCCAGCAGGCCGTCCAGTCGGCACTGAACACGCCTGCGTTGTGCGCCGGCGCCGCTCGCGTCTTGGGGCTGTTGGGATCCCCGGAAGCGCAGCGTTGCCTGGTCACTTTGGCCAGCCAGGACGCGCGGCCGCTGGGCGAACGCCAGGCGGCGGTCGCGGCGTTTGCCGTGGCGGTGGAACGGCGGGGGGTGCTGTTGACAGGCGAGGAGATCCTGCTGCAGTACGTTCGCTATAATCGTAGTGCGGCCCTGGATCCCGCCACCCAGCAGGTGCTGGGCGCGATCCTGAAAGCGATTGAAATGCCCAGTCGCTTGCGACTGGAGAACGACACGCTGACCCAAGGGTCTGCGCCGGCCAGACCTCAGCCGGAGGTAGGGGTGCCGTGAGTGACCGCTGCGGCCGGCACCGGTGATGTGCTTACACCAAGACTATTTCTGCAAGGGCGCCGCACGGACGTGAGCGGGTGACTCGAGATGGCTGCCTACGGCACCACAACGCTGGATGAAGACGGCCCGCCGATTCCCGGGATTATCGGGACCAGCAAGGCCATGCAGCACGTCTATCGGTTGACCCGCCGCGTGGCCCGCAGCAACGCGTGCGTCCTGCTGCTGGGCGAGACGGGCACCGGCAAGGAACTGATCGCCACCGCCATCCACCGCCTCAGCAGCCGCAGCACGGGTCCGTACGTCAAAGTGAATTGCGGCGCGCTGAGTGAGAGCTTGTTGGAAAGCGAGTTGTTCGGGCATGTGCGCGGCGCGTTCACGGGCGCCGTCAATAACCGCATCGGCCGCTTCGAGGCGGCCCACACGGGCACGATCTTCCTGGACGAAATCAACTCGACCACGCACCATCTGCAGGTCAAGCTGCTGCGCGTGCTGCAGGAGCAGGAGTTCGAGCGGGTGGGCGACACCCAGACGGTGCACGTCGACACGCGGGTGATCGCGGCCAGCAATCGCGATTTGCTGGGCGAAGTCGAAGCGGAGCGGTTCCGCGAGGACTTGTACTGGCGGCTGAACGTCGTGCCCATCGAGATTCCGCCGTTGCGGATGCGGCGCGAGGACATCCCGGATCTGGTCCACCACTTCTTGCACTACTACAACGAGGCCAATGACCGTTATGTGGCCCACGTCCAGCACGAGGCCCAGGAAGCCTTGCAGGACTATCACTGGCCCGGCAACGTGCGGGAACTACAGAACTACGTCGAGCGGGCCGTGGTCATGGCCGAGGGCGATGAACTGACGCTGGATCTGCTGCCGGGCACGCTGACCGGCAAAGCTCGTCCCCGGCAGGGCCAGATCCGCGGCGTGGACCTCGAGACGCTGATCGCCGAAGTCGTCCAGCAGGGATTGGCTGCCGCCGGCCCGACCGCCGAGGACTTGTGCGCGCGGATCGTCAACCGCGTGGAACGCGAACTGATCGTCCAAGTGCTCGAGAACTGCAACCGTGTCCAGACCAAAGCCGCCGTCCGGCTGGGGATCAATCGCAATACGCTGCACAAGAAGTTGCTGGAATACGAAATCGAGAACAGCGAGGAGAACGGCTAGGGTGCCGTCAAGGCCGGCTGGGGGTGCCTGGGGTCGAGCGCAGCGAGCCCCCAGCGACAA